>CAZCFM010000018.1:0-37990 GCA_964497855.1 uncultured Verrucomicrobiota bacterium | reverse complement strand
TTGACCTCAGCACGGCCCGCCACGTCTCCCGTCGCGGGCCGTTTTTTTCGCCGCCAATTCCCGAGGCCCGGGCTTGCCATTCCGGAGCGTTCGGGTATGATCCTCCGCTTTCAACCGTACAACCCATTCCCTGATTCATCATGACCGACATTCCAGACAACGTGATCCCCATGGACGCCCCCGCGGACGAAACCGTTGTCGGGGAGCAACCCCCGATTGAAGTGCAGGAGGCGACGCTCGTCGATCCCTCCCGCGAACTTCAGGACCGTCTCCTCCGTCTGCAGGCCGACTTCGACAACTTCCGCAAGCGCACCCGCCGGGAAAAAGAGGAATGGAGCCAGCGCTGCCTTGAAAACATCTGCGCCGATCTTCTGACGGTGGTTGACAGCTTTGATTTGGGCATCGAGAACTCCGCGCGCAACAGCGACGTTTCCGCCGATCTGCTCAAGGGCTTTACGCTCGTCCGCGACCAGCTGACTTCTGTTCTCGGCAAGTATGGCCTGACACCTGTCGCCGCGAACCCGGGGACGGCCTTTGATCCAAATGTGCAGGAGGCCATCACTCAGATCGCATCCGCCGACATTCCGGCGGGGAACATCGTGGCTGTGACACGCAAGGGGTACAAACTGGGCGCGTTGCTCCTGCGTCCGGCGCAGGTGGTCGTATCCACCGGGGAGGGCGTCTGATGGCGGACAAAGAAGATTATTACAGTATTCTCGGGGTCGAGAAATCGGCCACGGCGGAGGATATCAAAAAAGCCTACCGCAAAATGGCGGTCAAATATCATCCGGACAAAAATCCGGGGGACACCAGCGCGGAGGAGCGTTTCAAGCAGGTCACCGAGGCCTATGAAGTGCTCAGCGACGATGCCAAACGCCAGAAATACGACCAGTTTGGACATGCGGCCTTCGGAGCAGGACGCGGTGGCGGCGGGGGAGCCGGCGGTTTTGGCGGCGTGGACCTCGAAGAAGCCCTGCGCACCTTCATGGGTGCCTTCGGCGGAGGCGGGGGCGGGTCGATTTTCGACAACTTTTTCGGCGGCGGGGCGCGGGAAGACAGCAACCGTGGCAACGATCTGCGTTTTGACCTGGAGATTGATTTTGAAGAAGCGGTTTTCGGGTCGCGCCGCGATTTGAATTACAACGTGAACGTCGAATGCGATGTGTGTGGCGGCAGTGGCGCCGAACCGGGAAGCAAAGTGGAGACCTGCCCGACCTGTCGAGGGCAGGGACAGGTGCTGACCAGTTCCGGTTTTTTCCAGATGCGCCAGACCTGTCCCGCCTGCAAAGGGAGCGGCAAACAGATCCGCAACCCCTGCAAGGCCTGTTCGGGCACCGGACAGCGCCGAGGCAAGCGTTCCATCACGTTGCGGATTCCTCCGGGCGTGGAAACGGGTTCCCGCCTGCGGGTGGCGGGCAAAGGGGAGGGCGGAGCGCGTGGCGCTCAAGCCGGCGATCTCTACGTGATTCTGCACGTCCGCGAACATGCTGTTTTTGAACGGCATGATTTGGACCTTTTGACGGAACTTCCGGTGCCGATGCATATCGCCGCGCTGGGCGGGGAGGTCGAAGTTCCCACCCTCACGGGTTCGTCCCGCATCAAGATTCCGTCCGGAACGCAGAGCGGCCGCATGCTGCGCCTCAAAGGGGCCGGGGTGCGCGATCCCCGCGGCCACGGGCATGGCGACATTCACATCCGTGTGAAAGTGGAAGTGCCCAGCCACCTCTCAGGCAAACTCAAAAAACTCATTGAACAACTGGGCGAGCAGTTGGAGGACGGCAATTCGCCGGAACTGAAAACCTTCAAAACCAAGGCGGCCGAATTCCAGCGTCGCCGCGGCGAGTTGGAAAAACTCAACAGCGCCGGATGAGGCTTGCATGATTCCGCGTCTGGCTGAATTCCGTTGTTTTGCCGACGTGGAGAGCCTCGTTCCCGGCGAGGTTGTGCTCAGCGAGGAGGAAAGCCGTCATGTGGCCCAGGTCCGCCGCGCCGGACCCGGCACGCCGGTGTCCCTGCTCAACGGACGCGGCGCTGTGGGCGAGGCGTTTATCGAGCGCGTCGAAAAACGACACACGATCCTTCGTGTGGAACAGGTGATGTTGGTTTCAGCTCCGGAACCCGAGCTGACCCTCGCCATCGGCGCCCTGAAACAAGCGGCCTGGGACGAGGTGCTGAAACACGCGGTTGAACTGGGTGTGAACCGGGTGCTGCGCGTGCAAAGCCAGCATTCCGTTTCGGAGTTGGACGGAGGCAAGGCCGAGAGCAAACTCGCGCGGATGAGGGAGAGACTGATTCAAGCCGCCAAACAATCGGCGAATCCCTGGTTGCCGGAGCTGCTGTCGGCAGCGTCTCTGGAAGAGGCTTTTGGGGTGTGTCCGTCGAATGTGCTGCACTTGCTGGCGAGCCTGCGCACGCCGGCGGTGGCGGGATTGTGCGAGATTCTGCGGCAACAGGAAGGAGTTCCCCGCGTGCTGTGGATTGGGCCGGAAGGGGATTTTTCCGCGTCTGAAGAGGCCTTTTTGCTGTCCAAGGGCGCGCAAGCTCTGAGCCTGGGCACCCGCATCCTCCGAGCTGAAACAGCGGCATTGTCACTCTGCGGGGCCATCCGTTTGTGGGGGGATATCCATTCTCCGGTAGTCGCGCGGGGTGCAGCCCTCGATGCGCCGCATGAGACGGCTTAGGACATCCTGTTTTGCGAAACCGCAGCGTTCCGAGATTTCTCCGACGGAGAGGGTGCTTCCGCGGAGGAGGTGCCGGGCCAGGTCAAAACGCATGCGGTCAATCAGATCTCCCGGGGCTTCGCCGAGCTGTGCGACGCACTGTCGATAGATTGTTTTGCGCGATATATGAAATTGGGAGGAAAGGTGGCTGACGGAGACGGGTTTGCTGCGCTGGATACGGTCCCAGGCCCAGCGAAACATTTTGCCCGTGAGCATGTCGCGACAGCCTCCGCAGGCGGTGGAGCTTCGTTGGACGAGGGTGGCCGGGGGAAAACGTCGGACCTCTGAGGGTATCTGGAACTTGCCGGCGTCTCCGGGGTGTTCATTCAACCAGCGAATGCCTTCGCGGGCAATCGTGTGGAAGGCGGGGACAATGGAAGAGAGTTCGGGAATGTCGTTTCCATACCAGGAAATTTCGTTGTCGTTGTCCACGCCCAAGACCCCGACGGTGTGTAAAAGCTCCGGGTAGTCCACATGAAGGACATTGAGTAAGATCCAGGCCATCCAGTCATTGGTGGCGAAGATTCCGGTGTCGGGTTCGAGGTTCAGCAGCAGGGGGCGAAGACGTTCCGAGATTTCCTGGACAAAACGATAGCGGGTCCATGCGGGTCCCAGCGTATGTTCCAGGGAGATAAAGTGGGTGGGGCAGGCTATGTTGAGCGGGACGATGCTGTCGGAAAAGCCCTGTGCGCGTTCCTGATGTACGACCGCATTGTTGGCGGTGGCCAGACACAGAAAATGACGGTATCCTTGTTGCATCAAATGCTTGGCGGCCATTCGACCAATCGCAACATCGTCACTGAGAAAATTCACCGTTCCGGGAACTGGGCCGTAGGTGTTGGAAAAATTGACAACCGGAAAGGGGTAATCGGGTAGGAAGACGTGGGAGGAGAGGCTGGCGCTGCAGAGGACACCGTCGCTGTCGTGGGCAAGGGATGGGGTCAGGGCCTCTGGAAACCCGATGGACACGGGGTGATTGCAGTGCAGTTCGCGCGCCATTTCCAGGGCACCATCCATCACCCTGCGGTAATAGGGCGATGTGGCCGCGAGGATGACGTGAAAGGCTTTATGGGCTGATGGCGGATGCGGGGGCATGAGGCGGATTCAATCTGAAAAAAAAAGGGGGGCAAGCTTAATGCCTTCAAGGTTGCGCGTGCCAGAGTCCATCCTGCCAGAGGAGCCGAAGATGTCCGATGCGCAGGTGAGGAGGGTTCCATTCGACCTCCGGAGGGCTCGTGTCCTTGGCCGCGGAGATGCGGAGGATGCTGATCAGGGTGAGGGTCTCCACGTCGGCCTTCAATTCGGTCTGTTTCAACTCATCGCCGAACTCGAGGGCGATGTTGGACACTTCGCCGGCAAGCAGCAGGCGGTTTTCGCTCTCGCGGATGGTGTCGCGAGGCGCGGGGTCGAGCCGAAAGATCAGGGACCCGCGAGAGGCCTCCTGGTTGCTGGCTTTTTTGACCAGCTGCAGCGGGCGTGGCGATAACAGCTTTATTTCCAGGAGTTGGTCGCCTCTTCGGGAGCGGAGAATCTGTTCGTTGGGAATCCAGGTCACCGAATGCAGGTCGTGGCTGAGGTAGTAGCGGAGGGTTTTTTCTTCGCGGCGGTTGACATCGTGAAAGGTGTCGGCGATCACGAGGAGGGGCGTTTCCGCGCGGGAATCGAACCACAGGGACCGTTCGATGCGTCCGGCGCGCATCCGCAGACGCAGGATGCCTTCGGGGGTCGCCTCCGCGTGCAGGACCTCGGCGGCCTGGGTGGCGGGGGGCTCGCCAACGATTCCGGGGAGGGCCGCCCACTCTGGGGAACCTTGCAGGGAGGGCGGGGGATGAATCCAGGAGTGGGGGCCGTTGGCGTCGTCGGAGCTGGCAAACTGCAAGGAGAGCGGGAGCTGGGGCGCGGGTCCGGCGGCCATGCTGAGCAGGCGGCCCTGCGTGGTGCCTGGGGACGTGCGAAGCAGGTGTGCGCCGGGGACGTTTGTACCAAAGAAGCTTGGCCCGGGGTATTCGGCGGGTGAGAGGGCCGGGCTGGGATTCCGGAGGGCGAGGATGGGGAGAATGGCTTCCGAGGGACGGCGGAGGGGCGGCGGGGGATTGTGCAGAAGCCAGTGGCCCAACGACGCCTCCTTGTCGCGAAGGAAGGGGAGAATCTGGCTGCTGCCGCGGAGGAAGTCCTGACTGTCGGGCATGCCGAGCCAGAGGGCCGCGTGCAGGGGCAGCTGTGACCAGGGGCTTGTGGCAATGATGTCTTTTCCGGTGGCCTGGCGATACGCCTGGGCAAAGAGAGGGACTTGTTCGGCCAGACCCCGCGTTTCGGAACCGTCGGCCGCGAGTTCGTCACGCAGGAATCGTTGCAGTTCCCCGGCGACGGTGTCGGCGATGCCATCCGGAAATTCCGGATGGGCCGCGAACCAGGCGCTGGCGGTTTCGGCGCCGAGACGTTCCTCCTCGTATTCCTCCGGGCGATACACCCGGAAATGTGGGGCCTGGAGGGCGTAACCGCCGGTGACGGGCATGTGCACCATGACCGGGTAGAGCCCGGGGCGGAGCCGGAAGGCCTGATCGTCTTTGACTTCGCGGCCATTGACCCACATGCGCACCCCGCGGGAGGACCAGTAGAGATTGGGATAGGCGCGGACGCAGATTTCTTCGTCGACGCGCCAGAGGGTATAGAGGGCGACGGCGAGTCGGGCCTCGGGACCCTCTTTTTCACGGAGGGCTTTTGCGAGGCGTTTGCCGGGCGGGAAGCCGCTGCCGGTGCTGCGGGTGAAGAAACGCATGCAGTCGCGCGGGTAGAAGGTGGGGCCCACTTCGGGGGATGCGTGGCGTCGGTAGGGCCGGAAATCAAGGGATTCGCCCAGAGACTCCACGCGGGTGCCGGGAAGGGGGCGCGCGTTGGCGAATCCACCCAGCGCGCGCAGGGGGTCGGGGTCGCTGGCGGGAAAGGGGCCGTTGGCCAGCCATTCGCCGAACATGTGGCCGCTGGTGAGCGTAACGACGGGGATTCCGGGGACGAGCAGGAGATCGTCCGCAGCTTCGATCCAGGGAATTTGATCCGGGGGCGTAGGACGGTAGGGCAGGGGCGTATCGTGGCGGATGGCGAGGGCGGCGAGTCCGGCGGCGGCGAGGAAACGACGGTGTTCGGCATCGGAGGGGCTGCGTGAACGGCTGGTGGTTTCGCCGGCATAGCGGTAGCGTCCGGCCAAGTTGAGGCGTTCCGGGGGGTCCTCGTTTTGGGTATAGAACTGGGCTTGCCGCAGGAGGAAATGATAGACGTTCCGGCGAAAATCCTCCGGCCAGGCCGGGGCGCAGAAATCGTAGGCGAGCGCGATACCCTGCACGCGGTAGGATTGCCGCCATTGGTTTTTGTTGGCCAGACTGCCGTACATTCCGCTCCAGACCCAGCGCATGGCGGTTTCGGCATAGGCCTGGTTTTCGGTGAGCAGATACAGAAAAGCCGCGCCGGCGGCCCAGGAGGGCTCCATCATGGCTTCGGCGGTGTCGCCATGAAAGGCAAAACCCCCGCTGCTGGCCAGGTTCAGTTCCGCTTCGAGAGCCTGAATCCACCGCTGGCCGGTTTCCGAGGCCGCCGCTTTGCGCAGGGCTGGCACATCTGCGGCTCGGAACAGAAGATAGGGGTGTTCGACGGCGCGGGTCAAGGACAGGAGCAGGCACGCGGCGATGACAAAACGGGTTTTCATGGACCTTTCCTTCCTTGACGGTTTTGCAGGACATCCCTCATGCCCTTTTCAAACTCCACGAGAAATTCCCAATAGCGGACCTGTTGATCTCCGATAGAAAAAAGCTCCTGCTCGCGTTGGCCGTCAAAACGCAGGTCCGGGGGCTCTTCTTTGCTGAGGGTCAGCACGAGCACGAGGTGCTGATTCACGCGTTGCCGCAGGGTGGGCGACCCCATGCTGGTGTCGGTGGTCACGGCCCGAATCAGACGACGGGTTCGTTCCGGGGTGCTCTCGTTGGGATCCACGGGGATTTCGGATTCTTCGGGCTCCGGGGTTTCGTCCAAATCCAGGGCGTCGTCGGGCTTGGGTTCGCTCCAGGTGAAGGTGTTTCCTTCGTCGGGCGCGGCGGCCCAGATCCGCAGATGGGTGGAGTCGCCTTCCCGACGCGGATCGATGCGCGGGGAGTCGGGAAAGAGCACGGTGCCCTGCAGGATGAGACCGCTCTCCGGAAGAATCACGCGGAAACGGCCTTTGTCGATCTGCACGGGAGCGTTCTGGATGCCAGGAATGTGGAGCGGGAGTTCGATGCTGCGTTGGCCAAAGCCATAATGCCCGCAAACGATCACCCAGAGGCCTTCGTATGTTTCCGGCTGCGAGCTGTCCACGCCGACGGTCCACCAGGTTTTGGCCTGTTTGTCGAGGGGAAACCCGCCGCGGACCAATTTGTACTCGTTGCGAAGCAGGGAGACCGAACCCGAACCTTGTGGAGACAGCTGGAGGCGTTGCCAGAAGGCGGGACCTGCCGTGACCGCCGGCTCGCGGCCCGGCTGTCCCGGATGGACCCGCAGATTTCCCACTTCGAACAAAACGTTGCCGTCGCGGGTCACCCGCAGGCGATCCTCTGTTTCCGTCGATTCCACGCGGCTCTGAAGGCCCGAAGGCGGGTGAAAGAGCGCAAGACCTTTCTGGGGATCGGCCCCCGCATTCCAGTCCGGGAGAAACACGACCTCTTCGGCATGGGAAAACGGACGTGCAACGGTGATGTACACGGCAAACACAACAAAAACGAGGGATGGAATGTGCATGGCTTCGGCGAAGGGATACTGTGAATCGATATGGAGGCGTGGAGACTGTATGTGCCGTAACTGCTGCTTTTTCAAGCGTGGAGTGTGCTGTGTGCGGAAAAAGTATGAAATTTTATATTATGGCGCACTGGACATTGGGAACCGTTTTTCGTAACACGGCTTCATGAACCTTCTTTTTCGTTGTTTGTGTTGCCTATCCCTCGTTTCTGGTTTTGCAGCCCGCGCGGATCAAAAAATGGCACCGAACAGAAACTCGATGTTGTCGATCTGGAAGCCCGTTGAAAGCGCGGTTCTGGTGGTTCCGCTCATGGGAAAACTCAAAATCGACCCGGCGATGGACGGACGGGATGCGCTGGGCGGGGCGGATATCGGGGCCCCGCGCGTGTTTCGACTGTCCGAACTGGACCGGAACTGGCGGCCTTCCTCCGCGACCTGGAAAACCCGCGACTCAAGTTGAAGCGATGAGGCTCCAGTCTTCCCAAAAGCTGGGGTAGGATTTTGCGACCACGTGGGGATCGTCCAGAAAGAGGGCCCCCAGCGCGGCCAGAGGCGCGAAGGCCATGGCCATGCGGTGGTCGTCGTAGGTGTGCACCGTGGCCCCGTCGACGCGGAGGGGCGTTCCGGGAAGGCGGATTTCCTCGTCGCCGATGACCTCCACTGTGCAGTTAAACTTCGCGAGTTCGGTTTGCAGCGCGGCGATGCGGTCGGTTTCTTTGATGCGGAGGCTCCGCAGGCCGGTGAGCCGGGCAGGAATGCCGAGTCCGGCGCAGCAGACGGCGAAGGTTTGGGCCTGGTCCGGGATGTCGCTGAAATCGGCCTCGAACGTGGTGGCGCGGGGGCCGGGGCGCAGGCGGACGCCGTCGGCTTCGAAGGAGCTGACGACGCCGAGGGAGCGGAAGAGATCGGCGAGGCGTCGGTCGCCTTGCAGGCTGTCCTCGCGCAGGTGAAGGAGTTTGAGTTCGCCCTGTCCGGCGAGGGCGAGGAGGCTGTACCAGTAACCGGCGGCGGACCAGTCGGATTCGATGGTGTATTCGCCGGGAAGCGGTGTTTGTGGGGCGACGAGGAAGCGCTGATCCTGTTCGTCGACGCGGAGACCGAAGCGGGCCATCCAGGCGAGGGTCATGTCGATGTAGGGACGGGAGGCGACGTGTCCAACGAGTCGGAGGTCGAGGCCCTGCGGGAGAAAGGGGGCGATGAGCAGGAGGGCGGAGATGAACTGGGAGCTGACGTCGCCGCGGACCTGGCAAACGGGACTGCGTTGCTGAAAGGAGACGATGCGAAGGGGAGGGAAGCCATCGTTGGCTTCGTAGCGGATGTCTGCGCCGAGACTGCGGAGGGCGTCGACGAGGATGCCGATGGGTCGTTGTTGCATGCGCGGGGTGCCGGTGAGGTAGGCGGGGCGCTGGGCGGCGCAGCACCAGGCGCAGAGGAAACGGAAGGTCGTGCCGGCGTCGCGGGCGTCGAGCTCCGGCGCGTCGGAGGCGAGCAGTTGCTCCATGAGTTGGGTGTCGCGGGCGCGGGAGAGATTGTGCAGGCGGATGCCGGATCCGGCGAGAGCGCGGAGGATGAGGGCGCGGTTGCTTTCGCTTTTGCTGGCGACAAGGGGGAGGATCGCCTGTGGGCGGGCGTGGGGGCGGGGCACGGAGAAGGGCGGCGTCATGGGCGAGTATTAGTCGGCGAGGGCGGGGCTGTCAACCCGACCGCAGGGGGGATTGCTTGGGCAGGACGCATCCAGGAACAGGCAGGAATGCCTGTGTCACATTCCGCCGTCCGCGGCGGGTCCTTCCATCTCAACGCGCAGGCGTTCTTCGGTGTCGTGGTCGTGCAGGGGGCCGATGAGCGGGTCGAGCAGGCCTTCCATGACGCGGTCAAGGGAGTAGATGGTGAGTCCGATGCGGTGGTCGGTGATGCGGTTTTGGGGGAAGTTGTAGGTGCGGATACGTTCGGATCGGTCGCCCGTGCCGATGAGGATTTTGCGGGCGCCGGCGCGTTTGGCGTCCTCGGCCTGTCGGCGCTGGTCGAGAAGGCGGGCCTGGAGGATGCGCATGGCCTTTTCGCGGTTGCGGCCCTGGGAGCGTTCGTCCTGGCACTGCACGACGAGTCCGGTGGGCAGGTGGGTGAGGCGGACGGCGCTGTCGGTTTTGTTGACGTGTTGTCCGCCGGCCCCGGAGGCGCGGTAAATGTCGGTGCGGATTTCGTCGGGCGGGATGGCGATGTCGTCGATTTCCTCGGCTTCGGGGAGGATGGCGACGGTGGCGGCGGAGGTGTGGATGCGGCCCTGGGCCTCGGTGGCGGGCACGCGTTGCACGCGGTGGGCGCCGCTTTCGTATTTGAGGCGTTTGTAGACTTCGGGGCCCTGCACGGAGGCGATGATTTCCTTGTAGCCGCCGAGTTCGGAGGAACTGGCATCGAGAATTTTGCAGCTCCAGCCCTGGAGTTCGGCGTAGCGGCTGTACATGCGGAAGAGGTCGCCGGCGAAAATCGCGGCCTCGTCCCCGCCGGTGCCCGCGCGGATTTCGAGGATGGCACCCCGTTCGTCGGCCGGGTCCGGCGGCAGGAGGGCGAGGCGGAGAGTTTTTTCGGCGGCGGGGAGGCGGAGTTCGAGATCGGCCACCTCGGCAGACGCCATTTCGCGCAACTCCGGGTCGCTGTGGTCATCGTCGAGCAGGGCGCGGGCCTCGGCGAGTTGGCCACGGATGTTTTGCAGATCGAGGGCGAGGGCTTCGCGTTTGCGGAGCTGTTTGTGCTCGCTGAGAAGTTCCTGCATGCGGCGGCGGTCTGCGGAGGTCGCGGGCAGCGCCATTTCCGCCTCCAGCTCCTGGCGGCGTTCGCGCAGACGGTCGGTGTAGGCGTCGTTCATGGGAAACAGAAAACGGGCCGAGGCCGCAGGGAGAGCGACGACGGCCCGTTTGACGGTGACGGGGGGTTAGCGGACGGCGGCGCGGGCGTACTTCTTGTTGAAGCGGTCTACGCGGCCTTCGGTGTCGATCAGCTTGGAGTTGCCGGTGTAGAAGGGATGGCAGGCTCCGCACATGTTCACGTGCATTTCCTTGCGGGTGGAACGGGTGGTGACCACGTTGCCACAGGCGCAGAAAATTTTGCTATCGACGTATTCGGGATGGATGTCGGCTTTCATGGGAAATCCTAAATGGGGATGGAAAGGGGGGGGATTGATAGGGGGTGCGCCGCTGTTTGGCAAGCAAAAAGCGAAGGGTTTTTGGCCCTCCGCTTTTCGGGGTGATTTTCGGCGAGGGATTATTTTGCGCGGCGGCGCAGGCCCAGCAGACTCAGGAACGCGATGCCCACGAGGGCGAAACTGCCCGGCTCGGGGATGGCGGAGACCACGAGGTTGTCGATGGTGTAGCGCTGGGTATTGGTCTTTCCCGTGAGGGCTATGCTGAGGAGGTAGTTGCCGGAACCAAGTGATGCGGCCATGGAATCGGCATTCAGGCTGGCCAAAGGACCAGAACCTGACAAAGACACTCCGGTGAAAGTGAGGCTGGAGAGGCTGAGCGTTCCGTCGCCCGCCACCGAGTAGATGTCCACATCCGCAGTGCCGTTCTGGGTGGCGGTGTTGGTGTCCCAAACTCCTGTTGCTGTAGTGGCAGTCCCGTAATTAAACGCGATGTTCCATTGGCTCAGGCTTACCCCGCTTTTGATTTCGAAGAGGACGTTGAAGCGTGTATTGTTTACAGAGCTGCTATTCGATTGCGGTGCCCAGAAATTTGTTGGCGTTCCTCCCGTAGCATACCGAATGCCCGAATTGAGGGTGCCATTGTTGTTTGAAAAATCCATCAACGTGGTGAAAACGCTGCCCTTAAAAAGACCATCATTCCCGCTTGCGGCGCCGACTTCAATCCCTCCGCTGGCCTTGACGAGGCTCACCGAAGATAGGTCCACTTGCGCGGCATTTGTAACGGTCCAGAAATTTGCGGGTGAAGCCCCATTGCTCCCTCCACCGGTGATCGCGATACTATTTGCCGCATATGCGAGGGTGCTCGTATTGTAGCTGCGAACACCGTCCACAGTAGTGGACGTCGGATTATCCCAGCCCGTGCTGAAGAGGACGGCACCATGTGTGAGGTGCCCCAGGGCGAGGAGGGTGACAAACAATGTTGTTCGTGTCGTTATGCGCATAGAGGTTTCCAGGGTTTGGGGTGAGGGGATGTGGGGGAACGTTTCAGGGCGCATCATAACAGACTCCCGGCGCGAAAGATTCCCGTGGATCGAAAAAGGTTTTACCTTTTTCGGAAAAACCGTGTATAAAAGGTCCCATGGGTTTTCCTCCATACATTTTCTGCGAAGTGCTGCCGAATCAGCCGTTTTCGGTGCGAGTTTGTCAGGGTTTTATGGAGGAATGCGCCAAACATCTGCCGGAGATTCCGGTTTTCAAAAATGCGCGCACGGACCGGGCAGTCCTTTTGGCTGCGGAATGTAAGGCGGCACTGATGGCCGCAGGCACGTCGCGCGTCCACGATCTGGTTCGCAGTTTGGATATTCCCCTGTTGAACTACAGCAACAACTGCGGCGCCCATCTGGCCATGGTGAATGTGTTTTCCGACGACGGGGAGAATGGCCGCTGTGCCGCGAAACACCTGCTGGCGAAAGGCTATCAGCGCTTCCTGTTTGTGGGGCTGCGCGGGGTTGTGTTTTCGGAGGAGCGCCTGAAGGGTTTTCGCGAAGCTCTGGAGTCCGCCGGCCACGGAGTTGAGATCGGCGAATTGGTTTTTCCGCCCATTCCAAATCCCGTTGCCCTGCATGAAGACACCGAAAAGCAGATGCGCTCCTTCCTGCCGGAACAACCCCAGCCCCTGGGCATTTGTTGCGCGAACGACGCACTTGCGGAATCGTTCCGGAGCTTCCTGCTGCGTCGTCTGCCTGAACAGTCTTCGTTGTCGGGTATTGTGGGTATTGATGACGCCGCCGGGGATTCGGAGATTTCCGGCGCCGGGAAATGCGAAGGGGGGTTGTCTTCGGTGCGTCCGGACTTCGAGGCGGTGGGCCGCCGCTGCGCGGTGGAAATCGCCCATGCCCTCCAAACGGGTGTCTGGGAACGGGGCAAGGTTGTGCGGGTTCCGGGCGCCCGCCTGATCGAGCGCGAATCCACGGGGGGCTTCTCCTGCGACGATGTGATGGTCGTCCGCCTGTCCCGTCGCATTCATCAGCTTGTGGAGGCGGGGGAATCGCCGAGGGTCGATGCCCTTGCCGCAGAGTTCCGGGCCAGTTCCCGCACCCTGCTCTACCATTTCCAGGCAGCCTGCGGACAAAGTTTGCGGGAGTACATCCTCGAATTGCGCCTCCAGCGCGCCGCCCGTCTCTGCTCGGACCTGGATCGAAGCCTTTTCGACATTGCATACGCCTGCGGTTTTGACAAACAGGGCGCTCTCTCCACCCATTTCCGCAAACGCTTCGGACAGAGCCCCGCCGCCTATCGAAAATCCATTCGCTCCCTTGAGGTTTCCACGTGATCTTTGGCCTTTTGTCCGACACCCACGGCAATCTTCCCCGCACCCGCAAGGCCCTGGAGATCCTGCTCTCCGAAAACGCCGCGCACATCTTCCATTGCGGCGATGTGGGTTCGGAAGCGGTGCTCGATCTACTGTTTGAGGTCCAGGAAAACGGCGTTCCGGTGACGGCAGTCCTGGGCAATGTGGACGAATGGGAGAGCGATCTTCTGTCCTACGCTGCAAAACTCGGCATCCCGCTGCTGCGCCTCCGCCGTCTGGAGGTCGCCGGACTGCGCATCGCCCTGCATCACGGCCACTACGACCGTCTCATGCAGGAACTGGCCGCCGACCCCGCTCTGGACCTGCTCTTCACCGGACACACCCATGTGCCGCGCGACGAAAAACAGGGCCACGTCCGCATCATCAATCCGGGCGCCGTCCACCGCGCCAATCCCCCCGGCGTTTCGGTCTTGGACACGGACAGCGGACGCCTGCGGTTTTTTTCGATCTTGTAACCGGGATTCCGCGTTGCCTCTGCGCGTTTTCCTTGGTAGGTTGTGGAAATGTACGACATTGGAAAACAGGAGTTGCGCGCTCTGGAACGCGTGCTGAAACGCAAACATTTCTTCCGTTACGGCGGAACGGAGGTGGAGGCGTTTGAACGCGAATGGGCCGCCAAAACGGGCGCGGCGTCGGCGGTGGCCGTCACCTCCGGCACGGCGGCGCTGATCACCGGACTTCAGGCGCTGGGCATCGGCCCGGGTCACTCGGTGCTGCTTCCCGGCTACACCTTCATCTCCACCGCCTTGGCCGTCACCGCCGTCGGCGCGATCCCGCTCTATGTGGACATCGACGAATCGCTGACGATGGACGTGGAGGACCTGCGCCGCAAAATCGCGCCGCACACTGGCTGCATCCTTCCCGTCCACATGCAGGGAATGCCCTGCAACCTGGAGCCCATCCTCGCACTCGGACGCGAACACAATATCCCCGTGTTTGAAGATTGCTGCCAGGCCGATGGCGGGTCCTACCGCGGACGCCGTTTGGGCAGTCTGGGACTGCTCGGCGCTTACAGTTTTAATCAGTTCAAGATTATCTCCTGCGGAGAGGGCGGGGCCTGCGCGACCTCCGACCCGCGCATCGCCGAACGCCTCTACATGGCCCAGGACGGCAGTTGCAGTGTCTGGCCCCAGACCGGACCCATGAGCGAATCTTTTTTCTGCGGCGGAAATTTCCGCTTCAACGAACTCAACGCCGCCATGCTCCGGGTGCAGGTTCGCAAACTCGACGGCATCCTCGGACGCCTCCGCCGCCGCCGCGAACGCCTGATGCGCGAAATCGAATTGTCCCCCGGCTGCCGTTTCGTGCCCACGCACGACGAAGCCGGACAGTGCGGCGTCTGCCTCTTGGTGCAGGCCCCGTCGGAGGAGGCGGCGTTCCTGGAGGAGACCCGCCTTGCCGCCCTCGGCCACAAAGTCCACCGCCCCGTCAACAGCGGCCGCCACGTGTACCGCGCCTGGGATGTCGTCAACGCCCGCCGAGGCGGCGTGCACAGGGACTGGGACGCCTTCCGGCACCCCGCCAACGCTTCCATCGCCACAAACTACGAAGCCTCCCTGCCGCAGGCTGACGACTTCATGGCCCGCACCATCGTCCTCCACACCCCTTTCGAAAAATAACCTCAGCCCTTCTTCCGCATATGCGAGGGAAGGATGCGCAGCTCATCGCGGTACTTCGCGATCGTGCGGCGAGCGACTTTTAAGCCCTGACCCTGCAAGGCCTTGACCATCGCCTGGTCCGAGAGCGGTTTGCGGATGTCCTCGTTGTCGACCAGCTTCTGAATCGCGTCCTTGATCGTTTTGTTGGAGACCATCTCGCCACTGTCGGACTGATAGCCGGGTGTGAAGAAATATTTCAGTTCAAACACTCCCGCCGGGGTTTGGATGTATTTGTTGGCGATCGCCCGGCTGATGGTCGTCTCGTGCAATCCGAGTTTCTGCGCGATTTCGGACATGGTGAGCGGTTTCAGTTTCTCCACGCCTTCCTCCAGAAAGGCCTCCTGATGGGCCACCACTTCCTCCCCGATGCGGCGCAGGGTTTCCTGCCTCTGGCCGATGCTTTTCATCAGAAACCCGCCCGCCCGCACTTTGTCGCGGATGTAGCGCCGCACCTCCTTGCTCGAGGTCGGATCGCGCATGATGTCACGGTACTGCTTGCTGATCCGCAGGCGGGGCAACACCTCGTCGTTGGTGCGCACGCGCCATCGACCGCGCACCTTGCGCACAAAAACCTCGGGCATGACGTACACCGTCTCCGCGGAGGCAAAGGCCCGTCCCGGCTTGGGGTCCAGCAGAGCGATGTGTTCGGTCGCCTCGACCACATCCTCGACCTCCACCTCAAGCCGCTTGGCGATCTCGCCGTATTTGTGGCTGGCCAAATCGCGCAGGTGGAACTCCACGATCTGCGCCTCCAGACTCTGGCGTTTGCCTTGACGCTCCAGCTGCTTGAGCAGGCACTCCTGCAGGGAACGGCTGGCCACGCCCACGGGTTCAAAATCCCGCAGAACCGCCAGAATCTTTTCCAGCTCGGCGGCATCCGCGCCGATGCTCGCCGCCAATTCCGCCAGCGGGGTGGTGAGGTAGCCATCGTCGTCGAGACTGCCAATGATCATTTCGGCGAGCTGACGGCGGAAGCCTTCCAAGGGGCTGAGCGTCAATTGCTCCATCAGGTGCTGCTGGAGGGTAGGGGAGGCGGTCATCGATTCGAGCATGAACTGCCGTTTCGCCTCGTCGTCGGAGGAAGGCCGCTGCAGGACTTCGTTGCGACGGAAACTGTCGCGATTGTCGTCGTCCAGACGCGCCAACTGCTCAAACTCCTCCTCGAACTCGCGGTCGCTCACATCTTCGAAATCGCGCGTGGATTCCGGTTCGATTTCGATCCGCTCCTGCGACGGTTCCAGCAGTTCCAGCGTCGGATTCAGCTCCAGTTCCCGGGTCACCAGGGCCTGCAACTCCAGCATGGGGGCCTGCAAAATCTCCAGCGACTGCCGGAGTTGCGGGGCCAGCACCTGTTGTTGGCGTTGTACCTGGGATTGATATAAGAAGGTGTCCAAAGCGGGATCCTGGGTGGGAAAGCACTTTTCATGCCTACTCCGGAAACCGATGAATTGCAAATAAAAAACCCCGGCGGACCGGGGTTTAAAATGGAGCGAGCGAAGAGATTCGAACTCTCGACATTAACCTTGGCAAGGTTACGCTCTACCAACTGAGCTACGCTCGCATGTGCGTTCCGGGACATTGCCTTGATTTGGAGCGTTTGGCAACTGGAAAATCCAAAAAAAATTCAGGGCACTTTCTTCACTCTTTTCGCTTGGGGGCGGGCCTGAAATCAGTCAAACTGTTCTCATGAATCAGGAAAACGGTTTGTTTTGCCCTCATTGTGGGGAAATTGTGGAATCGGATTCCTTGCGGGTGCCGCAAGCGGATGACACAGAACAACTGCGAAGTGTTGAGGTGTCCTTGTCGCGGCTCAACGGGGCTCTGATGTCCCTCGCCCGACAGAACGCCGAACGCAGCAAGGAAATGGAACAGCTCCTGGCCTCCATGCGCCAGGCGTCGATGCAACTTCGCCACCTTGCCGAGAGCGCCGGGCCCCTCCGTGCGAACTCTCCACCATCAGCCTCTGTGCGTCTTCCCCGCTGGTTAACCCCCTCCCGCCTCCGCCGCGCATCTTCCCTGCTGGCGGGCGTCTCCGCCGTCGCTTCCCTTCTGGTCATTTTCCTCGGGTTATGAGCCATTCCCCTTGACTTTCCCCCCGCCTGCGCACTAGAGCAAGGCCTCGTTTTTGAGCCCCTCATGCGCGCATCCATCACCATTCTGGACGAACTCTCTCCCGCCGACGGATGGGTTTTCGCCGCCGTCCTCCTGGCAACCCTCGGAGCGGTGATCTGGGGCAACCTGCGCCGACGCCACCTGCCCGTCGTCGAAGGAGCGGATTTGCTCGACCTCCTTCTGATGGGCCGACGTCTGACCCTGCCGCTCTTCACCGCCACCCTCGTGGCCACCTGGTACGGCGGCATTCTGCCCGTCACAGAATACGCCTTCGAATACGGACTCTACAGTTGGGTGACTCAGGGCGCCTTCTGGTACGCGGCCTACATCATTTTCGCCTTTTGTCTCGTCGCCGGCATCCGCCGCACCGAAGCTCGCACCATGCCCGAACTGCTGTCCGGACTTTTCGGACCGCGCTCGGGCACCCTGGGGGCCTGGTTCAACCTCTTCAACGTCCTGCCCGTCATTTATGTGCTCAGTCTGGGCAAATTTCTACAGATGATGTTTGGCGGGGACCTGTTTCTCTGGATGTGCGCGGGGACGGCGGTCGTTGTGGCCTACAGCACCATTGGGGGACTGCGCTCAGTTGTCTATTCGGATGTGGTGCAGTTTGTGGTTATGTGCGCGGCCGTGGTGCTGGTGATCGTCTTCAGTGTGCATCGATTTGGCGGAATCGCCTGGTTGCGCGCCTCGGAACTCATCCCGGCGGCCCATTGGAAACCGCTGGGCGAAGGCATTCCCCTCGGCAGCACCTTCGTGTGGGGACTTGTCGCCCTGGGCACGCTCGTCGATCCCAATTTTTACCAGCGATGTCTTGCCGCCAAAGATGCCCGCACCGCCCGAAACGGAATCCTCCTGTCCACGCTCATCTGGTTCGCCTTCGATTTCTGCACCACCTTTGGCGCCTTCTACGCCCGCGCCGCCATCCCCGGTGCCGATAAATCCACCGCCTACCTCTTCTACGGCGTGCAGTTGCTTCCCTCCGGACTGCGCGGCTTTTTTCTCGCCGGGGTTCTCGCCACCATTCTCAGCACCCTCGACTCCTATCTCTTCCTCTCCGGCACGGTCGCCGCCTACGACCTCGCCCCCCGCCGCTGGAAAGGCAGCGTGGCCTTCCATCACGCCGGAACCGTCGTCATGGCGGTCCTTGCCGTCTTCGTCACCCGCTTTTTCCTCGACCGAAACATGGTGGACATCTGGAAATTCTTCGGCGGACTCGGCACGGCCTGTCTGCTGGCCCCGATGATGATCGGACAGATCTTTCCCCGGCGCATCAGCGACCGGATTTTTGTCACGGCCTGCCTCTCCGGCGCCGCCGCCATGCTCCTCTTCGTCGCCCTCCAGTCCCGCCTGCCCGCTTTCTGGAAGGCGATGGAACCCTTCTATCTCGGCCTGACTCTCAGCCTCCTCGTCTGCCTTTCCGGACTTCGGAAACCCCAGCCACCTCCCCTTCCGAGGCACGGAAACCTGTGACATTTCTGCCGGTGCAGCACCGCCAACCGATTCAAACGGCACAGACGTATGGAATAAGGTCTCCGCTCTTAAGTCCTGCCCCGATCCTCGGACCTACATTCCGGAGGCCAATCAGGACCGTCGCCGACTCTCACGCCTGATTTTTCCAAAAACCAGCCCCGTCGACAGCACCACAAGCGCCATGAGCAAGCTGGAGAGTTCAGGAATCGCCGTAACCGCTATGATTTGGTCATAATAATAAGACAAATCAGCCATGTAGGTGACGTTGCCAAAAACCGATGTGCCTCCGGGCTGGTCCTTAAAGTTACCGACGGTAATCATGATGCCCGATAAAACCCAGGTGCTCCCGTTCCAGATGAAGGCCCCGCCCCCCGAATCATAGGTGGCACCCTGTGCCTCGTTGGGATCGCCGTTGTTGTCAAAGGTGGTCTGGAAAGTGCGCGTGGTTGTAGAGATGGTCGTATAGGGCAGGATGTATGTTGTTAGACCGTCAGATGAACTCACTTCGTTCGTGCCCCAGCGTTTAGTGCCGTTGTTTGTGCTCCATCTGTAGCCAAGGGCCGTAGAGTCGGCCCCAGCAAAATTACTCTCCTGCCAGACCCAATTATCTGGGGTGGTGTCCACGTACCACAGGGTGGAGGGAATGTATCGGTCCCTGCCGTGACCAATCATCGTCACATCCTGCCCAACGCTCGCAGCGGAGGATGCAATCAAAGCATTTGGCTGAGCCACAGTCGACGTCACCTTGAAGATTCCCAAATCACTGTCCCCATCGACATTTGAGAGTCGGGTCCAGGTACCAGAGTCAACCGTGTAAGGCGTGCCGTTCAAGGTCACCGCAGTGGGGTTGTCGTAGTGCCGTACATGCCAGGCCGTGATAAACCAGTCATTCCCAAGGTAGGTCGCGGTCGAGTTGGCGGTGTTGATTTTACCCACATATGCCCAACCTTGATCTCCCACCGGGGCGGTTGTGTTACCCAGTCCGTTTCCGCCCAGGATAATGACAGCCCTTGAGAACAGGGGCAGCAATGCGATTGAAATAACGAGGGAGGTCGTCGCTTTTTTATAGTGTATCATTTCACGATTCTACGCAGCGCAGGCGGAAATGTAAAATAAAATCCCGCGCCCAGCCTTGACACCCGCGCTCATTCCGCTATACGAGCAGACCCTTTTCTTCCCTAACCCGTTGCCTTGAGGCTTTTTCATGGAACCCACCTATCACCCGTCGAACATCAAACGCGTCCGCAAACACGGCTTTCGCACCCGCATGGCCACCAAAAAAGGCCGCCAAGTGCTGGCCCGCCGCCGCCAGAAGGGCCGCAAACGCCTGACCGTCTCCGACGAGGCGTGATTCAGGCCTCCTGCCCGTGCAGCCGTCCAATATCCCGCGGCCACAGGTTTTGCCCGCTCGACTTCGTGTCAAGCGGGCAGGTTTGTTTCAAGAGGCCTATGCCCAAGGACAAAAGCACGTCGGCAAACATCTCGTGCTCTGGCTGCGGGACGGCGAAGACGCCGCCTGGAAACTGGGCGTCGTCGCCAGCAAGAAAGTCGGCAACTCCGTGGTCCGCAGCCGGGCCAAGCGCCGCATGCGCGAACTCTACCGTCGCAACCGCCAACGCCTCTCGGGCGTGGCCGTGGACATCATCCTCGTCGCCCGTCACTCCCTCCCCGAAGCCCCCTGGCCCGATCTCCTCGCCGATTTTGACCGTGTCTTTTCCCGCGCGGGACGGTTGCAATGCCCGCCGGATTCCCGTATGGAACCCCCACCTTTTCCCGTCTCCTCTCCGGACCCCTTATGAATAAAAAAGAACTCGCCACCGTTGCTTTCCTAATTTTAATGATTTTTGTGTGGCTCCAGATTGATGCACGTTTCATCAAGCCGCTATTCCCGGATCCCCCGGCCCCCGTTGCCACCGCCACCCCGGCCCTTCCCGAAGCGGTCCCCACCGGCAGCCCGGCCCTCGTCGCCGCATCCGAGTCCCCGGAAGCCCCCCTCCCATCGGTCGAAGTTCCCAACCTCGCCGTCGAGGCCCAGACCCTCGTCCTCAGCAACGCCCTCGTCTCCCTCCGCGTCAGCAATATGGGCGCCGGTGTCGAGGAGGCCGTGCTCAGCGCCTTTCCGGAAAGCCTGACCGATCCCTCGCCCGTGCGCATGGATTTCGTCGGATCCCCGGCCCTCGTGTATGATGTCCCCGGTCTGAACCGCGCGGCGGCTTTCCAGATGGAGGCGATCGACGAACGTTCGGTGCGTTTCACCCGCGAGCTGCCCGGCGGTCTCCGCTTCACCCGCGTCCTGAGCCTCGCGGCCGATTCCTATGTGGTCACGGTCACCGACGCCTGGCAGAATCCCGGCGCCACCGAACTTCCCCTTGCTTCCCTCCCGATCTGGGTCGGCCAGATGCTGCCCCGCCCGGAAGTGTCACAGAAATTCGGCCCCTTCCTCGGCATCGATGCCCGCCACAGCGGACGTGGAGTCAAACACTACGTCAAGGCCATCACCAAAGGCGTCGGCAAAACCGATGGACTGTGGGAAGAAACAATCGGTCAGCCGCTCGACTGGTTCGGCGTCAAAAACAAGTTCTTCACCCAGGTCCTGACCGTCGGCAAGAGCGACTGGCCGGGAGCGGAAGCCCTGCTCATGCGCGCCCGCAAAGGCGAAGGGGATGCCCGCATCGGCATGGTCCAGGCCGCCACCCGCCTGGGCGCCAGCGTCATCCCCCCTGAACGCACCCTCGAACGCAGCTACACCTACTACGTCGGCCCCATTTCCATGGACAACCTGCGCGCCCTCGGCCTCGAACAGGAGGAAATCATCGATTTCCGTCTCTGGCCTTTCTTCGTGCCCGTGGGCAAACTCCTCATGCGCGGCCTCACCGGACTCTACAGTGTCACCGGCAACTGGGGCGTGGCGATCCTGCTGCTGACCTTCATCGTGCGCATGCTCTTCTGGCCCCTCACGCAGAAGGGCACCGACAACATGAAACGGATGTCGCAGTACGGCCCGCAAATGAAGGAACTGCGCGAAAAGTACAAAAACAATCCGCAGAAACTAAACGTCGAGATGGCCGCGTTCTACAAGGAACACAAAATCAATCCCATGGCCGGCTGTTTGCCCATGTTTGTGCAAATTCCCGTGTTCATCGCCCTCTACGGCACCTTGCGCGTCGCCGTCGAACTCCGCTTCGCCGAATTCCTCTGGATCAGGGACCTCAGCGAACAGGAGGCCCTCTTCTTCGTCGCCGGTTTCCCCGTGAACATTCTGCCCCTGACCATGGGTGCGACCATGATCTGGCAGCAGCGTTTGACCCCGGGAACCATGGACGAACAGCAGCGCAAAATCATGATGATGATGCCTGTGGTTTTCCTTTTCATCTCCTACAACATGCCCGCCGGACTTCTGCTCTACTGGACCGCCAGCAACCTGATCTCCATCTACCAGAGCTGGCACACCAAAAAACGCGAAGCCAAACGCCTCGCCGCCAACCCGGCGCCCGCCCCCGTCGCCGCTCCCTCGGCCCTCACCAAAAAGTCCCCCTCCAAGGGCGGCAAAAAACGCTGAGGCTGCATCATGCACCGTGAACTCCGCCGACTCGCCGATGAGACCTTCGATCTCTGCGTGATCGGCGGGGGCATCAACGGACTCGCCACCGCCCGCGACGCCGCCCAGCGCGGCCTGCGCGTGGCCCTGGTCGAGAAAGGGGACTTCGGCGCGGAAACCTCCGCCGGATCCCTCAAAATCCTGCACGGCGGCCTCCGCTACCTCCAGCACCTCGACTTCTCGCGCATGTGCGAGTCCATCCGCGAGCGCAACGCGCTCATGCGCATGGCTCCGCATCTCGTCGAACCTCTCGGCTTTCTCGTTCCCTCCTATCCGGGCCTGATGAAAAGCCGCTTCGCCCTGACCGCCGCATTCGCCATCAACGACGTCGTCGGCTGGAAACGCAACCACGGCCTTCGCGACCCCGCCCTGCGGCTCCCCTGCGGACGCACCTTCTCCAAAGCCGAAACCCTGCGCCGCGCACCCGGGTTTCCCGAGGACAAACTGACCGGCGGCGGGCTGTTCTACGACGCGCGCATGCGCAACTCCGACCGCTTCACCCTCTCCTTCGCCCTCGCCGCCGACGCCGACGGCGCCGCCCTCGCCAATTATTGCCGGGGCCTCGCTTTCGACCTCCGCGACGGACACATCGACGCCCTCCGCGTTCGCGACGAGCTCTCCGGCGCCGAATTCCCCCTCCGCGCCCGCCTTTTCGCCGCCATGACCGGACCCTGGCGCGACCTCCTGCCCGGCCTCATCCCCGGACGCCCCGTCGCCTCCGAGGTCGTCAAAAGCGCCGGCATCCAGCTCGTCACCCGCCGCGGACTCTGTCCCGACACCGGCCTCGCGCTGCCCGGAACCCAGGTCGATCCCGCCGCCAAACTCGCCCGCGGCGCGCGCAGCTACTTCACCACGCCCTGGCGCGGACACACCCTCTGGGGCACCACCGACAAACTCTACCGCGGTCGTCCCGAAGACTGGCGCATCACCGAGGAGGACATCGCTGAATTTATCGGCGAACTCAACTCCGTTCTGCCCGGATTTAAACTCCAGCGCTCCGAGGTCCTCCATGCCTTCGGCGGCCTCCGCCTCTGCGACGCCGAAAACATCCCCTCCGGCTCCCGCGTCTCCCGCCGCTACGCCATCCGCGACCACGCCGACGACCTTGGAATGGACAACCTCCTCTCCATGGACGGCATCAAATACACCGCCTGCCGCATCATGGCCGAAAAAGCCGTTGATCTCGCCGTTGCCAAACTCGGAATCAACGCCCCGCCCTGCCGGAGCGCCAGCACCTGCCTTCCCGGCGGGGATTTCGACACGCGGACCGGCCTCGAGGCCGACATTCGCGCGGCCGTCCCCGTAGCCTGGCCCGACGCCACCGTCGCCCTCCTGGCCGAAAGCTACGGATCGAGCTGGAAGACGGTGCTCGCTGCCCACGCCACCCGCGACCTGCTCCCCGACGGCGAAACCCCCGTCCTCATGGTTCAACACGCCCTCCAGCACGAATGCGCCATCACGGAACAGGATGTCCTGCTGCGCCGCACGCCCCTAGCCACCCTCGGCCCGCCCGCACTCGACATGCTGGCCGCCGTTCGGAAATTGGTGGGGCAGGACCTGAGGCCCCAAAAATGAACATGGACCCTGCTGCCCTCCACACCCTGAAAACCACCTTCGGTTTTGACCAGTTCCGTCCAGGACAGGCCGAAGTCGTCGAGCACCTGCTCGCCGGTCGCTCGGTGCTCGCTGTTTTTCCCACCGGAGCCGGCAAGAGCCTCTGTTACCAATTGCCCGCCCTGCTGCTGGAGGGGTTGACGCTGGTGGTGTCGCCCCTGATCGCCCTGATGAAGGACCAATTGGATTTCCTCACGCGGAGAGGTGTCCCCGCCGCGCGTCTGGATTCCAGTCAGGGCGCGGAACAAACCCGCCAGGTGTGGGATGACCTGGCTTCTGGCCGCCTGCGGCTGCTCTACATCGCTCCGGAACGTTTCGCCAGCGAGCGTTTCCTGCAACAGATG
Source organism: uncultured Verrucomicrobiota bacterium (assembly GCA_964497855.1). Classification (GTDB taxonomy): domain Bacteria; phylum Verrucomicrobiota; class Kiritimatiellia; order SS1-B-03-39; family UBA6053; genus CAYLNG01. The sequence continues at coordinate 14,200 of CAZCFM010000018.1, read as the reverse complement.
CGCCGTGTCCGCATCGGCATGATGGTGATCGACGAGGCGCACTGCATCTCGGAGTGGGGCCACAATTTCAGGCCGGACTACATGAAACTCGCCGGCCTCGCCCGTGAACTCGGCGCGGAACGTGTGCTGACCCTGACCGCGACCGCAACCCCAGCCGTGGCGGAGGACATTCGCCGCAGTTTCAACATCCCCGAGGCCGCCTACGTCAACACCGGATTCCATCGCCCCAATCTGCACTGCCAGGTCAGCGCCGTTTCCCCGGCGAAGCGGAATGCCTTCCTGCTGGAGCGGCTGCGCCGGCGTCCCCCCGGCGCCACTATCGTCTACGTCACCCTGCAAAAAACCGCCGAGGACGTGGCGGACGCTCTGAAACAGGCCGGCGTTCCGGCTGAAGCCTACCACGCGGGCATGGACCCCGACGAGCGCCACGCCGTGCAGGACCGCTTCATGTCATCGCCGCACTCCGTGGTGGTTGCCACCATCGCCTTTGGCATGGGCATCGACAAATCGGACATCCGCTACGTCTACCACTACAATCCCCCAAAATCGCTCGAAAACTACATGCAGGAAACCGGTCGTGCCGGACGCGATGGCAAACCCTCCCTGTGTGAGATGCTCTTCTGCTCCGAGGATATTCCCTCTCTGGAGAACTTCAGCTACGGCGACACCCCCTCTCTCGAATCCCTCCAGAGCCTCCTCGCCGAACTTCTGGCACTCCCCGACCGTTTCGACATCTCCACTTACGACCTCTCCGGGCGCCACGACATCCAGCTCCTCGTGGTCTCCACCTTGCTGACCTATCTGGAACTGGACGGAATTCTTGCCTCCACCGGCCCCCTCTACAGCGAATACATGTTCCAACCCCTTCGCCCGGCCAAGGACATCCTCGCCCGTTTCGACGCTGAACGGGAAGCCTTCCTCCGGAACATCTTCGCCGCCGCCTCCAAGGGCCGCACCTGGTTCACCCTGGACATGGACTCCGCCACCCGCACCCTCGCCGAACCCAGGGCCCGCATCGTCTCCGCCCTGAACTACCTCGAGGAAAAAGGCGACATCACCCTCAAGGTGGCGGGCCTCCGCCATGGATTCCGCTTCCTGAAGCGCCCTCCGAGCCCCGATGACCTCTGCCGCAGCTTGCACGACCGCTTCCGCCGTGCGGAGCGCCGCGACCTGGCCCGCATCCGCCAAGTGATTGATCTCGCCGCCTCCCCGGAGTGCCGGATCGGCATCCTGCTCCGCCACTTCGGTGAAACCCCGTCCGGCCCCTGTGGTCACTGCGACCGTTGCGACGGCTCCGCAACCGCTTTTCCCGCCTCCAGCCTGCCCGCCACACTTCCCCCCGCAGCCTTGCGCTCCGTTCAGGCAGTGAAACAGGAAAAACACCCGGCCTTGCAGACGCCCCGGCAAATTGCCCGTTTCCTCTGCGGCATCCGGTCCCCGGCCACCACAAAAGCCAAACTCCAGCGCGATCCCCGTTTCGGAGAACTCGCGCACCTGCCCTTCATCCTCGTCGCCAAGGCCGCAGCCTCCTGAAAAGCCACCCCTTCAGCGACTGAGGCTTTCGATGGCGCTGACTTTGCCGTCCTGAAACTCCAGGCGCAGCGTCTCCACCTCGCGGGTATGCGCCACATCCACCCGCACGGTTTCCGAGCCCCGGCGCGTCCGCACATCCACCCACTGCGATTCCGTGCGGCTTTCAATCCGCACGTAGCTCCAGACCACCGTTTCTCCCGCCTCCGTGCGACGGTTAAAGATCCGGTGGGGGGTTCCCAGTGCAAGTTCCACCGCGGAGGTCGGGAACCCAAGGTCGATCCGGCCCTCCCGCACCATGGCTTGCTGTTCAGGCGTCAGTGCCGCAAACTCCTCCGGCTGGGCCCGTATCCGGCGTTCGGGTGTGGCACAGGCGGACAACATCAACAACAGCGCAACAACGGGGAGGATTCTCATGTCCGCCTTTTCGCCCACAGCGATCCTCCTGTCAAGCCCAGCCCGTCACCGGGCTGGGCAGGAAAGGTGGGGTTGAAGGTCAAGGCGAACGTTCGTCAAAAAGACTTGTGGATGCCGAAAAGGAACATCGCGTATTCCGCATCATCGCCCTGGACCTGGTTGATTTCCGCATGAAATCCCAGTCCAGTGGACAGCGTGTAGGCGGCTCCAGCCCCGAACACGAAACCGAATCCCGTATCGGTGTTCGTGAACAGTGACCCCCCGCCTGACATCCACCGGGTCATGAACGTGACGCCGAGCTTGCCGTACACGATCAGCTCTGGAGTGATCGAATAGAATGGTTTTGCGGAGGCATCCAGATGCATCGTTTCCAGGGTCAACTCCGTGGTTTCGGTCCTTCCCCTGTAGTTCTGATACTCCACATCCTCTTCGCCCCAATTGTAACCCAGTTTGATTTCCCCGAGGAGCCACTCCGAGAAAGAGGTTTCAGCGGCAAGATAAAATCCGACCACATCCAATTCATCGAGTCCATCCGGGTGAAAGGGGACGTCCTGACTATAGGTTCCGGATTCAACGCCAATCCCCAACTGTAAATTTTTGGGGATTCCCTGGCCGGAGGCCGTGGAGCTAAGAAGCACGAAACACGCTAGGAAAAACAGACGGATATCGTTCATTTGACTTTCTTTTGGTGAGGGTTGTCGAGAAGCCAGCGTCGGAAGCTGAACAGCCCAGACCGGCCTCGATACATAGTTTTTGCATATCGAAGAGATATGTAAAGGAATATCGTTGTTTTAACCAGATTCTTATCGGGGTGAACTAATATTGCAACAGCTGCAATATTGAATTTTGTCAAGGGGGCTGAATTGGGCTGGACCGTAGCCGAATTGTCCAGTATTGGAAAATTATCCCAATCCCAACCCCTCAAGGAGACACCCATGAATGCATATATTGAACAGGTTCTGGAGAGCCTGGCCCGCCGCAACGCCGGCGAGGTGGAATTCCTCCAAGCCGCCCGCGAAGTCCTCGAAACCCTCGGTCCGGTCCTGGACCGCAATCCGCAGTTCCGCGACGCCGCGATTCTGGAACGGGTGACCGAACCCGAACGCGTCATCCAATTCCGCATCCCCTGGCAGGACGACCGTGGCCGGGTGCAGGTGAACCGCGGCTTCCGCGTGCAGTACAGCAGCGCCATCGGCCCCTACAAGGGCGGCATCCGCTTCCATCCCAGCGTGAACCTGAGCATCCTCAAGTTCCTGGGCTTCGAACAAATCTTCAAGAACGCCCTCACCACCCTGCCCATGGGCGGTGGCAAAGGCGGATCCGATTTTGACCCCAAAGGCCGCAGCGATGCGGAAGTGATGCGCTTCTGCCAGAGTTTCATGAGCGAACTCTTCCGTCATATCGGTGCGGATTGCGACGTTCCCGCCGGGGATATCGGCGTGGGCGGTCGTGAAATCGGCTACATGTTCGGACAGTACAAACGCCTCGCCAACGAGTTCACCGGCGTACTCACCGGCAAAGGACTCAAATGGGGCGGTTCGTTGATTCGTCCCGAGGCCACCGGCTACGGCGCGGTCTATTTCGCCGAGGAAATGCTGAAAACCCGCGACGACAGCCTGCTCGGCAAGGTCTGCACCGTGTCCGGCTCCGGTAACGTAGCCCAGTACACCGTGGAAAAACTGCTCGATCTCGGCGCCCGCCCGGTCACCCTGTCGGACTCCGCCGGCACGATCCACGATCCCGACGGCATCACGCGCGAGAAGCTGGCCTGGGTTATGGACCTGAAAAACGTGAAACGCGGCCGCATCAAGGAGTACACCGAGAAATTCGGCGGCGAATACCGCGCCGATGTCGGCCCCTGGTCGATTCCCTGCGATTGTGCCTTCCCATCCGCCACCCAGAATGAAATCAGCGGATCGGATGCCAAAACGCTGCTCAAAAACGGATGCAAACTCGTCAGCGAAGGCGCGAACATGCCCAGCGCTCCCGAGGCGGTTCATGCCTACCTCGATGCGGGCATCCTCTACGGTCCGGGCAAAGCTGCCAACGCCGGCGGTGTCGCGACCTCCGGTCTCGAAATGAGCCAGAACGCGATGCGTCTGGCCTGGCCGCGCCAGGAAGTCGACCGCCGTCTGCACGAAATCATGATCGCGATTCACCGCACCTGCCGCGACACCGCCGAGGACTACGGCCATTCCGGCAACTACGTGATGGGCGCGAACATCGCCGGTTTTGTCAAAGTGGCCGGCGCCATGATGGATCAAGGCGTGGTATGAACTCCAGCGTTCCCGCCTGCACGACCGGCATGCCCGGTCTCGACCGTGTGTTGAAGGGCCTGCTGCCCGGCGACAACGTGGTCTGGCAGGTGGAACGCTGGGAGGAATACCGCGACTTTGTCATGCCCTACACCGCCGCCGCCCGGGACTCCGGTCGGCGGCTGGTGTATTTTCGTTTTGCCTCCCATCCCGAACTGGTGGACCCCGCGCACTGCCATCTGGTGCTGCGACCGGAACCGCGCGCCGGTTTCGAGTCCTTTGTCACCGCCGTCCACGACGTCATCACCCAGGTCGGCCCCGGTGCGGTTTGCGTGTTCGACTGTTTGTCCGAACTCGCGGAATTCTGGCGTTCCGACGCGATGCTGGGCAACTTTTTCATGCTCACCTGTCCGCGGCTGTTGGAATTCCAGTCGCCCACCTATTTTGCGCTCTACCGTCACACCCACAGTTCCCTCGCGGTGGGACCGATTCAGGAAACCACGCAGTTCATGCTGGATGTGTTCAGCCATCACGGACGCATGTACATCCGCCCGCTGAAGGTCCAGTACCGCTCCGGCGATGTGATGAACCTGATTCATGTCCGCGAGCAGGACGCGTTTCTTCCCGTAAAGTCGAGCGGTGAAATTGCCGAAGTCCTGCACAGCTCCGACTGGCGGGGACTGCTGGCCGAACCCCGCCAAGACCCCTGGCGCCGCGAAATGCTCGCCGCCCAACACCTGCTCCGCGCCGAACACCACGGCCGCCCGGTGGCGGCGGACGAAAAACAAACCCTCTTTCTCGATCTTCTCGGCGAACTTCTCGGCGAAGAAGAGCGCATGACCGACCTTGCCAAACGTTTTCTGCGACTGGAAGATCTGGTCGGCGTCTGCAACCGGCTGATCGGAAGTGGGCGCATCGGAGGGAAAGCCGTTGGCATGTTGATCGCGCTGGCGATCCTGCGAACCCGCGAGCCCGAACTGTACGAACGCCTCGAAGCCCACGACTCGTTTTATGTCGGCTCCGAACTCTACTACACCTATTTGATTCGCAACCGGGTCTGGTGGCTGCGCCAACGACAGCGCAACCCGGACACCTTTCTGAACGACATCTCCGAGGCCCGGAAACGCATCCTCACCGGGACCTTTCCGGAACCGGCCATCGCTCAATTCCGCGACATGTTGACCTATTTTGGCGAATCGCCTTTCATCGTCCGTTCCTCCTCGCTGCTCGAAGACGCCTACGGCAACGCCTTCGCCGGCAAATACGAAAGCGTTTTCTGCGTGAATCAAGGCCCCCCCGAGGCCCGCCTGAAAGCCCTTCTCGACGCCGTCCGCCATGTGTACGCCAGCACCCTGGGCGAAGAAGCCCTGCTCTACCGTCAGCGCCGCGGCCTGCTCGGTCGCGATGAACAAATGGCCCTCCTCCTGATGCGCGTTTCCGGACAGCCCTTCGGACGCCACCATTATCCCCATCTCGCCGGCGTGGGCCTCTCCCACAATCCCTACGTGTGGCACTCCGACATCGACCCCGCAGCCGGGGTGGTCCGTCTCGTGTTCGGCCTCGGCACGCGCGCGGTGGATCGTGCCGATGACGATCACACCCGCCTCGTCGCCTTGAATGCGCCCTTTTTACAGCCCGAATCGGCCGTGGACCACGCCCAGCGCAAAATGGACGCCCTGGACCTCCACTCCAACAAACTGGTGTCCGGCTGGTTCGAAACCTTTGCCGCCCAAACGCCCGACGCCCAGTTGGACCGTCTCACCACGCGCCACCCGCAACACCGGCATCGCCTGTTGACCTTTGAGCCCATTCTGCGGGAAAGTGGCCTCGTCTCCGATCTCCACCGCATCCTGCGCGCCCTTGAAGATTCGTATGGAGTGCCGGTGGACATTGAATTTTCCGTCAACCTCGACGCCCAGCTGGCCCCTCGCATCAATCTGCTGCAATGCCGGCCCTTCCAGGTCGTGCGCGTCGATGCCGTCACCAGCGATGCTCCCGTCGCCACTCCCTCAACCTTTTGGATTCAGGCGTCCGGGCCCATCATCGGCGCCGGACGGGTCTGCCCGGTGGATCGTGTTCTTTTTGTCGATCCAGAGGTCTACTCCCGGCTGCCGGAACAACAACGACACGGTGTCGCCCGGCTGGTGGGCCAGCTCAATCGACTCTTTCCCCGCGAACACTTCAGTCTGCTGTTGCTCGGGCCGGGCCGCTGGGGCACGCGGCAGGCCAGCCTGGGGGTGCCGGTCCGATTTACGGAGATCAACCAGGCCACGGCCATATGCGAACTCAGTGTCATGCATTCCCACCTCGTGCCCGATGCCTCCCTGGGCACCCATTTCCTCAACGAACTCATCGAATGTGACATTCTCTACGCGGCGATCGCCCCTGCGGCGGCGGGAAACGTATTCGACCTCCGCGAACTCCGCAGCTTGCCAAACCTTCTGCCCGAGCTGTTGCCCGACGCCACGGCATTCGCAAACGTCGTCCACCTCGCGGCCCCCAAGGATCTCTGGCTTCGCGCAAACGGCCGAACCCGCCAGTTGGAACTCTATCGCTGACCCCGCTGGCCTCAGGGGAGGAAGCGGAGATGGAAATATGCAATAATGTAACTTGCAATAAAGCCGAACATGGGCGGTCGCCCCCCAGGCTTGGCCTGCCCTTTACACACATTTCTTTCTGGACGTGAGTTTTACGGGCACGGGCTGGTTTTTCGTGCACGCATAGCCCCAAAGGGGCTTCGCATCCCAGCCCAGCGCAACGCGCTGGGAAGAATGTGGTTTACACGAGCGGTCTGTAGGACCGCAGCATACCCGTTGGCAAGGTCTCCGTCTTGGGCCCCGATGATGCGGCGTTCCTTCAGAACGCTCTTATATGGAGGGCACACATACCCGGGGCTTCGCCCGCGGGCTGGGTTGCGAAGCCCCTTTGGGGCAAATTTCCTGCAGGTACAAGTCCTTCAAATCGATCCTCAGGCCAAACGAAACGATGATCTACTGGTGTCCAGAAAGATTTGTGTCTAAAGGGCAGGGCTTGGCGGGGTGGGTCAGGGGGAGGGCGTGGGGAGGAGCTGGAGAAGAGGTTCGGGGCGTTCGCCTGCGAATTGCTCTGCAATGTGGTTTTGCCGTTCCGGAAGGCTCTTGAAATCGTCGTCCTGCACCTGTGAAATGTGGAGGCTGCCTTGACCGAGCCGGGCAAGCAGCAGTCCGAGCACGCCGAGGATGGCAAGGGCCATGAGAACTTCGAGCAGCGAAAAGCCGCCGCGTTCAGTCGGCGCTGCTGATGTCGGCGTCGGGACCGGTTCCGCCTTCAAGGCCATCGGCTCCATAACTGAGGATTTCAAAGGGACGGTTGTCGCGTCCGGGGATGAGGTAGAGAAAGGGGCGGCCCCAGGCATCGGCGGGAACATCACGACTGCCGAGGTAGCCGCCCTGTGGGAAGCTTTTGGCGGCGGCGGGTTCTTTGACCAGGGCCTCAAGTCCCTGCGTTTGTGTGGGCAGGTAGCCCTGCTGGGATTTGAAGAGCGTCACGGCAGAGGCCAGGGTCTTGATTTGTGCGCCCGTGGCGGTGACTTTTGCATCGTCCGCAGCCCCGACCACATTCAAAGCGACGACGGCGCCCATGATGGCGACGATCACGAGCGCGATCAGGACTTCGACGAGGGAGAAGCCCTGTTTGTGGACGGGCCCGGCCATCAGCGGCCTCCGAGGTTCAAGATGCCGCGCGGGAAGGCGGTGAGCCAGAGTTGCAGCCAAAGCGTGTAGTCGTCATCGTCCTTGCTGCCATCGGCATATTCATCGCCGGCGATCCATTTCACGCCGAGGCCGTAGCCGACGCAATCGGTTTCGTAACGGAGGAGGATTTCCTGTTCTTCCCAGCCCGATTCTTCGAGTTCGTAGCGGGTGTAGCCTTCAAGTCCAACTTTGCCCTTGGGATTGAGGTTGTAGGCCACCTGGAGCACGTGGTCGCGCTCGGTGCGGTAGCGGGAATTGAAACTGACCCAACTTTTGGTTTCCGGACTTTCGAGGCGAATCTCGGAGTTGAAGGTGTCAAATTCGGAGGTGTCGCTGTTGTATTGGCTGTCGAATCGCATGTACAAGCTGTCGATCAGCCGGAACTCCGCATCGAGCAGCAGATTGCCAAGGGCCGGATCCGCCTCGGAGCGCAAATCGTACAGGGTGCTCACGCCGATGTTGGCGAAGTCGTGGATTTGGTGGCGTCCGCTCGGAAGAAGGCGTTTGGTCTGGAATTTGTTGCGCACGCCGAGGGCGACGTTGTGGGCCTCGCCGAGTTCGTCGATGGAATCGAACTGGTAAATTTCATCCTGTGTGAGGTCGGGTTCGGGGATGAAGGTATAGTTGATGGAGGGTTCGACGACGTGGCGGAGACCGCGTCCGAGCACGGTGGGATCATCGTGGATCAGACCAAAGGCCTTGAAGGAGGATTCCAATCCAATTTCGGGAAGAATGCGCATGTCGGCGGATTCCGCGACACTGACGGTGTTGGTCTGGAAGGTGGTGGTGATGACGTTGTTGGTGCCCACGGTGCTGGTCGGGGTGATGCGGGTTTCTTCGCCGCGGGTATCGCCGTAGTGGGTGAGGGTGATCCCGGTGCGGGGCACGACGTTCAGCCATCCGAAATGACGGGTGGGATAGTACACTTTCTGGTCGGTGTGCAGGCGGAGGGCTTCGTAGCTTTCGTCACCATTGTCACGCTCGAAGGACGAATAGCTGCGTTCCAGATAGCCGCCGCGCGTTTCACTGTCGTAGAGGAAATTCGTGTCGCCGATACGACGGCGGGGGACGGTGAAGGTGCCTTCGGGCAGGCGGTTGACCGCGCCAAAATCGTCGGAATTGAGCTGTTTGTTGACTTCAAGATTGGAGGTCCATCCGTCGCCGACGCTGCTGTAGGTGGCGCGGGTTTCAGGAACGGGTTCCGATCTGAATTCTTTGAGGAAGAAGTCCTGCACGACACGGGCATCGCTGAGGTAGGCGGCCTTCACGCGCAGGGTGTCGGTGGGTGTGAATGCGCTTTGATGGAAGAAACCCAGGCGGTAGCGCTCTTTGTCGATGTCCACGCCCTGATCGCGGAGGCGCTGTTCCTGTTCGTCGGTCTTGTAGGGGGCATCATCGAAGGCCAAATAACTTTTCAGACGGGTATGGTCGCGGTTGGCAACGGGATCGTACCAGATGAAGTCCTGGCCGAAGGCGATGCCGCGTTCGCTGCGCAGGTCCAGATGGGTCTTGGTGCGGTAGCCTTCCGCCGGATAGCGATTGAGGGAGTTGAGCAGGAAAAAGCCGTCGCGGGAACCGTAACCGGGAATGACGTCGATGTTGGTGGGTTCGCGTTTCTGATCGTAGACAAAGCGGGGCATCCAGAAGAAGGGCACGCCGTGCAGGTAAAAAACGGGGTTCTTCATGGAGATGACTTGTTGCTCGTAAATGTCGACCTTGCTGGAGCGGATCGCGAATTCGGGGTCCTGTGTTTCCGGGCAGGTGGTGACAGTCACCTGAGTGAGCTGGGTCTGCACTTCGCTGACGCGCTGGGCCTGTCCCGCGAGCATTTTGAAGGGGCCGTACTCGCCGCTGACGCCGGGGGTGGCGCTCGAACCGCCGAAATTGCCGGCCCCGGTGATGAAATTGTAGCGGAGTTCCTCGCCGCGCCAGATTTGTTCGCCGTTGGTGAAGACGACATTGCCGCGCGCAAACACCTGTTCCGTGACCGTGTTGTAGGTGATCGTGTCGGCCATGAGGCTCTGCGAGCCTTTGCGGATAATCACGTTCCCGCTGGCGGTGGCCGTGTTGGCCTCCGCCTCGAATTGGAGGCGGTCGGCCTTCACGTCCAGACCCGGGGAGGCCGGCACTTGTGCGCGGAGGAGGGATGCGGACAGGAGAAAACAGGTAAAAGAGAGGATGGAAAATTTCATACGAAAGAAGAGGGGGTGGAGGATGTCCCTATAAAAGCCTCTGGCGCGAAGGAAAGCAAGCCGCTTTCCCGGTTGTGTTGTGGTGTTGTGGACTCCCTCACGTTTTTTCTTTGCAAGTCTGCTTTGGGCAGACATAGGAAGGCCCACTTTCACCCCCGGAATCGCCACACCCCATGCAAACCTCCCCTGCCTCCCTCTTTAATGCCCAGCATTCCCCCGTCGGCGCCTTCGCCTCCTTCACTCTCGGCCTTCCCGGCCAGAAAGGCGGCCTCGGCCTCGAACTCGGCGGCCCCGCCAACGAAAACATCTACATCGGCATGGAGGCCCGCGCGGGCGGCGTCTTCGAAGCCCTGCCCTTCTACGCCGGCTCCGAAGACGACAGCAAACGCTACGACGTCTCCGCCACCTCCGGCCCGGCCGCCCAGCGCCTTCGTCCCTTCGCTTCCTTCGAACGCGACTTCTCCGCCTGTTGCGACACCTGGCGCGCCGGCGACCTGAGCTTCAGCGTCTATTCGCCCGTCAAATCCGTTCCCGACCCCGGCATTCCCGGACAGGAGGACGCCCTCCAGGACGCTCTCGTTCCCGCCGTGTTCGCCGAAATCATCGCCGACAACCGCGAAGGCTCAACCCCCCGTCGCATTTTCTTCGGCTACGCCGGAGGCGACCGCTACGCCGCCATGCGCCGCCTCGACGATCTCTGCCCCTTCTCCGGCATCGGTCAGGGCCTCCGCACGGCCATCGTCTCCGACTCCCCCGGCGTCTTCTCCGGCCTCGGCTTCAGCGCCGAAAAATGCCTCGCCCCCGAAATTCCCGAAAACCTCGTCTTCGGTCTCGGCGGCACCGGACTCCTCATGGCCGATGTTCCCGCCGGACAACGCAAGTCCTACCGTTTCGCCATCTGTTTCCACCGCGCGGGCACCGTCACCTCCGGCCTCCCCTGCCGCTATTTCCACAACCGCTACTTCGCCGACATCGAAGCGGTCGCCGCCTTCGCCCTCTCCCGCTGGGAACAACAGAAAAAACAGGCCGCCGCTTTCGACAAAAAACTGGCCGGCCTTTCCGACGACCGCCGCTTCCAGCTCGCCCACGCCATCCGCAGTTACCTCGGCAGCACCGAGTTCCTCGAAAACAAAGGCAAGCCCTTCTGGGTCGTCAACGAGGGCGAATACCGGATGATGAACACCTTCGACCTCACCGTCGACCACCTCTTCTTCGAAATGGCCCAAAACCCCTGGGTCGTCCGGAATCAGCTCGACTGGTTCGTCAAACGCTACGCCTACACCGACAAGGTGCGCCTGCACGGCGACGCCACCGAATACCCCGGCGGACTCAGCTTCACCCACGACATGGGCATGGCCAACCACGTCTCCAAACCCGAGTTCTCCACCTACGAACTCTTCAAACTCGACGGCTGTTTTTCACACATGACCCACGAGCAGCTCGTCAACTGGGTGCTCTGCGCCGTCACCTACGTCCGTGCCACCGGCGACGAGGCCTGGGCCACGCGCAACCGGAAGGTGTTCCGCGACTGTCTCGACAGCCTCGTCAACCGCGACCATCCCGATCCCGCGCAACGCGACGGCGTGATGAGCGCCGACTCCTCGCGCTGCATGGGCGGGGCCGAAATCACCACTTACGACAGCCTCGACGTCTCGCTCGGGCAGGCCCGCAACAACCTCTATCTCGCCGTCAAAACCTGGTCCGCCTACGTCGGCCTCCGCGAGATGTTCGCCGCCAAGGATCCGGCCCGCGCCGCCCTCGCCGGCGAACAGGCCGCCCGCTGCGCCGCCACCCTCGCCGCCAACCTCCGTCCCGACGGCTTCATTCCCGCCGTGATGGGCGAAGGCAACGAATCGCGCATCATTCCCGCCATCGAAGGCCTCGTCTTCCCGAAAGTGTGGGGTCTCCACAAGCTGCTCGGCGAACGCGGCGAATTCGGCGCCCTGATCCGCACCCTCAAGACCCACCTCGACACCGTGTTGGTGAAAGGTGTGTGCCTCTTCCCCAACGGCGGCTGGAAACTCAGTTCGACCAACGACAACTCCTGGCTCAGCAAAATCTACCTCTGCCAGTACGTCGCCGAACGTGTGCTCGGACGCGAAGCCTCCGCCGAAGCCGACGCCGCCCACCGCGCCTGGCTCCTGCATCCCGAAAACGTCTATTTCGCCTGGAGCGACCAGATGGTCAACGGCATCGCCCGCGGCAGCAAATACTACCCCCGAGGCGTCACCGCCTGGCTCTGGCTTTCAAGAAAAAAATGACGGGACGTCAAACATGAGAGGCGAGCGAAGCTTGTCCTCTCTATGTTATGGTTCGCATGGAGGTTTCAGGCGACTTCCAGTTTTAGATTTTTGCCCACAGCCTCTGCAAAATTTCCCAATGTGGAAAGTCGGATGTCTTCCGCGTGGTTTTCAATACGGGATATCGCCGATTTTTTGGTATCCATTTTTTCTGCGACCTGTTCCTGAGTCAGCCCGGCATCCAAACGGGCCTGCTTGAGCATGGCTCCAATTTTGAATTGCTCGTATCCACGATCAAAGTTTTTGGCAAAAGCGGGGCTTTTCTTTTTTCTTTTTTCAATATATTTATCCAGATCGTCCATGATTCAGCTCCTGTTTAAAAATTCTGTTTTTCGTCGTTCAGCCAATTTAATTTCTTGAGAGGGCGTTTTCTGTGTTTTCTTCTGAAAAGAATTTGTGAGAATCACCCAGTCACGACCATTGAGAAAGCCAAGGAGTCGGAATGTATCTCTGCCGACATCCACTCTTACTTCCCAAATATCGTTTGTATTCACAAGTTTCTTGAAATAGTTCGTGGGAACGGGATCGGTTTCCCGAACCAATTTCAAGACCCAGGCGATTTTGGTCGCCTGTTTGTCGGAGAGTGTGTCCAAATGCTCTTGAACCGGGCACCTTCCAGCCTCTGTTTTGTAAAAAACAATCCGCTTCATCACGAACAAGTTAACCTAAACGTGAACATTGTCAATCCTGATTTCTTGAAATTTAAACTGAACCGAGTAGCGCGACAGTGCTACTCAGAATGAACTGCTCGGCCTGGTTCGCCGGTTTGATCGTCGTGCTCCAGGATCCAGCGTGAATATTGAATCACATGAGGAACAGGACGCTTCGATGCTTCAGCCGCCTCAGTTATCGTTTCTCCACGATCGAAGTGGAGTGCCAATCGAAGTTGATCCTTGAAATGCTCGAAAAACTCCCCCGTGTGAAGTCTCCGGTAGATAGCTGACTGGACACGTCTTTTCTGTGAATCGTTAAGCTCGCAATGCTTGAATCGGCGGGCCAGCATCGCTCGTGCGCGATTATGCCATGTTCCTTTGGTCTCCCGCTCGAAGAAGCGCGTTGCGAATTCAATAGCGTCTGGATCGTTCTCAGCGACCCGATCTGCGAAATCCCTTAATTCTCTTCGGGAAAGATTCTCATACACGAATGCTGTTGCCCCTTTTGTTGCACCGGCAACCTCAAGAAGGTCCACAGATTTTAGAAATCGTTCATTCTTCTTCCGCATCTTCATTTCTCAGCGAACGGTGACCCGCACTGACTCGTTCAGTGGCGGGGATTGTTGTGATTTGCATTTAATGATCAACTATGTGCCCTGATAGAACTTTACCAGTATCAAAATCCAAAACAAAAGGGGCGTAGGGTGATTCATGCGAGCCAAGAAGCCAAGCACGACCATTCAGTTTTCCGCCTAAAATAGAATCAAACTCAATACCATCATATGATAACCGAGGTGTTTTCCAAATTAGTCTGGCGCCACTAAATCGCGCGACACGAAGGCTGTCCGTCAAGGCGAAGTCTCCAGAGTCATCAGCAATCCACAAGACCTTAGCGCCCGAGCTCTGAGGAAGTTCTTTTCCCACAACTTCTTGGAGTTGGTATAGATCTATTCGATTAGATTCGTTACCTTTTAGTACAATTTGAAGAAGTTCAGTTGCATCAGCTCCAGCAATTTCTTTATCAGATACAGCGAGGTCATAGCCCTCCTTCCATATACCGGCATCAAGTTCCCGGTTTACTAGCTTTTGGATCATTCGAGGAAGCTGTGTCCCGAAATGAGC
>CAZCFM010000017.1:0-38145 GCA_964497855.1 uncultured Verrucomicrobiota bacterium | reverse complement strand
AATCGTCATGGGCTGGGCTGAGTGTGGGGATTTTCGTTTACAAGATAGTACAAATCGATATGGGACAGGTGTGGTTTTGTCAATGTCCAACCCTCCCAGCCCCTCCCTCTGAAGCATGTCTGAAGCCGTCTCCGCACCTCAACCGCAACGCGGTCCCGTTACGCTGATTCAAGCGGACCGACCTTGGTGGAGGATTAACATTCGGGAAGTCTGGGAATACCGTGATCTGATGATGTTGCTGGTGAAACGGGATTTGACGGCGGTGTACAAACAGACGGTGCTGGGGCCTTTGTGGTTTGTCCTGCAACCGCTGCTCACGACAGTGGTGTTCACGATCATCTTCGGCGGTGTGGCGAAGATTGACGTTGGGGAAGTGCCGCATTTTCTGTTCATCATGACGGGAATGGTGTTCTGGAATTACCTGCAGGGGGTCATGAACCATGGGGCCAATGCGCTGGCGGGAAGTGCGAGTTTGCTGACGAAAGTCTATTTTCCGCGACTGGTGATTCCGCTCTCTGGCGTCGTGGCCCATCTGGCCCATTTCGCTATAAATTTCGGCGTATTGATTGGATTTTTTCTCTGGTTCTGGTTCTCCGGCGCGGCGATTCAGCCGAACCGGTGGCTGCTGGTATTGCCCGTTCTGTTGTTGCAGTGTGCGATGATGGGACTTGGCGTCGGGCTCTGGGTTTCCTCCATCACGATCAAATACCGAGACCTTCGTTTTGCCCTGCCGTTTCTGACCCAGCTCTGGATGTACGCGTCGCCGATCGTCTATCCGGCGTCACTGGTGGTGAACCCCGTATTTCGATTCATCCTGTGGCTAAACCCCTTCACCGCCGTGGTGGAGTTCAGCCGCTACGCTTTCACGGGTGCGGGCAGCCCGGATCTGGGCGGCTGGGCCCTGAGTTGGAGTGTGACGCTTATCCTGCTGGCGAGCGGTCTTCTTAATTTCTGTCGTGTCGAACGCAATTTTGTGGATCTGATATGAGCGAACCCATTATCCGCGTACACAATCTCGCCAAACGATACACCCTGGGGGCCATCGGGGGAAACACCCTGCGCGATCAGGTTTTGCGGAGCTGGGCAAAGATTCGGGGCCGTGACCCGCAGGAAATTCTCGGCAACGTGGGGCAGAATGCGGCGGCCCCATCCGTCTCGGAATTCTGGGCCTTGCAGGATGTCTCGTTTGATGTCAGGCCCGGAGAGGTTCTGGGCATCATTGGGCGCAACGGCTCCGGCAAATCCACGTTGCTGAAACTGTTGAGTCGTATTACGCTGCCGACCCGGGGCGAGATTCAGCTTCGTGGGAAAGTGGGTTCGCTGCTGGAGGTCGGCACCGGGTTTCACCCGGAGTTGACCGGCCGTGAAAACGTGTACATGAACGGGACCATTCTGGGCATGAAACGGCGGGAGATCACGGCGAAATTCGATGAAATCATCGCCTTTTCCGGGATTGAACGCTTCATTGACACCCCCGTGAAGCGCTATTCCAGCGGCATGAGCGTCCGCCTGGCCTTTGCGGTGGCGGCGCACCTGGAGCCGGACATCCTGATCATCGACGAGGTGCTGGCGGTGGGGGATTCCGCCTTTCAGGAAAAATGCCTGGGCAAGATGGACGACGTCGCCCGTCAGGGCCGGACGATTCTGTTTGTGAGCCACCAAATGGGTTCGGTGTCTCGGCTCTGCACGCGAGGCATCTATTTGTCGGCGGGACGCGTCAAGGTCAATGGCACGGTGGAGGAAGTGGTGGAGACCTACATCCGCGAAAATTCCTCTGGCCATGCTGGCAGTTACACGGTTTCCGACACCGGGCATCCCCCAGGGGGGGCTCGTATTTTATCGGCCACATTGAAGGACTCGGAAGACCGTGACAGTGGTGAGGTTGATTACCACCGTGCGCATTCCATTTCTGTGCGTCTGGAAACCTCCGGGGTAAAAGACCTGACCCTGACACTGGCTGTGGTCGACAGTTATGACCGTCGGCTGTTTGCCACAAAGATTCCGTGTCCCGATGGACCCGATCCGATTACGCTTTCTCTGAGGTTTCCCCCGGCAACGATTTTGCCCGGTGGATATCATTTGCAGCTTGCCCTTTTGGACCATCAACACCACCCCCACGATTTGGTTCCGCTTGCGTTCCGCTACACCCTTTCGGATCCAGGAGGGCATCTGGAACTGCCTCCTCATGGGGGGTATGGGCTTGTCGCCCTCCCCGTCACCTATAGCCATAGTTGACCGATGAAATGTTTGTATATTTCTTATTTTAAACGCGTGTATCAGGCCCGGCTGGAAGCCTCGGGATAAGGATCTTGGTATGCACCCGGTCACGGTGATTGTTCCCAATTACAATCATGCCGCTTTTCTCGGCGAGCGGCTTCGTTCCATCCAGCAACAAACGTTTCAGGATTTTGAACTGATTTTTTTGGACGACGCCTCCAGCGACAACAGTCTGAAGATTGCGGAGGCTTTCGCACAAAAGTTTCCCATGAGGATTGTGGTCAACGCGGTCAACAGCGGAACCCCTTTCGCGCAGTGGAACAAAGGGGTGGAACTGGCCGGCGGGGAACTGGTCTGGATTGCGGAATCCGACGATGTGTCGGACCCCCGGTTTTTGGAAAAAATGGTGTCCACGCTCCGAGAGCATCCCGACGCGGTTCTGGCCTATGCCTCTTCTCGGCGCATGGACGCGTCCGGGGCAATCGGCCTTCGCGTGGAGGACAGGTATCGGTCGTTGCATCCGGAACAGTGGGACCGCGATTTCAAGGGCGATGGTCCCGAAACCTGCCGGCGATACCTGTGTCATTCCAATATTATCGCGAACGCCAGCGCGGTGGTGTTTCGACGCGGGGTCTAC
This sequence comes from uncultured Verrucomicrobiota bacterium, assembly GCA_964497855.1. GTDB lineage: Bacteria > Verrucomicrobiota > Kiritimatiellia > SS1-B-03-39 > UBA6053 > CAYLNG01. The sequence goes on along the minus strand of CAZCFM010000017.1, from coordinate 35,291 downwards.
CAGGCGCTGGGTGGAGCGGATGCCACGTTCCGATACTGCGGGGACTGGGAGTTGTGGACGCGGTTTCTCGCGAATGCGTCGTATGCCTATGTGGCGGAACCCTTGAATTTTCATCGGCGCCACATGGATCCGATCCGCAGTTCCCCGCAACTGGAACGGGATATGCAGGAGATCATCCGGATTTGGGAGGGCCTGCGGCGTTTTCCCGGGCTGGACGCGGAGCAACGGGAAAGTTCGGCCCGCATCATCACCGCCAAAACGGTGAGCAAGGTCCGTCAAAGACGACTGGACTATTCCGCCGCCCTCCGCCTCTTGCGGCGACTGCGCGGCGGCTGGGTTCCGGGCCTGGGCAATTTCGCGATGGAGTCGTTACGGCAATTCCGGAAGACCGGATGGCGTTGAGGACAGCATGACAAAACCTTCAGCGTCTTCGCCGATGGCCCGGCCTGCAAGATGGTTCCGCACCGCCGCAATCACGCGGGCTGAATGTTTTCCGTCCATGGGGCCGCAAAAGCGCAGGTTGTAGGCCGCGAGGGCATCCGGCGCACACTGGAAATCCTCGATGCGCATCTTCGGGGCTTTCGCGATCCACTCGCGGGCCTCCAGACTGCGGCTGACGCCGGGGTGGTCGAACATGCCCACGAACATCGACGCAGCCCGTTCCCACATGTCCCGGTTGTATCCGGGAATGCGGAGGTCCACGAAGGCATGTTTCGCAGCTACGGCCTCCGGCGCGCCCGTGGTGAAAAAACCAAAAACGGGCTGGGCGAGGGCCGCCATTTCCACGGCGGTGTGGGGGTAGTGCGACTCTTCGCCCAGAATGCGGTCGGCGACGCGGTTCATCAGCGGATCGGCGCTCTGTGAATGCCGCATTTTGAGGAGCAGAAAGGCGTTGTTCGCATCGCAGAAGCGCCGCAACGCCCTCATCACCTCCGCCTCGTTGGGCGGAACGCGCAGACCCGCCGGGCCGCGTTCGCGCAGCGACCAGAATAAACGGCCCAGGGGGTTGCGGCTCACGAATCCCTTTTCCCAGGGCGCGCCCATGACGCTGCCGTAGGGGGAGGCCAGGCAGCCGACAACGGGTTGCCCGGCGGGAATGCCCCAGCGGGAGCGTAGGGCGTCGGTGTCGATGTCGCGGACCGTGTCCAGCAGCGGGTAGCCGGTGCAGACGCTGCGGTCGCGGAAGAGGCGGACCATGTCGGGGGTCCAGCGTCCGGCGGCGCGGGCGGGGAAGAGGTCGGCGTAGAGGCGGCCATGGCGCTGGGGATGCCGACGGAGTTCCTCCAGGATGGGACCGAGGTCGGCGGTGTGATCCTCGACGAGGCATTCGCGTTCGTGGGGGGAGCGCAGGGCGATGAGGTCGCAGGCGGCGAGTTGTTCGGGTCGGTTGCAGGAGGCGAGGCTGTCGTTGGTGGCGAGGAGGACCCAGGCGGGGCGGGGGGAACGGCGCATCCAGGCGTCGAGCAGGCTGTTCCAGACGAGGCTGATGCTTAGGATGGCGTCGGGGCTGTGTTCGTCGCAGAGCGCCATGAACGCGGCGTCGTCCTCGAAGTCGCGGACGAGGACCGCACCATGGCGGAAGGCGGGGATGCGGGAGCGGTCGGGCCGGTTGTTGGGCCAGTGGTTGCCGCCGCTGTGGTGCCAGCATTCAACGGTATGACCGTCGGAGAGGGCCTGATCGATGGTGGAGGCGACGACGCGGTACCAGTTCAGGCGGAGGATGGGGAAGATCAGTTTCATGGGGTGGCGGAGCATCCTCTGCCTGTGTGAAGAAGTTGAAGAAATCGAAGGGGGTGGGCCCGGTGGCGAAGCAGAAGGGAGAAGGCTTGCAGGCGTTCCCGAAGGGTTTGTGGAGGGGAGGCCGACAGTTTGCGCAGGACGTACTCGCGGATGTTGTTGCGGAATTGGGCCGCCTCTTTCCGGGAGTAGAGGACGCGGTGTTTCCGGAGCAGTCGATACAGAAGCCGGCTGCGCACGTTTGCCTGTCCGCAAGCGAGGCTGCGGGTTTCACCGTGTGTGCGGACGTAAAGAAGGGGCTCGTCGACAAGCCGTCCGTGGTGACCGGCTTCGAGTAAACCGAGGACAAAGTCGTAATCCTCGAGGCCTTCGGCGAAAGCGGGATCGTAGCCGATGGTCCGGGCCACCGGAAGGAGGAAGAGGCTGCTCACCAGGACGTGATTTTTCTGTTTGAGGGCCGCAGGATTGAAGTCCGGAAATGAGGAGACCTGGGCGGGATTGTCGAGGATGGCGCGCTGGTGATACACAAACGCGGGTTTTGGGCTGGGAGCCTCCTCCCAGGCGCGGACGGTTTTCAGCAGATGATCCGGATGGAGATGGTCATCGGCGTCCAGGAAAACCAAGGCCTCGCCTGTTGCATGCTGGAGGACGAAATTCCGCACGGCGATGAGGCCTTGGTGGGGACGCGCCACGAGACGGATCCTGTCCCCGTATCCTTTCGCGACGGCCACTGAATCGTCGTCGGATCCATCATCCACCACCAGGATTTCGTGGGCGGGCTGGGTCTGGGCCAACGCGCTGTCGATGGCCTCGCCGAGAAAGCGTCCGTAGTTGTAGCAGGTGATCGCGATGGTGACGTTCATCGGTGTGTGGGGAGTCAAAGGGCCAGATGTTCGAGGCGTTCGAGGGCCAGCCAGAAACCTTCGCCGTTGTTTTTGTGCCCCTGCCAAATTTCGGGAATAAAGGAGGCACCTGGGGCCGCTTCGCGGAGCAGGGCGCAAAGGGCGGGGAAGTCGATGTCGCCTTCGTTGATTTGCAGGCCCTCGCCGTCCACGCCGCGGGCGTCAGCCATGTGCAGGTGGGCGGTGTGGGGACCGAGCGTGCGGATGAGGTCGGTGAAGGAGTGACCGAAATGGTTGCAGGCCATCTTCGAGTGGCAGACATCGAGGCAGAGGCGCAGACCGCTGCGGCGGCAGAAGGCGGCGGTGTCTTCGGGATGCACAAAGAGGTTGAGGAAGAGCTGTCCGCCGAAGTACCATGGGAAGGGCGGGAGGGTCTGGGCGACGATTTCGACACCCTCGGAATCGAGCTGGGAGAGGCTCTCCGCCATCAGGTCGTAGCGTTCGGCGACTTCGTCGGGGCGCAGCAGACGGTTTTCGGTGAATCCACCGAGACTGGCGATGATGACCGGGCGGGTGGCGCGGCGGAACCAGGGTTTCAGTTCACGGGTGAGGTTGATCACGCGCTGGAGGTGGGCGATGGAGCAGCGGCGGTGTTCGGGGTCGGGGTTGGCCAGATCGAGAAGGTGGTCGTTGGGGAAGGTGTCGGGACTGTGGACTTTCAGGTCCATGTCGAGCGCCTCGGGAATCCAGGGGCGGAAATCCTCCTCCATGTCCTTGAAGCTCAGATGGAATTCGAGGAAGTCGGGATTGGAGAGTCGGGCGATGCCCTGGCAGTCGTGCCAGCGGACGGTGAGGCCCCAGGGGCGATTGAACTGGTATGCGCGGGGCGCGGCGAGAGGTCCCTGCAGATCGCTTTCGAAGAAGAAATCCCCCGCATTCATGTCGCGGCGGAGGGGGCGGCCCACGAGGCTGTCCAGGCGGTTGGGCTGGAGGCCGCGGCCCGGACTGCGGACGTCAATCATGTCGCGCTCGATCGGCATCCCGGCGCGGAGCGGGCGGGAGGCCACGAGGCTTTTGGCGAGATTGACGCGGTTCATGATTTCGCCCTGGGTGGGCGTGCGGCGGGCGGCCGTGCCCAGGGATTCGCCGACGGCGCGGATGCCGGCCACCAGTTCGGCGAATTCGCCGGGCAGGAGGCTCACGCGGTGGTCGCTGCCTTCGAGCGAGCGATCTTCGGTGATGTGTTTTTCGATCACGCAGGCCCCGAGGGCGGCGGCGGCGATGGCCACGTGGATGCCGCGTTCGTGGCCGGAGTAGCCCACCGGACATTCGGCCACCTCGCGCAGGCGGCTCATGTACTTCAGGTGGATGTCCTTGAAGGGCGCGGGATATGTCGAAATACAGTGCAGCAGGACGAAGGGACAGCTGCGGGCGCGCAACAGGTCGGCTGCCTGCCGGATTTCGTCCTCGCTGGCCATGCCGGTGGAGAGGATGAGCGGCTTGTAGGTGTCGGCAAGGGCCTTGAGGAAGGGGTGATTGGTCAGGTCGGCGGAGGCCACCTTGTAGCCGGGCATGCCGTGGGCTTCGAGCACGGCGAGGCTTTCCTCCTCCCAGGGCGTGCAGAGGACTTCGACGCCCCGTCGGCGGGCATGGTCGAACAATTTCAGCATTTCAGGGACGGGCAGTTCGAAGCGTTCGAGCAGATTGAGGGTGTACTGCGTGCCGAGATCCTCGGCGGTGGCCGAGCCGTCGGCGCTGCCGCGGTAGAGGCTTTTCATGTGCCGCATCTGGAATTTCACGCAGTCCACGCCGGCGTCTGCCGCGGCGTCAATCAGACGGCGTGCCCGGTCCGGACATCCATTGTGGTTGATGCCGATTTCGGCGATGACGAACACGGGGGCGTCTCCGCCGATGAGGCGTTCGCCGATGCGGATGCCGTGGCGCAGGTCGCGGCGGCGGGCGATGCCGGCGAGGCGTCCGTGGGCATCCAGCAGGGGGACAACGCGCACGCGGCCGTCGAACAGATTCTCCAGCCGCTCGCGGGAGTCGCCGAGGCGGGCGGAGACGAAATCGCGGCGGAGGAGGGCGCTCACGGGAACGGAGGTGTCGACCTGATCCCGGGCGGAAATCCAGCGGCGGATATCGCCGTCGGTGAGCAGTCCGCGGAGCAGGCCGGCTTCATCGACACAGAACACGAAGCCCTCCTTGTTGCGGTCGATCGCCAACAACGCTTCGCGGAGGGAGACGTCTTCGCGGATGGAGAAGGCACGGACGGAGCGGTCAACGATCATGGCGGAGGGCGTCTTTCAGGAGGGGTTCGGCGCGGTCCCAGTCGGCGAGAGTGTCGATGTCCACTTCGCATTCCGGGGGCATGGGATAGAGGACGATGCGGCCGCCCAGACGGCAGCCGCTGCGACGGAACATGTCCGTACGGAAGATGTAGATGGATCCGTTTTCGCGGAACTGGCGCATGGCCTGGCGCATGGGGCGGGACTGTGGATCGTAGTTGAGGGGGCGCGCGGCGCCGTCGGGGGTCTCCTCCCACAGGAACACGTGAGAGGCGGTGACGGAGAGCAGGGAATCCGCGCCGCTGTCGTCGAAGCGGGCGAGGGCGGCGGCGAGGTGTTTTGCGCCGCGGACGGGGGAGGTTGCTTGGAGGAACACGACACGACCGATGGTCTCGCCCTGGGCCTCCAACTGGTCGAGGGCATGTGCGAGGGCGGCTTCGCTGCTGCTGGTGTCGGTGGCGAGTTCCGGCGGACGCATCACGACATCGGCCCCGTGTTCGCGGGCGACAGCGGCGATTTCGGCGTCGTCTGTTGATACCACAACGCGGTCGATGCCGGGTGTTTGGAGGGCGTCGCGAATGCTCCAGGCGATCAGGGGCCGTCCGCAGAGGGGGCGGATGTTTTTGCGGGGAATGCCTTTGGAGCCGCCGCGGGCTGGAATTAACGCAAGGGTTAAACAGGGGGACATGAATGCCGTATACCAAAGGATGAATGAAAACCAAGCCGCAAGCGGCGGGGAGACAAAAGAAGGGCGATTTCCGTAAAAAATGTTGATTGGCGCGCCGCGCAGAGGTAGGGATTTTGTATGCCGTCTCCGATGAACCTCCCTTCCGTATCGATCGCCTTCCTTAGTTGGAACCGCCTGCACTATTTGCGCGCCACGCTCGAATCGGCCCTGGAGTGCATCCAGTATCCCTCTTTAGAGTGGGTGGTTTCGGACAATGAATCCATTGAAACGGGACTGAAGGAGTACCTGAAGAATCATCCACGCCTGGATCGCGTCCTGTGTCGGACGCAAACCCACGCCGCCGCCATGAACGAACTTGTCGAGACCTGCTGTGGCGACTACATCCTCATCTGGCCCGAGGACGTCCAGTTTGTGGTCCGCGGCGACTGGCTGCGGGATGTGGTCGAGGTCATGGAGGCGAATCCATGGATTGGTTCTGTGGGCCTCGATGCCCAGCGCCGCGCCACGTTGGACCGATTTTTTGCGCCTCCATCCCTGTCGTTGCGATTGCGCGATTTCAAGGCCTTCAGAACCCAACGCAAGGTGACCCGTTTGAAATCCTCCCGGGGCTTTGGCCTTTTCACCCTCGGACCCTATGCGCCAGGGGTCTGTGGCTCCGGCATTCCGACCCTCACCCGCCGCTCCCTGTGGCAGGAAATGGGCGGATGGAAAACCGGTCCCGGTGCGGGCGGACTCATCGATTCCTCCCTCGGAGCCGAGGACCGCATGGTGGAAACCTTTTATCGATCCGGTCGTCCGCTGCAGATGGCCATGCTCGACCTTCCGGTTGCCGCCGATATTCTCACCGATCCTCTCGGCTGCAAGGCCAAGGTGCGCGGGGCCTATCGTTTCGGCGTGTACATGCCGCCCCCGCAGCCGCCGTTTTATTACAAGATCCACGAGCTGTCCGATGTTCAGCAGACGGCACACAATTTCCCGCTCGATTTCAACGACGTCACGGAAGCTTTGGGGTTTTCCATTCCCAGGGACGCGAACGGCGACCGGAAAAAGGCGTCCTTCAACCCAAGCGTGGTCCACCACATCGCCGAAAGGCGCGACATTCCGTTTCCGTTGTCGGAAGCCGCCCTTTCGTCGTTGCTCTCCAAATGAGCCCGTCTATTTGAGGGAGACGCTGATGTCCTCGTCGTCGGAGAGGACGCAGGCGTCGAGGGCTTTCTGGATTTCGGCGCCGCGGTGGAAGTCGGGCTGGTCGTTGACGCCGCTGCGGATGCTCTTGACGAAACGTTCGTACATGTTGGGCGTTGCCTTGCACTCGAGGGTTTTCCAGGCGGCGCTGTGGCGGTCTTTGCCGATGCAGGTTTCCAGTTGCGTGTAGGATTTGTCAAGGTCGATGCGCAGGGCGCCTTCGGTGCCATGGACGGAGAGCTGGAGGCTGTTTTGGTGTCCGGTGCCGTAGCGGGTGGTGGTGATGGATCCGAGGGCGCCGTTGGCGAATTCCACGTGAATGAGGGCGCTGTCGTTGGCGTCGAGGGTGTAGTCGCCGATGCGGTTGCCCTTGGCTTTGGGAAAGGTTTTGAGTTTGCAGCGCAGGGAGGACATGGGGCCGACGGGGAAGGAGGCCATGTCGAGAATGTGTACGCCAATGTCGCCGAGCACGCCCTTGCTGCCGTGTGCGGTGGAGAGGCGCCAGAGCCAGGCGGGGGTGGTGGACCATTCGCCCCAGACGCTGGAGGAGAGCCAGGATTGCAGATAGTGCGCCTCGACGTGACGGATTTCGCCGAGTGCTCCTTTTTGCACCAGTTCCGCCGCTTTTTGCAGGGCGGAGGAGTTGCGGTAGGAGAAGTTCACCATGTGGATGACGCCTTTGCGTTTGGCGGCTGCGGCCATTTTGCGGGCGTCATCGTAGTTTGTGGCCAGGGGCTTTTCGCAGAGAATGTGTTTGCCGGCGGCAATGACTTTCAGGCTGACCGGCGCGTGGTGGGCGTCCGGAGTGACATTGGCCACGGCGTCGACACCGCTTTCGGCCAACAGGGCGTCGAGGGAGGTGTAGGTTTTGGGGATGCCGAATTTCGCGGCGAACTCCTTCACGCGGGTTTCATCCACGTCACAGGCGGCGACAAGTTTGACGCCGCGGATTTTCTGAAAAGCATTGGCATGGGCGTGGGCCATGCCGCCGGTTCCGACGAGAGCGAGTTTGATCATGGGAGTGTCCAGGGTTGTGGAAAGTGCAGCTTTTCAATAGCTGAACTCCCGCAAAATGCAATCGTACGCGCAGAGGTTGTGGGAAGGTGGTCAACCGAATTTATTGGCGGTGGCACTTGATGTTTTCGTGTAATCGTGTAATCGTGTAATCGATGAATGTTACGCTGAACATCAAAACACCGTTATTGAAAAGCGCCCGACACCGTGCGGTGGATCAGGGTCTTTCACTGTCGGCATGGATGGCGAAGCTGCTGGAGCGCGAACTGGGAGTGGATGCCCTTGCCCCAACTTCGAATATTCTTGCACTCGTGGGCGATGAGACCCTGGCCGATGTTCCGTTGGAACTGGAGATCTCGAGGGAGGGTCTCCGGGAGGTGGAGTGGTGAGTACGGGGATACTTCTGGACAGCAACGTGCTGTCGGAAATCCGGAAGGGAATCAAAGCGCACCCGCAGGTTCGCCAGTGGGCCGAAGGGGTTTCCCCTGAGGACCTGTACACGAGCGCCATCTGCATGATGGAAATTCGCGAAGGAATCCACCGGGCTCTCCGGAAAAATCCAGATTTTGGCATTTTGCTACAGGATTGGTATGACAACAAGTTGAAACCCACCTTTCAGGATCGGGTGTTGCCGGTGGATTTGGCCGCTGCGGAAATGGCGGCCTTGCTGCAGATGCAACGAACTCTTCCTTTCCGGGATGGGCTCATTGCCGCCACGGCAAAGGTGAGGGGGTTTTGGGTTGCCACCCGAAACACAGCCGATTTCGAGGGGCTCGGATTGTGGTTGATCAACCCCTGGATGTGATGCGGGCCCAGACGAACATCAGGAGGGCGAATACGATCAATGCGGTCCAGAGCCAGAATTCCGCGCTGTGGCCGCTGTGAAGTTTTCGCACGGTGGGTCCGGGCGGCACCACGCGGGTTCCTCGACGGGTCGGAGGGTGGGTGCTGACGGAGGTTTTTCGCCGCAGGGACGTTTTTTTGCTGCGATACACCGGCCGTGATGGCGTGGCGCGTGGCGGGAGTTCCGGCACTTCGACCCCGCATCCGCAATAGGGGCATTGCGTGAGACAGCCGGCGAGGGTCGCCTCCGCGCGCAAGGCGCTCAGGCAGGCCGGGCACTGGAAATGGACGTCTGCGTCATAGGCCATCGACTCCCCCCAGGTCGTTTGGCCGGGGCCATCGTGTGCAGAGGGCCGCGATGGCAAACACGCCCAGAGTGAGAAGTTGTCCGGTGCTCATCCACCCGAAATAGATCTTAGCATCCGGCTCGCGGAAAAACTCCATCGAAAAACGTGCCAGCCCGTAGCCCAGGAAAAACAGGATGCAGAGGCGGCCGCTTTTCACCTGGCTCCAGCGGCGGTGCCGCAGGAACCAGAGAAGGCCAAAGAGCAGGAATCCTTCCGCGAAGGCCTGGTAGAGCTGTGAGGGATGGCGCGGGGACAGCCATCCGCGTTCGACACTGAGGCGGAGGAAATCGAGGTCGTATCGGTAGGCGGCGAGGGCGCCATCGGGCTGAAATTCTGGACGTTCCAGCGGAAACACGACGCCCCAGGGGACCGTGGTGGGACGTCCCCAGAGTTCGCCATTGATAAAATTGGCGAGACGTCCCAAGCCCAGGCCGAGCGGGACCACGCTGACCAGGTTGTCGCCGAGGTGCCAGGGATTAAGTTTTTGTTTGCGGGCGTACCAGAGCACGTAGAGCAGGGAGCCGATGATGCCGCCGTGACTGGCCATTCCGCCTTCCCAGACTTTGAAAAATTGCAGGGGATTGCGGAAAAGGGTCGAGGGCTCGTAAAAAAGAAAGTATCCCAAACGTCCACCGAGCATTACACCGAAGAGGCAGAGGCCTCCAAGGAAGTCCTGGATCTGGATCGGGGTCATGCGCAGCAGTCCTTGGCGGCTGAGGCGGCGGAGCAACAGGTATCCAAACACAAACGCGGCGAGATACGAAAGTCCGTACCAGCGGATGGCCAGAGCGTCGCTGAAACGAAGCAGTTCCGGGTGGATGCGGTGAATCAACGGCATAACGACATCGGGTTCAGACGCCCATGGATTTCATGAAATCGTGGAAGAGATACATCGAGTCGTGCGGGCCGGGTGCGGCTTCCGGATGGTACTGCACGGTGAAGATGGGCAGTTTTTTGTGGCGCAGTCCTTCGGAGGTCTGGTCGTTGAGATTGATGTGGGTGGTCTCGGCCAGATCGGGAGGAAGGCTGTCTTTGTCGACGCAAAAGCCGTGGTTCTGGGAAGTGATTTCGACGGTGCCCTTGGCCAGGTTCATGACCGGCTGGTTTCCGCCGCGGTGGCCGAACTTGAGTTTGTAGGTGCGTCCGCCGAGAGCGAGGGCGGTGAGCTGGTGTCCGAAACAAATCCCGAAGGTGGGAATGCCGGTTTGCAGGAGGCTGCGGATGGTGGACACAGTCTGTTGCACGCCTTCGGGGTCGCCAGGACCGTTGGACAGGAAAAGACCGTCTGGCTTGATGGCTTGAATTTCCGCCGCCGTGGAATTGTTCGGGAACACATGCACTTCGCAGCCGAGATCCTGAAGGATGCGCAGTTGATTGTATTTGGTGCCGCAATCGATGGTGGCCACTTTGCGCAAGGTCTTTTTCTGTAGCTGCGGTTCCCAGATTTTGTGTTCTTTGACGCTGACTTCCGTGGCAAGGTCGCGGCCGATCAGTCCGGGACTGGCCTTGGCTTTGGCGACCAGACGTGCGGGGTCCAGATCTTCCGTGGACATGATGCACTTCATCGCGCCTTTGTCGCGGATGTGAAGCGTGATCGCGCGGGTGTCCACGCGTTCGATGCCCAGAATGCCCGATTTCTCCAAATATTCGGGCAGGGACATCGTGCTGCGCCAGTTGCTGGTGATGCGGCTGCATTCACCGACCACCAGACCGGAGGCGTGCGCACGGTAGGACTCCATGTCTTCGGGATTGATGCCGTAGTTGCCGATCAGCGGATAACACAGGGTGACGATCTGACCGCGGTACGAAGGGTCGGTGAGGATTTCCTGATATCCGGACATGGAGGTGTTGAATACCAGCTCGCCGTCGACTTCACCACGTCCGGCAAAGGCACGGCCTTCAAATACGGTTCCATCTTCCAGGGCAATAAGGGCTTTGGGTCGGGACATGGGGGGGATTCTCCGGTAAAAAGGGTTGCGTTCCATTATGGAGAGAAAGCCCATGATGCAACGTCAAAGGCAAAAAGATCGAGTGTAGCTGCAAAAAAAACGCCCGGCGTACCGGGCGTTTGGGGAGGGGTGGGTTCAGAAACCGCTGGGGCGGCCCATGCGGGCGCGCGCGCGGGCGGACTTCTTGCGTTTCTTTTCGCTGGGTTTCTCGTAGTGTTCACGACCACGGATCTCACGGAGGGTACCCTCCTTATCCAGCTTTTTCTTCAGACGGCGCATCGCGCGATCAACGGATTCGCCTTTTTTGAGTTTAATTTCCACGGGCATTGTTGCATTCACCCCCTCTCGGAGCAGTTAAAGTGGTTACAGGTTGGAAAATCATGGGGCGTGAGCAATAGGGGGACGAATGGGGAGTGTCAAGAATCTTTGGGCGAAACCTGCGGAAGCGGGAAGGGGTCCAGGGGAGGGCGGCCATCCAGGGGGAGTTCGTCGAGTCGGGTCACGAGTCGATCGGCCCCCAGCAGTTTGCCACCGGGATGGGTGGTGAGCACGCCGACGGCACCCATGCCTGCGGCCTTGGCGGCCTCGATGCCGTGGTGGGCATCCTCGAAGACCACGCAGCGGACGGGGGCGGTGGCGGCGAGGGTTGCGGCCTTGAGAAACACCTCGGGGTCGGGTTTGCCACGACGCACATCCTCGGAGGTGACCAGCAGCGAAAAATAGCGCGAGAGGCCGGTGACGTCGAGGATGAGCAGGATGTTGTCGCGGTGTGTGGAGGATCCGACCACGCGCGGAATGCGGGCGTCCACAAGGGATTGAAGATAGGGCTCCACTCCGGGGAGAACGGTGACGCCCTCCTCGCGGACGATGTCGCGGTAGAGGGCTTCCTTGCGCAGGGAGAGGGCACGGATGCGGTCCGGGTCCTGGGTCCAGTGCAGCAGATCGGGAATGATGGCTTCGTTTCTCATGCCGAAACCGCGTAGAAAATGATCCTCGGGAAGCGGAAGTCCGGCTTCTTCGGCGAGGCGTTCCCAGGAGCGTTTGTGGGCGGATCCGGAGTCGATGATCACGCCGTCCCAATCAAAAAGGGCCGCCCAGACCGGAGACTTCATGTTGCGCTGAGCAGTTTGCGGCGGACGGCGGCGGCCTCGACAAAGCCGGCGAAAAGCGGATGCGGATTGAAGGGCTGGGATTTAAATTCCGGGTGGAACTGCACGGCGACAAACCAAGGGTGGTCGGCGATTTCGATGATTTCGACGAGCGATCCGTCAGGAGTGGTGCCAGCGAGCGTCAGACCCTTCTGTTGCAGGATGTCGCGGTATTCGTTGTTCACTTCGTAGCGGTGGCGGTGCCGTTCGCTGATCAGGGTTTTGCCGTAATGTTTGGCGGCGCGGGTGCCGGGTTGCAGTTTGCAGTCCCAGGCCCCGAGACGCATGCTGGCCCCTTTTTGTTGCACCCCTTTTTGGTCTTCCATCAGATAGACGACAGGGTGGGGGGTGTCGGGGTTGATTTCCGTGCTGTTGGCGTCGGTCAGGCCGCAGACATTGCGGGAAAACTCGATGACCGCGCATTGGAGGCCCATGCAGATGCCAAAGAAGGGAATGCCTTTTTCGCGGGCGTATTGAATGGAGAGGATTTTGCCTTCGATGCCGCGGTTGCCGAAGCCGCCGGGAATGAGGATGCCGTCCACACCGTCGAGCAATTCATACTTGCCCTGTTCGATGTCTTCGGATGCGATTTTTTTCAGGATCAGTTTGCGGCTGTGAGCGATGCATCCGTGGCCGAGGGCTTCAAAAATGGATTTGTAGGCGTCCTGCAGTTCCTGATACTTGCCGACCACGCCGATGGTGACTTCGCCGTGGGGGTTGCGGATGGCGTTGATGACCTTGCGCCAGGGGGTGAGGTCGGCCTGGGGGCGGGCGATGCGGAAATGCACGAGAATCAGTTCGTCGAGGCCCTGGTCGCTGAGCACGAGGGGGACTTCGTAGATCGAGTGTTTGACGTCGGTCTCTTCGATCACGCAGTGAAGGGGGACGTTGCAGAAGAGGGAAAGTTTTTTGCGGACTTCGAGCGAGAGGGGCACTTCGGCGCGGCAAATAAGGATATCGGACATAATGCCGATCTCGCGGAGTTTGGCCACGGATTGTTGGGACGGTTTGGTTTTGACCTCCCCGGCGGCGGCGATGTAGGGCACGTAGGTCAGGTGCATGTAGAGCACGTTGTCGCGGCCTTCTTCGAGGCCAATTTCGCGGATGGCTTCGAGGAAAATAGAGCCTTCGATGTCTCCCACGGTGCCCCCGATTTCAACGAGGATGATATCGACGTCCTTGTCCTCGTTGGCGCGGACGCGGGATTTGATTTCGTTGGAGATGTGGGGAATCATCTGCACGGTGCCGCCGAGGTAATCGCCGCGGCGTTCCTTTTCGAGCACGTCCCAGTAAATGCGTCCGGCGGTCACGTTGGATTTGCGGGTGGTGGGGGCTCCGGTGAAACGTTCGTAATGGCCGAGGTCGAGGTCGGTCTCCGAACCGTCATCGGTCACATAGACTTCGCCGTGCTGGTAGGGGCTCATGGTGCCCGGATCCACATTCAGATAGGGATCGAGTTTCATGATGCGGATGCGAAGTCCGCGGCTGGTGAGCAGGGAACCGATCGCGGCGGCGGTGATGCCTTTGCCGAGAGAGGAAACCACGCCGCCGGTGATAAAGATGTATTTGGCCATAAAAAAATCCCAACGTGTTAGGGGAGGTGCGTCGGGAGCATCCTGCTATCGCCTGGGGGGGCTTTTGAAAAGCCGTAAATCGCTTTTTCTTATGTGAGGGGCGAGTACGCTTTCGAGATTGAATGTGGACGGGCCATGACTATAGAGGCTTCATGTTGTTTGTCCCTCCTCCTCAACCGGTTTTGATGAAAGTATCGCCATGAAAGTCGTTCTGGCGGAAAAACCTTCGGTGGCCCGCGATCTGGCGGCGGTTCTCGGCGCCACCCAGCGCGGGTCCGGGTACTTGGAGGGCAACGGATGGGCAGTGACCTGGGCGCTGGGCCATCTGGTGGAACTGCAGGAACCCCATGAATACAAACCCGAGTGGAAACAGTGGCGGCTGGAGGATTTGCCCCTGCTTCCGGAGCCCTTTTTGCTGCGCCCCCGGGGAGACAAGGGCGCACTGGAGCAGTTGAAGACCGTCAAACGCCTCTTCAAGGATGCCGATCTTCTGGTCTGCGCGACGGACGCGGGGCGCGAAGGGGAGCTGATCTTCCGCTACATTCAGCAATGGGCCGGCGTCCTACGCAAACCTTTTCAGCGCCTCTGGCTGCAATCCCTCACCCCGGCGGCCATCCGCGCCGGACTTGCGGGTCTGCGCGAGGGGCATGACTTCGACAATCTTTACCAAGCCGCCCGCTGCCGCAGCGAGGCCGATTGGATCATCGGGCTCAACGCCACCCGTTACCACACCGTGCGCTACGGCGGACGCAACGTGCTCTGGAGCGTGGGCCGGGTGCAAACCCCGGTGCTGGCCCTCATCGCCGAACGCGACATCGAGATCGAGCGCTTCAAACCCGAAGCCTATTGGGTTGTGATCACGATGTACCGCGACACCCGCTTTTCGCAGCCGGACAAAAAGCGGAAAAGCGAGACCGAGGCGAAGGAAGTGGTGGAGAAAATCCGGCCCCTGCCGCTGGTCATCCGCTCCGTCGAACAAAAAGAACAGTCCATTCCCCCGCCGCAGCTTTACGATTTGTCCAGCCTTCAGCAGGACATGAACGCCTGGTTCGGCTTCACCGCCGACGAGACGCTGCAACTGGCGCAGGGACTCTACGAGGCCAAACATCTGACCTACCCCCGCACCGATTCACGCCACATCGGGCAGGATGTGGCCGAAGGATTGCCGGAGTTGTTGAAGGGGCTGCCCTCGGAATACAAGCCCTTTGTCGATGCCCTGGATTTGACCCGCCTGCGTCCGGGCAAACGGGTGGTGGATGACGCCAAAGTCACGGACCACCATGCGATTTTGCCAACCCTGGAAGCACCGAGGGACCTCCAGGGGCCTTCGGCGAAGCTCTACGCGGCCGTGGTACGCCGTTTGATCGCCGCCCTGTACCCGCCGTGCAGAAAACAGGTGACCACGGTCAAAGCCGACGCCGGGGACGAGGCGTTCCAGGCAAAGGGGGCCGTGGTGTCGGACTGGGGATGGCAGGCGCTGTATCCGCACCTGCAAAAACAGAAAACCAAAGAGCACAAGGAAGGCACGGAGGAAAGCGGCGAAGAGGACGAGGCGGACCAGGTGATGCCGCCCATGGAAGCTGGTGAATCAGGTCCGCATGTGCCGTCCTTTTTGTCCAAAAGCACGCAGCCGCCAAAACGCTACACCGAGGCCTCCCTGCTCAAACGAATGGAAACGGCGGGACGTCTGGTGGACGACGAGGCGCTGCGCGAAGCCATGAAACAACGCGGCCTCGGAACGCCGGCTACCCGAGCCTCTATCATCGAAACCTTGATCGGGCGGCAGTACATCCGTCGTCAGAAGAAACAACTGATCAGCACCGAGGCCGGGCGGCATTTGCTGACGCTGGTGCGCGATCCGAGCCTGCGTTCGGCGGAGCTGACCGGGGACTGGGAGGCGAAATTGAAGGACATCGAAGCGGGGCGGGGGGACCCGGAGGCCTTCATGACGGGCATCCGGGACCACGCGCGGGTGCTCGTTTCCGGCGCGGCGGAATCAGCGTGTTCCGGAGGCTTTGGAGACTGTCCCTTGTGCAAGGCCCCGGTGGTGGAGGGCAAACGCGGGTACGGGTGTAGTCGGTGGAAAGAAGGCTGCGGATTTGTGTTGTGGAAAGAAACGCTGGGGGCTCAGATTGACGCCGGACTGGCGCGCGAACTCCTCGATTTGCGGCATACCCTGCGCGCGGTGCCTCTGAAACAGGACGGCGAACCGGTGCTGGCCCGGCTGCACCTGCGCGATGACGGAACGGTAGAGGCGGAAGTCCTGCGCGAGGAGAAAGCTGCGGCGGGCGAGAAATCGCTGGGCACCTGTCCCCTCTGTGGCGGGCGGGTCATCATCAAAGGCAAGGTGTATGCCTGTTCCAACGAAAAGCAGGGCTGCGGTCTGTTGATTTGGGGAACGATTGCCGGGCGCAACATTACTCAGGCGATGGTGAAGCAGTTGATCAAGGACGGTGTCACGGATAAGATCGAGGGCTTCAAATCGAAGGCGGGAAAGGAGTTTTCCGCCAAACTGCGCCTCGAGCAGGGACGGGCGCAGCTGGATTTCTCGCAAGTATCCACTTCATGATCATGGGAAGCGAAAGGAGTGCGCCCTGAACAAGCATTGGTAATTAAACGTCTCTCCTTCAGAGACTCACGCCATCCAGGAACCGTTGCCAATGCTGTAGATGTTTCCCGCTTTTTCCAAGCTCGATCCCCATGCTGAAACGATGCGTCGAGGTGACTTCCTGACACCAGTTCACGCGTCCGTTGAGATGGCACTCCTGTTGTTTGTCCTGCTGCAACAGATACAATTGCAGGCTGACGAGGGTGTCTTCCTTCAGAAAACGCGGGGCTTCGAGCGTGAGGCTTGTGGGGCTGCCCTTGCGGACGATGCAGGCGAAGTGCGGGCTGGAAAAGTGTTGTCCCTCCACGCGCAGCAGGACGGGAATCTCCAGAAAACCCCGGTCCTCCGTTTTTTTGACGACGAGGGGATTGTGGTTTTCCGCCATTCGGATCGTTGTGGGTGCCGCGGGAGAAGGAATCTGCGCCACGGGAGGCCGGCTTTTTTCCGGCGTCGAAGGAGAGAGAACGTCATAGGCATGGAGGAAAGAGGCGGCTGCGGCGGGGCTGGGGACGGCGGAGACCGGAGCGTCAGGGGAGAATTTCTCCGCGAAGAGCCGATGTTGAAGGCAGAGTTCGGCGATCCTGCGGAGCAGGTGCAGGGATTGCAGGCCGAACCCGGACTGGGCATAGGCGGCCGTGATCTGCGCGGCGGGGGTGGTCCATTCCGAGGGTTGGCGGGGCAGCGAGGAGAGGTCGTCCGGACTGTCGGGGCCGGGGGGCAGATGGCTGAAACCCGGCGTCCGGGCCTGGGTGATCTCCATCGCCACCAGCAGGTCGCGCAGGGAAAGGGCTTTTTCAGTTTCGTTGAGGAAACCCGCCTGGAGGGCGAGGGCACTGGCATAGGGATGAATGCAGGATTCCTCCACCGCAATGAGACCTTCCGGGCTGATGCGGCGCGGATAATGGCGTTTGAGGTCGCTGTCCCACAGATGCGAGCGGACCGCCATGCCGAGATTGATGGTGCGTCCGATCCAGACGCGGCGCTGTTCGGGCGTGATGTAGGGGAGTTCGAGCAGTTCGCGGATGGCAATGGAGGCGGCGGCGTTGATGTGCAGGCCGATCGAGGGCTTGTTGACGCCGTCGGGGCGGTTGATGACCAGTCCGTAGTGCGACTCCCAGCGCTGGCTCCACACATAATCCATGGAGGCCAGGATCCGATCCAGCACCCGCCGCCCACCCACCATTTCAAACAGGATATCCTTGTCTCCGGTCGCGCGGACGTAGCGGCTGGTAAGCTGGGTGAGCAGGCATTCCGTGTCGCCCCCCGAGATGCGGTCCCCGATGTGGCTTTCGCGCCGGGGAGGAACATCTGGAGTTTCCCCGGAGGCGTCCTGGCGCAGCAGAACGTCGAGAATGGTTTCCCGGAGCACCGTGGCGGGGACGAGTCCGGGGGGATGGTTCACGGCATTCAGTTCGCGCAAATCCGCCGGAACAAAACGGTTGCCCGCCGGAATGCAGGCTCCCAGGGTTTCCTGGGCCAGCTGCACACAGTCCCGCCAGAAGGGGTCTTCTCGCAGTTCCCTGCGCTGCTCGTCTGTCAGGGCCTGCCGGATGGCGGGCTCGGGAGGAGGATTGTTCCCAGGCACTTCGAAAAAGATGACACTCATGACGAGGACTCCGGGGACGGTGTTGTTGGGAAGGGATCAGCCGGTGTTGCCCTTTTTCCGGGCGTCGATCTGCTTTTGGATATACTCCTGCCAACGTTTAAAGTGTTTGCTCCAACTGTCAAGTTCCACCCCGGCGTGATACAGATTGGAATGAATCGGACGAATGGCTTTCCACTTGCTTTTTCCGCATTCGTCGCGCAGATTTTCGTTATAGATACTTCAGTTTCCGTGCTGGGGGATGTGAGCGCCGCAGGTCTCACGTTTCAGGTCCCAGGCTATGTGCTTGCCCTGAATGTTGCCCAAACGAATCGCCTGACCCTCACCGGAAATTTTTTCGGTTTACATCCAGCGTTGAAGGGCTTGGCGAAGCTTGGTTTTGGCACGGGCAAGACGGGTTTCGACGGCCTTGGGACTGCAATGGAGACTGTCGGCGATTTCACGATGGCGGAGTCCCTCGTATTCGCTGAGAAGGACCACCTCGCGAAGGGGCAGGGGAAGAGCCTGTATCGCTTTTCGAACAGCGGCGCTTCGTTCCCGCTGCAAAAGGTCGTCACCTGGAGTTTGATCGCTGGATTCCTCCGGCAGCGAAGCGTTGTCCCGCCAGGGATGGCGTTTCCGCCAGCGATGATGCTGTCGCGCGAGGTTGGCCGCAATGCCGAAAAGCCAGGAGGAAAATGCGGACGTTGGCCGGTATTTTGCGCGGGAACGCCAGACAATGACAAACAACTCTTGACTGAGATCCATGGCCGTGTCGCGGCTTCCGGTGTGACGCGTCAGAAAGGAGGAAATGCGGGAGGACCATCGCTGCATGATCTCATTCAGCGCGTCTGCGTCGTCATTCCTCATGCGCTCCATGGCCTGTACATCGGCGTCGGGCAGGGGCGGATTCATGGTTGGGGAAGGTCCATGTTCATCGCGCCACGCAACACCAGGGGCATGACCAAACGCAGGTACTCCTCGCGGCGCTCGTCTGGTATGTTCGAGGCCGCTTCGTAAAAATGGCGCAGCATGTTGACCCGGCACTGGGCATCGAGTTGGGCCGATGCCTGAATCGCATCCTCAATTTCCGGCGTAATCCGGTCCGCCTTCAACATGGCCAGCGCCAATGCCGCGTCTGCTTCCACTATGCGCCGACAGGTCTCCCCGCAGGCCGAAGTGTAGCGTTCATGCGCCGCGAGAAACGCCTCCAGCGCGTGACCCGAAAGTTCGAAGCGTTTTCCCAGCCATTCGGCCGGATTCTGACGGCTTTTCATGCGGTACACCGTCCAGCCTGTGGAGAGGAAAACGAGCAGCGCAACTGCGGCACATGCGAAGAGGCGTTTCATTGGAAATGGCTGTAGGGGTTGACCGAGGACAGATACGCGCGGGTCAGTGCGGCGTCCGAGGCCGTGACACCGAGGATTATGGACACCGTCAATCCAAGGCCAATCAGGAGGAGGGCGAGGGCCCAGCGCAGGGGCCGGAACGACCAAAGCCAGACGGAAGGTTGGTCTTCTGTATCCAAACGGTTCCAGACCTGTCGGCGCAGTTCGGCGGCATCAGGGAGCGTTGGATTCCACGAATGGAGAAGGGCCTGCAGATCATCTTTCATAAGGTCTCCCGGGGAGGAGGTTGCGGATACAGCAAAGAATGCGGATCATTGTAACGTATATGTCGGGCCTGTCACGAATCCCTCAAAAAATCTTTTGAAAACTTTTTGGAGGGGAAAGTACTTTGACGGCGATATACGGACATGACAACGTTGAAAATCCTCTGCTTGCTCGTGTGCGGCCTTCATGGACTTCCAGCCCAGGAAACGCTTCCAATGGCTGTGGCCCGCACTCCGGAAATCCATGCGCTGCGTCAACAGGCGCTCGCCGCAGGGCTTCGTGTGGATGCGGAAGGACTTTTCCCAAATCCAGAAGTGGAAGGGATGCTTTCACAAAAAGAAATGGAGGTTGGCGATGCGGAGATTGCGGAAATTGTGCTGCGTCAGCCCTTGCCGCAACGTGGCGTGCGCGCGGCGGAACGGGCGCTGGCCCATGCGCAGGCCGAAGAGGCGGCGGCTCTCGTTGAATTTCGCGCGGCGGCTCTTCATGCGGAGGTCGTGAGGCTTTGGGTGGAGTCGGAAACCGCAGGGCGGCGAAGGGAAATCTGGGCTCTACAGGCCCGGCAGATGGAAAATGCCCTTCAGGCGCTTGATGCACGACTCGCGTCCGGTGTGGAGGGGATTGTGCGCAAAATTACCCTGGAAAGCGCCTTGAGCGCGATGGAGCTGCGGATCGACGAAGAGGCCCGCATGGCGGAGGATGCCGCTCAGGAACTGCGCGCACGTCTCGCGATGGCGGCGGAGGCTCCTCTGCCAAAGACCATCCCGCTTCCGGAAAAGGCTCCCTCCCTGCAAATGTCGCCCGGATTTCGTCTGGCGTCGGCGCAAGCGGACCTGGCGCGTGCTGATATTCGCTTGGCGCAGGTTTCGTCCGCACCCATGTCCTCTGTTGCGCTGCGCTTGGAGCGGGAAGATGCGCCGGAGGGATCTTTCGATACGGTGGGTGTGGCATTCATGACCGAGTTGCCGTTTCGTTCGGCCCGAAAATCCGACGCGATGGAGCGGGTCTCGGAAGCGGAGTTGCGCCGGGCGGAGGCGGAGATCGAACAGTTGCGTTTTGAAATCGAGAACCAAGTCTCGCGAGTGCAACGCGCTGAAGCCTTTGCGCACAAAGCCCGGCGCAGTGCGGTGGAAACCCGTGCGCGCCTGGAGCGTGAAATGCAGGTTCTCCTGCAGCGTTCCGGATTGAATGATCCGCAAGGGGACAGCGCCGTCGGGCGCGTGGTGGAGCTGCTGGAGCGCATGGGCGAACTTGAAATCCGCGCGGTGCAGGCCGAAGCGGATGCACGTGCGGCAGCGGCTGGACTGTGGCGGTTTTTTCATCTTCCTCCCCAAACCCAAACCCTGGATTCACTATGAAAACCAATGGACTTACCTTTGGAGTGGCCTTTGCCCTGGGCTGTTTGATGGCCCTCGTCGTCCGCAGTTCCCGCTACAAACCCTACCCGGAGGTCGCGACTCCGCACCCTGCGTTGGCGACGTCCGCAGCGGGCGAAGCGGTTCCTGAAAAAACGATGACGACGGTGAACCGTATCTGTCCTATCTGCGGCATGGATGTGGATCCGTCACTCCCGCCCGCCGAGTACAAGGGCCACAAGGTGGGATTTGGTTGTGCGGCGTGTCCGCCCCGTTTTGCGAAAGACCCGGATATGTACGGTCCATCGGCCCTGAAAAACGAAGTGGTGGAGTAACGCATGAACACAAAAATTGTGAGCGTCATTGCGGGAACCGCACTGGGTGCGGGTCTGGTGTTGTCCTTGCCGGAAGGGATGCTGTTTCGCAGTGTTCACACGGAAGAGGCCGCGTCGTCCAACGAGCGCTGGGCCTGTCCCATGATCTGTTTTATTGGGTCTAAAGCCGGAACATGTCCGGTGTGCGGAATGCAGATGACGCAGGTGTCTTCTGGCGAATTGACCCGCGAACAAACCCGTCGCATGGGAGTGGAAACGACGCGGATTCAGCGCGGACCCGCATCCGTGACGGTGCGGGCCTATGGTGCGGCGGAGTATGATCATCGTTTTACACGCGTTGTGATCCCGCGCGTATCCGGACGAATTGTGGAGCGCCACATGGCCACCTGGGGCTGTTGTGAGCGGGTGCAGGTGGGAGAAGCCATTGTGGACCTTTACAGTCCGGAATTGATCGCCTCGCAGGGCGAACTTCAAGCCGCCATCCGCATGGGAGATGCGGCATTGATCCAAAGCCTGCGTCTGCGTTTCGAGCGCTGGAATCTCAGTGAAGTGGCGGAGGCCCTGATTGCCGGCAAAGACATTCAGGATGTGGTGACGATTCGATCTCCTTTCGCCGGACAAGTTCTGCTCGCGGAATTCGAGATGGCTAACGATGCGCTGGCGGTGGGGAAAGACGTTTCCGCCGACACACCTTTGCTGCGGCTGGTGGACCCCGATCGTCTTGCGCTGGTTGTGCATGTGCCCGAAACACGGGCGTTCTGGTTGCGCGAAGGGCAGTCGGTTTTGATCGAGAGTGACGACGCCGGTCCTTTGCCACACCTCAAGGCCGTGGTGGAGCGCGTGGCGGGTGAAATCAATCCCGAGCTGCGTTCCCTCGAAGTCCGCATCTATCTCGAAGGAGCCCGAGATGTCCTGAAACCGGGCTCACTGGTTCACGCGCGTTTTGATGCGGTGTTGAACGAGGACCTTCGTCCCGCAGATGCCGCGAATCGCGAAACCTGGGGCTCGTTTGTGCTTGTGCCAAAGTCGGCGGTGTTATCCACGGGCGTTCGGCATGTAGCCTGGCGTGTGGCGGAGCGGAAGCCCGATGGACGCACCCGCTTCGAGCCCGTGTCTCTGGCTCTCGGGCCGCGGATCGAGGGTCCCGATGGGAACGATCTGTACATTGTGCGGGCGGGTCTTTCCGATGGAGATGAGGTGGCGCTGCAAGGGGCGTTCCTCATCGACAGTCAGGCGCAACTGGCCGGCAGTGTCAGCCTGCTGAACCCGAGCCCGCTTGTGCCCGAAGGGAGTGCTCATGCGCATCATTGATTTTACGATTCGCAATGCGTTCATCACGTTTGCGCTGGTGATCGGACTTGCCGCTGCGGGACTCTGGGCGCGGCGCAACACGCCATTGGATGCGATCCCGGACCTGAGTGACAACCAGGTTATCGTGTGGGCCGAGTGGCCTGGCAAAAGTGCGGAGGACATGGATGTGCAGGTGACCTCCCGCCTGGCGCGGGAATTACAGGGGCTTCCGGGCGTTCGCACGGTTCGCGGCATGTCGCTCTTTGGCGCGGCTTACGTGTATGTGATTTTTGATGATGGACGCGATTACTACGAAAGCCGCACGCGGACCCTGGAACGCTTGTCGCAGTTGCAGGGGCTTTTGCCCGCCGGGGTGAATGCCAAACTGGGGCCGGATGCGAGTGCGATGGGCCAGGTGTATGCGTTTACGCTGCAGGGACCGCGAAACACGGAGGCAAAACGCTACGTGCTCGATCAGGTGGTCGTTCCGGCCCTGCGAGCCGTGCCGGGAGTGTCCGAAGTTGCGCCCGTGGGCGGCGTGGCGAGGGAGTATCACATCGATGTGGACCCCAACCGTCTGGAGGAACTTGGCATCAGCCTGGATCAACTCATGATGGCCGTGCGCGAAGTGGGACGGGATGTCGGGGCCATGAGCGTGGAGCAGAGCGGCATCGAAACCATGATTCGTGGAATTGGTTTTGTGCGCTCGGTGGAAGATGTTGAGAACATCGTGATCCGTGGAGATCGGATGAAAGGGGTGGGGCTGCGCCTGGGGCAAATCGCAGATGTCCGGCTGGGCGGCCAATTCCGTCAGGGATTGCTGGCAGATGCGCAGGGCGAACAGGTTGGGGCGATTGTGGCCTTGCGCGTGCGCGAGGACCCCAAGCGTGTGATCGATGGCATCAAGCGGCGCTTGGAGGAACTGGCACCCGCACTGGCGCGCGAAGAACTGAGCGCGGTGCCCTTTTACGACCGCAGCGACCTGATTGAGGAGACACAGGCAACCGTGCTGAACACCCTGAACGAAGCCGTGGTGACGACGGTGATCGTGGTCTTGTTTTTCTTGCTGCACATCCGCGCCAGTCTTGCCACCGCCGTCAGCCTGCCGCTCGGAATGCTGTTTTCGTTTGTGGTGATGTGGGCCTTCGGGGTCAGCGCCAACATCATGAGCCTTGCGGGCGTCGCCATCGCCATCGGCATCATGGTGGACTACGGCATCATCATGACAGAAAACGTCACGCAGCATTTGGTGGCCTTGCAGGATCGATGCAAGACCGAAAATCGGGAGATGCCCAGCTCGCCCTGGAATCCCGAGATCATCGACACCGTCAGTGCTGCGGCGCGTGAAGTGGCCCGACCTCTTCTCACGGCTGCCGCGACCACGGTGTTTGGGTTTATCCCGATTTTCGCACTGACCGATCAAGCCGGACGACTTTTTATCCCCCTGGCCATGACCAAAACGCTGGCGATCAGCGGGGCGGTGCTCGTTGGCGTGCTGGTCGTTCCTGTCTTGTGCCGCTTTCTGCTGCCGCCCTGGAAACTCCGCACATCCGCGGCCTTGCTTCTGAGCGGTCTCGGTGCTGGCATCGCGTTTGGAACCTACCTCCCCCACGGACTCGCTTTGCCCTTGGAACACGGACGTTGGGTCTTGCGCCTTCCGGGATTTCTGGTGGCGCCGCTGATGTCGGCGATGGTGGGTGGAATCCTCTGGCGCGTCTGCCGCGAACGTCTGGTTTCCTACGAAGAGAATCCCACCAGCCGCTGTATCCACGTCGTGTACGAGGCCGTGTACACTGTTTTTCTCCGCCATAAGAAAATCTTTGCCCTCCTGCTTTTCGCGTTGGCAACCACGGGCTACCTGACCGGTTTGGGCTGGGCCCGACTTTCCAAACCCCTGCACGCATTGGTCCGCTGGAGCGGAGGCGATTTCTCGAGGCTGCGCATCGACGCGGCTCTGCGGGACATCTTCCCCGGCGTCGGTTCCAGTTTTCTGCCCCCGCTCGACGAAGGCAGCCTGTTGTTCATGCCTTCCGTGCCCGCAACGGCCGGACTCGGCGAGGCCCAGCGCGTGATGATGATTCAAAATGCGGCCATCGAAACCATTCCCGAAGTTTCTCTGGTCATGGGCAAGCTCGGTCGCGCGGAAACCGCTCTCGATCCCGCCCCCATTGGCATGATTGAAACCGTGGTTTTGCTCAAGCCTTATCGCGAATGGCCCCTGCACACCATCGCCCGTGGCAACGGAAACGTCGAACGCCGTCCCCGCACCCTGCGCGAAGTGCGGGAGGCTCTCGCCGGCATCAGCGACATGCCGGGTGTGGCTCCCAGTTGGCTGCAACCGATTGAAACAAGGGTGGTCATGCTCTCCACCGGAATTCGCAGTCTGATGGCCCTGCAAATTCTGGGCGAGGACCAGACCGCCCTTGAAGCCTTCGCCGAAGCCGCTGAAAAAATCATTCAACGTGTTCCAGGTGCGGTCGACGCCCAGATGCAGCGCGAAGGCGGCAAACCCTACGCCGAGATTCGTCTCGATCCGGAAAAGGTGGCGCGCTTCGGTTTTAGCACGGAAAATGTGATGGAGGCCGTGGAAACGGCCTTCGGCGGAATGCCCGTCGCCTGGTCGGTGGAAGGAGCGCTTCGGTATCCCGTCCGCATCCGCTACGCCCGTGAACTTCGCGATGATCCCGACGAACTGGAAAATCTGTTGATTGGCATGTCCGGCGAACATGGGGCTATTCCCCTGCGCAGCCTGCTGGCCATTCCCAACACCTACACCATCGAAATCACGCAGGGAACGGTGGACGATTTCCTCGCGACGCTTCCGCTGCGGGAACAACGCAATCTGACGCCCCTCGACGAGCGGACAGTGGAGGTCACCTTGCCCGCAGGCGAAGACATTACGCCATGGCTTGGTCCTCATCGCGTGACATCCCGTCGGCCCGCTGCGTCGGGCCTGACCCACACCCTGGGTCCCATGGCCATCCGCTCGGAGGGCGGAAAACGAACCCAGTATGTGATGTTCAACGTGGGTCCGGATGCATCGGAAATGGAGGTCGTTCGTCTGGCTGATGAACGCCTTCGCAGCGCACTCGACGCAGGCGAAATAGTTCTTCCTCCGAACACCAGTCTGCGCTGGGTGGGACGCTACGAACAGAAAATCAACGCCGATCGCAGCATGCGCTGGATTCTGTCCATCTCGCTCGCCGTGATCATTGTGCTCATCTATCTGGGAACCCGCTCCGGACCCATCACCGCGATCATCGTCTTTTGCAACGCCACGGTGACAACGGCAGGGGGCTTTTTCGCGGTCTGGCTTTGGGGTGCGCAACTCACCACCGCCGTGGCCGTCGGTTTTCTCGTTCTCCTCGGTGTGATGTTTGACGACGGCATTCTTCTCGGAACCTACCTGCACGAACGGTTTCGCGATCCCCCCAAAACCATCGACGACGTGTACCATCGCATTTTCGAGGCTGGTCTGCGTCGGCGGCGTCCGGCGATCATGACCAACACCACCACACTTCTTGCGCTCATCCCGGTTCTCTGGACTCATGGGCGCGGGGCTGAAGTCATGACGCCGATGGTCCTGCCTGTGATTGGCGGCATGATATTCGATGTGGCCTCCCTCTTCTCCGTGCCCGTATTCTACGCGGCCTACTGGGAACGCAAACTCCGCCGCTC
The DNA here is from genome assembly GCA_964497855.1 of uncultured Verrucomicrobiota bacterium. Lineage (GTDB taxonomy): Bacteria > Verrucomicrobiota > Kiritimatiellia > SS1-B-03-39 > UBA6053 > CAYLNG01. Next base: position 9,215 of record CAZCFM010000017.1, on the reverse strand, counting down.
CGCACCCCGCACCTAACTGCGAAATCTGCTGAACATACATCCTGAATCCTTGTGATTTGCGATTGACAGCTCTCGGGTTGCCGTCAGAGTTTTTGGATGCTCAATATCGCGCTGTTTGGTCCTCCGGGTGCGGGCAAAGGCACCCAATCCGAATTCCTGCTGAAGGAATTCAACCTCGCGTACATTTCCACCGGCGAAATGCTGCGCAAGGAGATGGCCGACGGCACACGCCTCGGTCACGCCGCGCGGGACATCATCTCGGCCGGGGGACTCGTCTCCGACGAAATCATTGTGCAGATCATCGAAAAAACGATTTCGGACAATCCCCGCGCCAATGGGTTTCTGTTCGATGGTTTCCCCCGCACAACCCTTCAGGCCTACATCCTCGAAGGCCTGATGACCAAGCTGAACAGTTCGCTCGATTGTTTGATCAATCTGGAATTGCCCAACGAACAATGCGTGGAGCGTCTTCTCGCACGCGCCCGCACGTCGGGGCGAAGCGACGACAAAGAAACGGTCATCCGCAACCGTTTGCAGGAGTACCACCAGAAAACACTCCCGGTGCTCGATTTCTATGCGGCCCGCGGCAAACGGGTCGATGTGGACGGCACCCGCTGCATCGATGAGGTGCGTGTGGATGTGTCGCGCATCGTTCGCGCCCAGTACGGCAAACGTCCCGTGAGCATTGTTCTGTTCGGCTACCCCGGCTCGGGACGCGGTTCCCAGGGAAAAGCCCTCGCCGAGGCCTTTGGCTTGGAACTGATGGCGACCGGACGCATGTTGGAGGAGGAGATGAACGCCGGCAGCGACGTGGGGCGTCAGGTGCGGGCGCTTTTTGAAAATGGTCAACTGGTGCCGGATGAAATCGTCATTCCTCTGCTCGAACGCCGGCTGGAACGTGATTCAGGTGCGCGCGGCTACATTTTCAAAGGCTTCCCCCGCACGCTGGTTCAATCGTATATTCTCGACGGTCTGCTCACCAAACACAGCGGGGGCATCTCCCGGGTGCTGGATATCGAAGTGCCCATGCTCCAACTCGTCGAGCGCCTCCACCTGCGCAGCCGCACTACCGACAACAAGCCCTACGACAGCAGCACGGATAAAATTGTGCGCCGCCTGCGTGACCACGAAGAGAAAACCCTCCCGGTGATCGAGAAATACAAACAGTACCACGGGGTCCGCAGCATCGATGGACGCGGATCTTTCGAGGAAGTGTACGCCCTCTGCGCCCGTGAAGTGCAGAGCCTCTTCGAAGTGGGTGGCGGCCGGGGCGGTGCCTGAATCGTGTAAGGGTTCTATTTTTCCGGCGATAGGTTCATGACTTTTCGCGTTGACAATTTCTTAGATTGTCTAAATATTAACCCCATGAACAAAACCGACCGTGAAGCAAAACTCAACTTTATCTTTGAAACCGGAAAACGCCTGCGCTTTTACATGGATGAGACCGTGATGCGCGAGGGCCTGCCGCAGGGCTGCTCCTGTTCGGAACTCACGGCGATTCAAATGCGGGCGGCGGCCGTGGTGAGCATGCACCAGCCGCTCAGCCTGAATGAACTGGCGGAACGACTGGGCGTGTCTCCGCCTTCCGCCAGTGTGATGGTGGATCGCCTGGTGGAAAAAAACGTTCTGTCCCGCGATGCGGATGTACAGGACCGTCGCCGGGTTGTCCTGCGTATCCACCCCGATGCGACCCCCGCGATGGAGGGGATGCACAAAGGGTTTCAGGCCGCCTTTGACCGGATCGCGCGGAAAGTGGGCGACGAAAACGTGTTGCGTTGGCACGAAGTGATGAAACAAGTGAGTGCGCTGTTGGCAGAGGAGAAATCATGAAAAATTCCCGGACAAGTTTGTTTCTGGCCCGTTTGTTTACGGGGCTGGGCATTTTGGTGTTTTCGCTCGTTGTGGCCGTTGGGCTGGTGATGACCCGTCCCAAAGCCGTCATCAAAGCCCCGTCCGAAGCCGAGCTGGCCGTGTCGCTGCAAAGCGTCGTCCACACCAACATCGTCGTCCGCCTCGAAGGCTTCGGCGTGGCACGTCCCCTGCGCAGCGTGCGTGTGGCCCCGGAAGTCGGGGGCCGCGTCTCCGAACGTCCCCGCGCGCTCAAGGCTGGCGACCGGGTGGATGCGGGCGAGGTTCTGTTCCGCATCGAAGACGCGGACATGAAGGCGGCACTGGACGAAGCCCGCGCGGCCCGCGCCCGCGTGGTGGCCGCCCTGGCGCAAATCGACATTCAGGAAAAAAGCGAAGGCAAGCGCGTGGTCCTCCTGAAGCGCAGCCGCGAACTCGCCCTGACGGAATTCGAACGCGTCAGCCGTCTGTACAGCACCCAGCAGATCGGCTCGGCCACCGCCGTGGACAACGCCGAACAGGCCTTGAAACAGGCTGAGAATGCACTGTTGCAGTCCGAGCAGACCCTAGCCCTGCTTCCCGAGCGTCGGAAGGAACTCGACAGCGAGTTCCGAGCCTCGGAAAGCCGCGTGGCCCGCGCCGAACTGAATGTGCAGCGCTGTGTGATTACCGCACCCTTTGCCGGTCGCATAGTTTCCATCGACGTGGAAGTGGGGCACATTGCCCAGCCGGGCGTGCCGGTCCTGACCCTGGTCGATGACGCGGTGCTGGAAATTGAAGTGGCGATTTCGGCCTCCGATTTGCGGCAGTGGCTGCCCTTCGACGACGTGGAGAGGGAAGGGGAGCCTGTGGGTTTTCCGCCTTTGTCTCCCCTGCCTGTCGACGTGGAGTGGAGCGATGGAAGCGCCACCCAGCGCTGGCAGGGACGCATGAACCGCGTGGTGTCCTTTGATGCCAGCACCCGCAGCGCGATGGTGGCCGTGCGCGTCGAGGGCGACGATCTGATCGCCTCCGAGGGTGGACTGCCCCTGACCGATGGCATGTTCTGCCGCGTGCTGCTTCCCGGACGCCGCCTCGAACAGGTGACCGCCCTGCCGCGCGGGGCCGTGACCTTCGACGGGAATGTGTACCTGTCGGTGGACGGACGGCTCAAGACCTTTCCCGTGACCCTCCGCCGCAGCGAAGGCCAGAGCGCGTTTGTTTCCGGTCTCCGCGAGGGCGATCAGGTGGTGGTGACCCGACTCGTCGCCCCGCTGGAAGGCGTCAAACTCATCCCGGTGGACTAACCATGCGCAAACTTCTTTCGGCTTTTGCCTCCAACGTGGTTTTTGCCAACATCGGCATCTTTCTCATCCTGATGGTGGGCGTGTTGGCGATGTCGATTATGCGCCGCGAAATGTTTCCGGAGATGTCGCTCGACCGCATCACGATTGCGGTTCCCTATCCAGGCGCGGACCCGGAGGAGGTCGAAGAAGGCATCCTGCGCAAAATCGAAGACGCGCTGCAGGGCGAGGAGGGCATCAAGGAAATCATCACGCAGGCCCGTGAAAACATCGGCACCGCGATGGTGACCGTGGAGCAGAACATCGCCACCCAGAAAGTGCTGGACCGCGTTCGCTCGAAAATCGACGCGATCAGCACTTTTCCCGTGGGTGCGGAGAATCCGACGATTTCAGAACTGATTCTGACGGATCCGGTGGTCATTCTGGCCATTTCCGGCGACATGCCGGAGGCGCGCATGAAAGAATGGGCCGAGAGGACGAAAACCCAATTGCTGGGAGAGCCCGCCATTACGGTGGTTTCCATTTTCGGGGCACGCGACTACGAGATTTCGATCGAGGTGTCGGAACCGCGGCTGCGCGAGCACGGACTGACCTTGCAGGACGTCATGAACACGCTTCGCTCGCACAACCTCAATGTCCCTGGCGGAACCCTGCGCGACGAAGGTGAGGAAATCCGCTTGCGCACGCTGGGCCGCAAATACCGGGGGGAGGAAATCGCCACCATTCCCGTGCTCACCCGCGAGGACGGACGCGTGCTGCGTCTCGGCGACGTGGCGGACATTGTCGACGGGTTCACGGAAGACCCGCTTCATCCCGGTGTGGATGGAAACCCGGCCCTCTTCCTGTATGTCCAGAAAACCGCCAAACAGGACGCCATCAAAATCTCCGACGCCGCGCATCGTTTTGTGGAACGCCAGCAGAACGTGTTGCCGGAAGGACTGCGTCTCGATGTGATTCTTGACACGACGGACATGCTGCGGGCACGCATTGATCTGCTGCTGCGCAATGGCATCGTTGGGCTGATACTGGTTTTTGTGATGCTCTGGCTTTTCCTCGATCTGCGCCTCGGTTTCTGGGCGGGCATGGGCATGCCCTTTTCCATTGCGGGTGCTTTGGTGATCCTCTGGGCTGTCGGCGGCTCGCTGAACATGATTTCGTTGTTCGGTCTGATCATGGTGTTGGGAATCATTGTGGACGATGCGATTGTGGTCGGTGAAGCGATCCATCATCACCAGTCCAAACCCGGTGCCGATCCCTTCAAGGCCGCGGTGGAAGGGGTGACCGAAGTGGCCATGCCCGTGATTGGCTCGGTGACCACCACCATCGTTGCCTTCATGCCCTTGATGTTTGTGGGCGGAATCATGGGTAAATTCATTGGCATCCTGCCGGTGGTCGTCATCGCCTGTTTGACGGTCTCCCTCCTGGAATGTCTCTTCATGTTTCCCGCGCACCTGAGCGAAAGCCTGCCCCGCAAACCTGACCGGACCCGTGGACGCTTTCATGCGGTTTTTGCCAATCTGCACCACTTCACCGGCGGTCAACTGGATCGTTTTGCGGCGGGTCCCTATCAGCGGTTTCTACACATGGCCCTCCGCTGGCGCTATGTGGCACTGGCCGCCGCCGTCGGCATTCTCATCCTCACCTTTGGCGGCATCGCCGGCGGGCGCATCACCTTCAGCATGTTCCCCAAGTTCGACAGCTTTTTGCTGACCGCGACGGTGGAGTTTCCCAGCGGAACCCCCCTGGACTCCACCGAACGGGCCCTCGACCAGATCGAGACCGCCGCGAAGGCCCTCAGCCGCGAGTTCCCCACGAAAAGCGGGCAGCCGATCGTACGGACTTCCCTGCGCCTCTCCGGTCAGTCGATGTCCATGAACGATACCTCACCCAACAGCGGACCCAACGTCGGCTCGGTGCAGATTCTGCTGGTGGAAAGCACCGATCGCGACGTCGATTCGGAAGTCATCATCACCCGGTGGGAATCGCTCATCGGTTCCATTCCCGGCGCCGACGCGCTCACGCTCGAACGCCTCAACGCGGGTCCGCCCGGAAAACCGGTGGATATTCGCATTCGCGGGTCCGACCTGCTGCGCATGACCGCCGCCGCGGCGGAACTGCAAACGCTGATCGCGAGTTATCCCGGCACCAACCAGATTCAAACGGATTTCCGTCCCGGCAAAAATGAAATCACGTTCCGGCTTCGTCCCGAAGCGGAGGTGCTGGGTCTGAGTGTTGAGGATTTGGGCCGACAGCTCAGCACGGCCTATTATGGCGGCGAGGCGCTGCGCCTCCAGCGGGGCCGCGACGATTTGCGCGTGATGGTGCGACTGACCGCAGACGAACGCTCCCGCTTGTCCGATCTCGAACGCATCCGCATCCGCACGCGGGACGGCCGCGAAATTCCGCTGCTCTCCGTGGCGGAAATGGAAACCGGACCCGGATTTTCAGACATCACCCGCGTGGACGGACTGCGCGCCATCGGCGTCAGCGCCAACGTGAACAAAGAGCTGGCCTCCGGCGAATTCATCAGCCGCGATCTCGAGGTCAACCACTTTGACGCCCTGCGCCGCAAATACCCTGGCATGGTTTTCGAGTTTCAGGGCGAGCAGAAGGACTCCTCGGAGTCCATGGCCTCGCTGATGATCAGTTTCCCCATCGCCCTGGTCGGCATCTACATCATCATCGCCACGATTTTCCGGTCCTACATTCAACCCCTGATCATCATGATCACTGTGCCCTTCGGCATCATCGGCGCGGTGGCCGGGCACTTGGTCATGGGCATCGATTTGTCGATGATGAGCCTCTTCGGCATCGTGGCCCTTGCGGGGGTGGTGGTGAACGACGCGATTGTGTTGATCGAAGCCTTCAACGCCAATGTCGCGGCGGGCATGCCGGTGGTCAAAGCCCTGCACGAAGCCGGCCGACGCCGTTTTCTCGCGGTCTTTCTGACCACCTTGAGCACCGTTGGCGGACTCATGCCGCTGATTTTGGAAACCGATCTCCAGGCGCAGTTTTTGATCCCCATGGCCCTTTCCATCGCCGCCGGGGTGTCTTTCGCCACCCTGCTCACCCTCTTGCTCATTCCCAGCCTCATGCTGATTTTGAATGACATTCGCTGTTTTCTGTATTACCTACGTCGTGGACAAGCACCCGCCACCCGCGCCCGTGTGGAACCCGCACGGCACCGCAATACCCTTGAAACCTAACATGAAAAAACTCCTCATTCTTCTTCTGTTGTTGACCCGTGCCCCGGCCCAGGACGATCCCCGCCTCAGTCTGGCCGACGCGTGGCGCATGGCCCTGCGAGACAACCCCTCGCAGGAAGCCGCCGCCGCCCGCCTCGAACAAGCCGAAGCCCGCTGGCGCCAGACCCGCGCCGCCTACCAGCCCTCGCTTGGCGTCTCGGCCTCCGGCACCCGCGTGGGCTACAGCAACGCCGCCCAGGACCAGAATCCAACCCTCGACGACAGCGCGGAACTCTACGACGCCGACCTCGAAGCCGGTTTCCTGCTCTGGGACGGTGGAACCCGCTCCAGCCGCAGCCTCAGTGCCCGCGCCGGGGCCGATGCCGCCGCCGCGTCCCTCGACGATACCCGCCTCGATCTGCTCGCCAGCGTCGGACGCGCCTACACCTCCGCCCAGCTTGCCCGCGAAAACCTGCGCATCGCCCGGGCCGACGCCGAATTCCAGAACCGCCAGCTCGACGACGTGAAACGCCGCGAAGCCGCCGGTGTGGCCAGCCGCGCCGATCGTCTGAACTTCGACATCCGCCGTCTGAGCGCCGAAAGCTCCGCCGTGCAGGCCCAAGCCAATTTCTCCGCCGCCATGTCCGCCCTCACCGCATTGCTGGGTCTTGAAGTGACCGACGCATTGCCCCCGCCCGCCGATTTTGATCCTGCGGCCGCCGCGAATGATGCCCCGGCGTTTCCCGAAGCCTGGGCCTTCGCCTCCGCCCAGCTTCCCTCCCTCATTCAGGCCGAAGAACAGCGCAAAGCCGCCGAAGCCGCCATTGGCATCATTCGCGGCGAATACCGTCCCAACCTCTCCCTTTTCGGCGGACTCAACGCGTCCCGCTCGGAAGACCCGGCCTTCGATGGCGACGACCTCGGCAACCGCGTCGGCCTGCAGATTTCCATGGCGCTCTGGGACGGCGGTTCCCGCTCCGCCCGTATCAGCGAAGCCGAAGCCTCCCTGCGCGAAGCCATTGCCGGATCCCGCCAGGTGCTGTTGCAGGCCCAGGCGGTGCTCGAACGCGCGATCAACGACTACAACGCAAGCGTCGAGGCCGATCGCCTCACCTCGGATTCCCTCACCCTGAGCCGCGAAAACCGCGATCTGGTGGAAGCCGCCTACCGCGCCGGACAGGAAAGCCTCCTGCGCCTCAACGAGGCCCAGCGCGACTACACCACCGCCGAAGCCCGCGCCGCCCTCGCCCGCCTCACCCGCGAACAGGCCTGGATCGACCTCCAGCGCGCCATGGGCAGTCTGACGGTTGGGAGTCCGTAATATCAGTTCCGGCTCATGGCAGCGACCGCCTCCTGCCACGCAACCGCCCGAAGCCGTCCGAGTCCCGGATTTATCCGGAAGTCAGTCGAGGACCGTTCACGGTCCGAATGCCGTGCCTCAGGCCCGCCATCGCACGCTGAAGCGTGCTTGCTGACTTCCGGATAAATCCGGGACTCGGACGACACCTCCGTGGTTGAACAACCCTTCGCGCCCGGGACCTCTCAGCGGAAACGGTCGCGGTGGGCCCAGAGCCCGAGGGCGGGATTGGAGATGTAGAAGAACCGTTCTCCATTCCGCTCCTGCCAGCCGGTCTGCATCTCCGCGACGGGATATTTCGCCAGCTGTTCGTCGAGAGTGCCGTACGTGTAACCGACGCCTTCGACCTCCTCGCGGGTCAGATGCCCCGGGCAATAGGTCACGCGGAAGCGGTCCTCGCTCGATCCGTGAATCAGATGCGCGGCGGCGGAAAGGTTGTTGCGCAGGTCCTCGTTTTCGCGGACAAAACGCATCACCTCCTCGCTGCGGCGGTAGCCGTATTTGCGGATGAGGCGGTCGATTTCCTTGTCCTCGCCAAACACACCGACCTCGGGGGCGATGACCACCAGTTCACCGCCGTCGGCAATCGCCATGCGGGTGCGGTAGATCGATTTGTTGCCCAGCCAGGTGCTGTGGAATTCTTCGGGGTCAAGGTACACCACGATTTTGGACGGGGCCTCGTCGAGCAGGGTGAAATTGACTTCCAGGGAGAGGGCGGCGGCGCGTTCGAAACAGTCGTGATGGTCGCCGATGAACAGACCGCGCGTCACCAGACCTCCTTTGCCGTCGGGTCCCACCACGGTGTGGACATAGACGATGGGAAGGTGCTGACAGAAGCGGTCCGCCGCTTCGTTAAGGATCCGGCGCAGCGGCGTGTCGGCGCGTCCCATCATGCGTTCCATGCCGTAGGCGGCGCCGATGAAGTGGGATTCGTTGATGCCGAGAACGCCGCCCGTGCCCACGAAAATGTTTTTCGTGTAGTTCGCCATGCCGATGACCTCGTGGGGAACGACCTGTCCGATGCTGAGGATCAGATCGTGGCCGCCCTCCCAGAGCAGTTTGTTCATCTGGGCGGGCCAGGCCTTGTCGTAAATGCCGCCCGTGACGTCGCGGACAAAGTCGGAAGGCACTTCGCCGACCGTGACCACATCCTTGCGCCAATCGTGTTCGCGGATGAGCGATTTCGGCACCGTGGGGTACATGCGATCCAACTGCCAGTCGGGCATGGGGACGTGGGTGCCGAGGGCGGGCATGACGTCGCGGAGGGCGTCGCCGTAGTAGTCGTGAATCATGCAGGTGAGGGGGCCGGCGCGCGAGTTGAAGCGGGTGAAGTCGGGCGGAACGGCGAGGACCTTGTGGCGGGGACCGAGGGCGTCCAGGGCTTGAAAGAGAAGACGGCGCAGATCGGCGTCGCTGAGGACAGTGCTGGGGGAACCTTCGGCGATATAGAGCATGGGAGGGGGCGCTGGGGTGGAGGGGAGGGGCGCTGTCGGGGAAATCCGCCGCAGGAAAAAGTGGTGGGCACGGTGGGACTCGAACCCA
>CAZCFM010000016.1:7156-38400 GCA_964497855.1 uncultured Verrucomicrobiota bacterium | reverse complement strand
GCTCGCCGGATTTTCTGCGCGAAGTCCACGCATTGTTGCGATGATCCTGGAGCCACTGACGCAATCCGGCCAGGGCTTTGGCCCGGTGCGAAATCCGATTTTTACACTCTGACCCCAGATCGGCAAAACTCTGGCGGAAGCCCCGGGGAATAAAAAGTGGATCGTAGCCGAAACCTCCCCTGCCCGAAGCCGCGTGGGCGATGTGGCCGGGACACTCGCCGCGGAAAAAATGGCACTCGCCCTCCGGACTGCACAGAGCGATCACGCAGACAAAACGCGCACTGCGCTCGGCCTGTCCTGCGAGTCGGGAGAGCAGCAGGGCGTTGTTGGCGACGTCATCGCCGTGGCGTCCGGCAAAACGAGCGGAATGGATGCCGGGAGCGCCGTCGAGGGCCTGGACTTCGAGGCCTGAATCATCGGCGAGCGCCCATTCGCCACAATGACGGGCCAGTCCTTCCGCCTTGATACGGGCGTTGGCTTCGAAGGTATCGCCATCTTCGATCAGCTCCGGCGCGTCGGGAACATCGCGGAGGCCGCGCAAGGGCACACCAAGCACGGCGGAAATTTCCTGAAGCTTGTGGGCATTGCCGCTGGCGAGAAGCAGGCTCATGCCGGTCCCGCGCCTTCCCGCTGGAAACGTTCCCAGCTCCAGGCTCCCGGCAAGGCACCCCGGGCGGCTTCGCGACGGACGATTTTGACCACCAGATCGGCCTCCAGATTGACGTCGTCGCCCGCCTGCAGCGCGTCCCAATTGGTTTCCCGCAGCGTCGTGGGGATGAGGTGCACCGCAAAGGCATCGGGCAGGAGTTCGGCGACGGTGAGGCTGATGCCGTCGCAGGCGATGGAGCCCTGCGCGACGAGATTGGCGTAGAGTTCGGGCGAGGGAACGATTTCGACACGGCGGTCCGGACCGACAGCGCGGACGCTGCGCACCTGGCCGCGTTCGTCCACGTGGCCGGAGACGAGGTGTCCTCCCAGCGCGTCCCCATAGCGCAGCGCGCGTTCGAGGTTCACGAAGCGTCCGGGAAGCAGCGCACCCAGATTCGTTTTGCGCAGGGTTTCCTCCAGGACATCGAAGCCGAGGAGCTGTTCCTCTTCGGCGGCGAGGGTGAGGCAGACGCCATTGACGGCGATGCTTTCGCCGGCATCGAAAGGACGCGGCCAGGGAGCGATCTCCAGCCAGAGGCGTTTGCCGCCCGCGCGGGGGTCGAGACGGCGGACCAGGCCTTTTTTCTGAATGATTCCGGTGAACATGAGTGGGCCAGGAGTTGGGGTTAGAAGGCGGCGCGGGTGAGGCGGTCGTTGATGGCGAGGCCGAGGCCGGTGTCGGGAACTTTCCAGGCGTAGATGCGTTCGAGCCCGAGGGCGTCGAGGCGTCGCAGACAGGCAAAGAGGCGGGTGGCGGCCTCGGCGAGGTCGCCTCGGGGGGAGAGGAGTTCCTCGGGGGCGGGCCGATCGAGCGGGCGCTCAAAACGAAGGTAGCCGCAGCGGGCGGGGTCGGCGGGTGCCGGGGCGTCCGCGTCGAGCAGGATCAGAGGGGTGCGGGGAGCGTAATGACGGGCGAGCATGCCGGGGGACTGTTCGCCGCGCCGGGGAAGGCCCGGATCGTCCACCGCGTCGGCCGCGCGGACGATTTCGAGGTCGTCGATGACTTCGCGCAGGGTTTCGACGGGGGTGGCGCCGAGGCGGTAGACCACGACGCGGTGGGCGGAGGGGAATCCGACGACCGTGGATTCGAGGCCGAAGTCGCAGGGGCCGGCATCGAGAACGCCGGCGACTTCGGGGCGCTCGCCGAGTTCGCCGAGGACGTGTTCGGCGGTGGTGGGGCTGATGTGGCCGAAGCGGTTGGCGCTGGGGGCGGCGAGGGGGAGCCCGCAGGCGCGGAGCAGGGCGAGGGCGGTGGGATGGGAGGGGACGCGCAGGGCGACGGTGGGGAGACCGGCGGAGAGGAGATCGGGCAGATCGGGGCGGCGCGGGAGCACGAGGGTGAGGGGGCCGGGCCAGAAACGTTCGGCGAGAAGGCGCGCGGCGGGAGGAACGGAGGCGGCGAGGGCGAAGGCCGCGTCCGCGCTGGGAACGTGGACGATCAGCGGGTCGAAGGTGGGGCGTCCCTTGGCCGTGAAAATGGAGGCGACAGCGGCGGCGTCGAGCGCGTTGCCGGCGAGGCCGTAGACCGTTTCCGTGGGCATGCCCACCAGACGTCCGGCGCGGAGGGCGCGGGCGGCATCGGCAAGGTGGGCTTCGGCGGGGTTCCAGTGAAACATCCCCGTCCTTTTTGCAGAGAAAAAGCCTTTTGACAAGGCCTGTCCGCATCACATGTCGACGACGGGGAGGTAGCGGTAATAGACTTCGAGCATGAGGGTCAGGAAGGCGTTGCGGTAGATGTCGAAGTCTTTGCCGACTTCCTGACCGCCGTGATTGCCGGAGGTGGTGGGGGGCCAGCTGCCGTCGGGCAACTGGGCGTCGGTCACGCTTTTCTGGAACCAGTCGTTGTATTTGCGCCAGTCGCGTCCGCCCATGGCAAACATGGCCTGCACGTCGTAATACATGCCGTAAAGATTGGCATTTTCGTAGATTAGTTTGCGTGATTTATCGTCGGTGAGAGGGTGGCTTTCTTCCAGACGTTCCAAGATATACTCCGTTCCGCGTTTGGCCTCGCGGGATTCTTTGTGTTTCCACATGGAGAGGGTGAAGACGCCAACGCCGGTCAGGTTGTTTCCGTTTTCGTTGTTGCGGTAGCCGAAAGACCCTTTGTCGGTGTGAACGCGCTGAAGGTTTTTGACGGCCTGGTCGAGGGCCTCGTTGATTTCGGTGCCGAGTTCGTCGAGTCCGGCGAGGTAAGCGGATTTGAGGGCCTGAATCTGCCAGCCGGACACGGAGGTGTCGCTGGGCACATCGGCGCCATTCATGCCGTACATCCAGCCGCCGTCGGGGGCCTGGCCCTTGAGAATGGCCTGAATGCCCTGGAGGAAGGGTGCCCGGAAGGAGGGATCGCCGGTCATGATGTAGGCTTCCCCGAGGGCGTAGGTGGCAATCCCGTGCGAATAGGAGGCTCCGTTTCCGCCGGAATCCGAGGTGAGGCCGTTCTGACCTTTTCCGGCCATCGAAATGAGGTAGGCGATGGCTTTGCTCACGGTTTCCCCATACAAGGCACTTTCCGGGGTTTCGCAGTGGCCGAGATAGGCCAGCAGGGCGAGTCCCGTCATGGCCACTTTGTGCTGATCGCCGAAACTGCCGTCGGGATTCTGCTGGGTCTGGAACCAGGCGAGGGCGTTCTGCACGGCTTTTTCCGAGGACACGCGGCCGCCACTGCTGCGCATGCGCGCGCTGCGGTTCTGGGCCGAACAGCGGTCCGCCATGCTCGGCGGCATTCCCATTCCGCCCATGCCGCCTCCCATGCCGGTGCCAAAACCGCCGCCGACGCCGCTGCCCAGGCCGGCCGTTCCCATGGTGCTGAAATTGCGCTGCACTTTTTTCTTGGAGGCATCCGGACTCTTTTTGATCTCCGGAAGGGACAAACTGGAGGGCGCGTTGACCATCATCCGCTGCTCCAGTTTGGGACGGGAGGATCGTTTGGTGAGTTGGTTCACCCGCACCTGCATTTCGAGTTTGCGGGGCTCCAGACGGGGGCGCTGCGGGGGTGGAGCGATAAATTCAACCTCTTCTTTCGGCGGAGCGGGGCGCAGGGCGACGATCATGCCCGCCAACACGACAATCAGCCCGTGAACGATGGTGCTGAACACCACGGACTTCCGTTTGGAAGCCTTTTTCTGGCGGTCCATGGCCGCTTCGATGATGTCTTCGGCGGGGAGATGGGGGATTGGATTGTCGTTCATAAGGGTTCCGTTTCCATGAGTGATCTGGCACTAGGAAACAGAAGGTACCGTTGTGAACGACAAAAGTTAAGGGAAATTTGGGTCGGATGTTAAAACTTCACGCCGCTGATCAGCCCAAAACGACGGTCTCCACCGCCATACCAATCGGTTTCCAGACCGAAAAACACGGCCGGTCCCATCTGAAACACCGCGCGGGCATAGACCCCGACATCGCGGCGCTGATCGGCATCAAAATTTTCGCGTTCGGCGGAGAGCTGGTTGAGGATCACGCCGGCACCGGTGGTCAGACCGGTGGAGTCGATGGGGCCGCGTTTGGATCCGAGATAGACCTGATGCCATTCGATGCCGACACGGCTTTCGAGGAGCAGCCATTCCAGATCGACGCCCGCGCCTTCATCCACCGGGGCGCTTCCGCCGCGTGCGGCGAGATCCAGGCGGAGGGCGGCCCAGTCGCGGGGGGTTCCGTCGGGATCGATGCGCAGGTCGCGGCGCCAGGGGCGCAGTCCGGCGCCCAGGCCCCAGGTGAAGCCGCCTTTGCTTTCCACGTTGGCGAGTTCGGCTTCGTGCCAGCCGGCTTCGCCCCAGGCTTCGAGGCCGGGGAGGATGGGGAACTGGGCGCTGACGACGGCGCGGGAGAGCAGCAGATCGCCGTTGGTGCCGCCGGCGTCGGTCGCGCGGCGGGTGTCTTCGAGACGCAGGGCGAAGGTGCCGCCGCCGATGGGGGCGGCGCGGAGGGCGGAGGCGTTGTCCGGCAATTGGGCCGATAGGGGAAGGGCGGAGCAGAGGAGCAGGAGGGCGATTGTGCGTTTATTCATGGGGAGACTCCGGGAGGAACTGGGAGGACGGATCGACCCCGTGCCGGGTTTTTTCCCAGTAGTGAGGTCGGGTGAAGCATTGCAGAAAACCTTTCCAAGCGCCAATCGAAATCAACACCCAATAGAGGGGCATGGTCAGTGCGGCCCAAAACAGCCCCTTCCGTTTGTTGCTGAGGGCCGCGATGACGCCCATGAGCACAAAAAACAGATTTCCGAGCAGCAGGGCGCAGGTGACGGCGAAGAATCCGACGGAGAGGGGGGCGAGCAGCCAGTGTTCGCGGGGTCCCCAGTAGATCATTTTCCAGGCGGAGCGGACGGCTTCGGTTTCGCCGGCGATGACCTCCCAGAGGTCGCGGCCCGCCGCCACATCCTGTCCCAGCCAGAAGAGATAGAGCAAGGCCAGAATCCAGAAGACGAGGTTGAGCACAAGCAGGAGCGAATGGCCGCCGACCACGAGCAGAAAGCCGATGAAGCCCTGGAGTCCCAGGCCGCGGAGGGTGCGCATGGGATGGCGCATGTGGGTGAAGTAGGTTTGGAAATAACCCTTGACCCAGCGGGAGCGCTGACGGATCCAGTTGCCGGTTTGCGAGGTGGCCTCCTCCCAGGTGGTGGAGGCGACGGTGCGGGTGCGGTAGCGGCGTTTGTGGAGGCGGATGCCCAGGTCGCAGTCTTCGGTGACGTTGAAGGGGTCCCAGCCGCCGATTTCGCGGAGGACCTCGGTTTTGAAGTGGTTGGAGGTGCCGCCGAGGGGCACGGGAACGCGCATGTGCTGAAGGCCTTCGAGGTAGTAGTCGAACCAGGTGGCATATTCGAGGGTGAAGCAGCGGGTGAGCCAGTTGGTGCGCGCGTTGTAGTAGGCGAGGCGGCATTGCATGCAGATGACATCGGCAGGGGCGCGGTGGAAAGCGTCGAGCACCTTGCGGAGCTGGTCGGGCTCGGGGCGGTCCTCGGCGTCGAACACGACCACATACTCGCCGCGGGCGGAGCGGAGGCCGTGGTTGCAGGCCTTGGGTTTGGTTTTGGGGAAGCCGTCGGGGATGCGGATAATTTCGAAAGAAGAAGGGAAATCGATGGCTTCGGCGGCGGCGAGGGTTTCGGGGTCGTTTTCTTCGAGGAGCAGCTTGATGTCCAGTTTGTCGGCGGGATAATCGAGGCGCTGCAACTGGCGGACGAGGCCGGGGAGGACGGCGGCTTCGCGGTAGAGGGGAACGAGGACGGTGTAGAGCGGGAGATCGGCGTCGGGCGTGCGGGTGGCAACGAGGGGGCGGCGGCGGTGGGACCAGATGCCGCGGAGGACGCAGCCCAGTTTGAAGAGGGTGACGGCGAGGTAGGCGGCGGCGCTCAGGAACGAAAAGAGAATGATAAAGAGGTCCCAGCGGTAGTACAGCAGCCAAAACGATAAGGCCCCTCCCGAAAGATAGAGGGCTTTTTGGCGGCGGCTGAGCAGGACGTAACTGCAATCCTGCGGATGGTTGGCGAGAAATTCGCGCGCTACTTCGTCCAAGACATGCATGCGGGTGAATTCATAGACCGAATGTGCAAATGGCACAAGTCCAAAAGCGATTTCAGGGGGGCATTTACAAAAACGTGGTAAATCCTTGAAGTCTCGCCTTGAAGTCTGCACGATTTTTCAAGTATGAGTGTGAGGAACGGAGAAACCCCTTGGCCTCAAAAGACAAACAGAAATCTCGCCGCATCCAGGATATCGTGGGTGTGGACTTCGGATCCACCAGCACAAAGCTGGTGCGGGTGCGCCGTGGGTCGGCGGGGTTCACGCTGCTGGACGCCGATGTGATGCCTGCGTTTGACTTCACGGATCCGGGTGCGGCCCGCAAGTTGGGGCTGCCCAAGAAACTGGCCGCGCCCTACGCGGCGGCCTGTCTGACGGGGCGGGAAAGCCATGTGCGCTTCATGTTTGTGTCGAGCAAGATGACGGACAGCAAATCGATTCAGGCGCGGGTGGGGAAATCGCTGGGCCTTGGAAACGACTACCGTGTGGGGTATTCGATGGTAGAGCGGGGACGGGAAGGGCTGGACCACAAAGTTCTGGCGGCGGGCATGCCCCTGGCGGATGTGCAGGGGGTGCGCGCGCTCTTTGCCGGCAACAAACCCAGTCTGATTTCGCTGGAAGTTTCGGGATTGTCCGCCCTCAACAGCTTCAGTCTTACGGAAGCGGCCACAACGTCAGAAGGGATCGTCTGCTACGTGGATGCCGGGGCTGAATCCACCCTTGCCGGTTTTTTTCTCAATGGCGAACTGCGTTTGGTTCGCAAATTTGACCATGGGGCGGTCTACATTCAGCGGCGGATTCAGGACGTGTTGAACATCAACGAAGACGATGCGCTGACGGTGCTGTTCGAGGATGCCACGCCGCTGCTGGACCAGTCGCTGGATCCGATAGGTGCTTTCCTGCAGGAAATCTCGATTTCCCGTAAATTCGTGGAACGCAATGAAAACGCGAATATCCGATGTGTGTATGCCTCGGGTGGCCTCAGCTACTCCCCCTACTGGTGCAGCATCATGGGCGATGTGATGGGAGCACCCCTCAGCGTGTGGAATCCCTTTAGTGCGAATGGGATGAAGACGACGCCCAAAGGGGTTGCGGGTGTGGAAAGCATGTTTGCTCCGGCGATTGGCGCGGCACTTGCTGTCATGAGGCAAGACCCATGAGCCACTACATCAATCTTTTGGAAGAGAATGAATGCCTCCGCGTCACCACTCTGGAGGTGGGTCCGTTGTATAAAATTGGAGCTGCCGTGCTGATTCTGGCAGTGGCGTTTGGCGTTTTTGGGTATTTCACATCCCTGCAGGCGGATATTCGGGAGGGGGAGGCCTTGGCGGCCCGCTGGAAAGAGATTGAAAAAACGTCGCAGGAGGCTGAAGTACGGAATCGCATGCTCACGGTTCTTGAAAAGGATGTGGAAACGTTGAAGGGATGGTCCAGTTCCCGGCATGCCTGGCACTCCTTTCTGGAATTTCTGGCCGCGCAGGTTCCCGAACCCACCTCGAACATACAGTTCACCCGGCTGTATTTCGACGAGACGATGCTGGGGCTTCGACAAAGCAATCCAGATCGCGATGAGCGTGTTCATCCCTTGCGCAGGGAAATCACGATGGACCTCCAGGGGCGCATCCTTTCGGACAGGCCCGAAATCATGCTCGACCAATACCGACAGCGCCTGATGACGTCGCAGGAGGGCTTGCCCACGCTGCAGTCGGTCCAGTTGCGGGGCGACATGCAGCGGATTTCATCCGACACGGATGCGGCGAAGGTGACGGAATTCAATTTTATTCTCCTGTTTCAGCCCCGGGAGCTAAAGCCATGAATTTCAAGAATATTCCCAAACAACAGCGCGATATGCTTGTTTTGGGGGTTATGGGTGCGATCACCTTCGTCATGTTGATCCTGAACTTTGTGCTTTCACCCGCCCAAGCACGGGCGGTGTCGGCGAGGAAAAACATTACAGACCTTCAGCAGAAAGTACACAAAGCGGAAACACTTCTGCGGGTGGATCGTCGCAACCGCGAATCCATGAGGGCCCACGCAGAGGCGATTGTGACGGCGATCGAGCAGAACCTCCCGCCGAAAGACAGCCGCTACCTGTGGTCGCTTCAGAAAATTTCGGATATCGGCCACAAGCTGGGTCTGATCATCACCATTCGGGAACACGGCGGTACCCGCTTTATCCCGAATCGCCAACCCTACGCCGACATCCGGGAACGGGTTCCCCTGTGGGTGCCCTATGCGGTGGAGGTGACTCTGGAGGCCTCCTACACCGATCTTCAGAACTTCCTCCGCCTGTTTCAGGAGGAAAACCCCTACGCCTCCCTGGGGCGTTTGGAAATTCTCCCTCAGCTCACGAACCCGGAGCGCCACAAAATCAATTTGATCCTGGAATGGCCGGTTCCGCGGGACGTTGAGGCCATCACACCCCTTCGGAAACTTCTCGTCGGGAGTTCAACATGAAAGCCTGCCTTTGCCTTCTTCTCTGTATCCTTGGCGCGGGCGCGGCCATGGCGCAAGGCGCGCGTGACCCTTTCTGGCCCATCGGCTACACCCCGGGTGCGCCGTCGCTGGCCCCGACAAATCCCACAACCCCCGTGGAACAAGCAACCGCACCCCTGACGCCCAAACAGTTGCAGGAACTTGCGGAAAAAGAAGCGCAGGAAATCCGACAAACCCTCAAAAAGCAGGGGCGGCAGGGCACCGCATTTTTCAACAACCGCTTCAGTGCCTATTATCAAGGCCGTTGGGTTTCCGTGGGCGACAGCATCACGGTGGACGTGAACGGAACCAAATATCGGTTGGAAATTTTGCAATTGACCCATGATAACATCGAACTGGAGGCTCACCGCATGGCGGAGAGTCCCCAGCCCTAACCCAGGAACGAGACTATGAAAAAGAAAATGCTTCACCCCGCGCTCACTGCCCTGTTTCTGTCTGCCGCCCTTGCCTATGCGCAAGAAGTGGCTCCGGTGGAACCTGCTGTCGCAGAGACCCCTTCTGCAGAGGCTCCGTCTACCGTGGTCGCACCCAGCGACGTGGATCGCATCTTGAGTGAGGTGGGCAATGCTCCCGCCGAAACGCCGGTGGCACCCCCTGAGCTTGTTGCCCCGGAATCCCCAAACACGATGCCCGCGATCAACCTTGAAAGGGCAGAGATGCCGGAAGGATTGAGCCTGGAGCCCAGCCCGCGCACAAACACTGGCGGCATCACCATCACCTACACCGATGTGAAACTCGCAGATATGGTCCGTGTGTTCGCACAGGCCTCCGGTGCCAACATCATCATTCCCGAAGGTCTGGACATGCCCGTCAGTGGCAACCTCAACGACGTCCAGTGGAAAGAAGCTCTGGAAGTGATCCTCGAGGAAAAAGGCTTTATCCTCCTGGAACGCAAAGTCGGTATTTTCATGATCATCCCCCGGGATCGCTTGGCCTCGGAACCCCTGGCCAATGAAACGATCAACCTCCGCTACATCAAATCCGAAGATGCGATGGGAGCGCTGGAAGGCATGAATGTCAGTTCCAATTCAAGCATTCGCGCCGTTCCCAACGCCAACGTGATTCGCGTCACTGAAACCGCACAGCAGATTCAGGAAATCAAAAGAATTCTGGAGATCGTCGACCAGCCCCGCAAACAGGTCTTCATCGAAGCCAAGTTTGTGGAACTCAACGACAGCGCGATCAAAGACCTCGGCATCAACTGGCAGGTTCTGCAGGGCTACACCGTGCGTGCCACGGGGATGAGCACGCAATACACGCGCACCGAAACACGCTCTTCGCAGGATGCGCAGGCCGTGGTCTCCAGCCGCAGCCTCAATAACAGTTCCATTCGCACCACTGCCGATGATCGTCTGATCCCCGGAGGTCTGGATGCGGACTCGGTTGCAGGACTCAGCACCAGTACCAGTGGTGCATTTGAAGGCGTCGTCCAGGGCAAAAACTTCACCGCCTTCGATGCGGCAGCGGGCACCCTCACGACGGTTCCTTCCATGGAACAGGAAGTGATCCGCAGCGCCGTGCTGAGCGCGGATGATTTTGCCCTGACGCTCAGTGCGCTCCAGCAGCTCGATGGCGTGCGCATCGTCTCCAATCCCAAGATGCTCGTTGCCAATGGTCAGACCGCCACCATCCATGTGGGTCGGAACGAGCCCAACGTTCGTGCCATCCCCCAGGGGGAAAACGCCACGACGTTCGCCTATGTTCTGGATGGCTTTATCGAAATCGGTGTAAAGCTGGAGGTAACCCCTGTCATCAGCACCGCCAAAAACATCACCATTTCGATCATCCCCGAACTCAGCCGTTTGCTGGGTGAAAAAGTGGTCGGCGAAGCGGGAACCTCCTTCCCCATCACCCAGGTGCGCCGCATCAACACCGAGTTTGCGCTGGAATCCGGGCGCACGGTCGCCATCGGCGGTCTGACGCAGGGGGAGGAAAAAGAGGTGGTGAAGAAGGTCCCCTTGCTGGGCGACCTTCCCATCATTGGCAAGTACCTGTTCCGTCATACCCGCACGGAAAACTTCCAGGATGAAATCATCATCTTCGTGAGTGTCAACATGGCCCACACCGAAGAAATGAAAAGTGCGGACGGTATCCCCGAAGACGGGAAGCTGATCAAGACCTGGATGGAACACAATCCCAATAAAGGCGACAAATAAAGTTCCCGCTTCAACCCGAATCCCCAGCGCCGGACCCTCAAGGTCCGGCGCTTTTTTATTAAGGGACACCGCGGCGGCGGGGGCGCAGCGTCTCCATTGTCAGAGCGCTGCGCCGCGGCGGCGCTTGTGGATGTCGCCGGGAACGGGCACGGCGGCGAGCAGGTTGCGGGTGTAGTCGTGTTCGGGCTGTTCGACCACACGCTGCGGCGTGCCGCGCTCCACCACTTTTCCGTGACGCATCACCAGAACCTGGTCGCAGATGCGTTTGACCACACTGAGGTCGTGGGAAATGAAAAGATAGGCGAGCTTGTGTTTCTCGCGCAGCTCCAGCAGCAGGTCCAGCACCTGGGCCTGGATGGTGACGTCGAGGGCGCTGACGGCCTCGTCGCAGATGATGAGTTGGGGCTTGAGGGCAAGGGCGCGGGCGATGCAGATGCGCTGGCGCTGTCCGCCGCTGAATTCGTGCGGATAGCGGTGCATCATGTCGGGAGTGAGACCCACCTCCTCCAGGCACTGCGCGGCGAAGTCCGGGTCGGGTTTCTTCAGGAGTCCATGTACGATCGGGGCCTCGGTGAGCAGGTCCAGGATTTTCATGCGGGCGTTGAGGCTGGAATAGGGATCCTGGAAAATCATTTGCGCATGGCGCCGCAACGGACGCCATTCCGCGCTGCTGAGGTGTGTGGTGTCACGCTCGCCGTGCCAGAAACGCCCGCCGGTGGAGCGCTCGAGCCCAATCAGCGTCCGGCCCAGCGTCGATTTGCCACTGCCCGATTCGCCGACCACGCCGACGGTTTCGCCGGGACGAATCTCGAAGTCCACTCCATCGAGCGCCTTGATGGGCTCGGGGGTTTTGGCGAAGAGGCGTTTTTTGGAGGCGAACCAGGTTTGCAGGTTTTCCGCGCGGATGAGCGGCGCACCGTCGAAGGTTTTGTTTTCGCGGGCGGGCGGATCGGTCAGACGCGGCACCGCGCGCAGCAGCGCCTGTGTGTAGGCCTCGCGCGGATTACCGAAGAGCGTTTCCACCGGGCCTTCCTCGACGAGCTGCGCGTTTTTCATGACGAGCACGCGGTCGCAGAGTTCCCAGACGACGCCCATGTCGTGGGTGATGAAAATGAGGGAGGTGTTGCCGGACTTCATGCGCATCATGAGGTCGAAGACCTGCGCCTGGAGGGTGACGTCGAGGGCGGTCGTCGGTTCGTCGGCGATGACCAGCCGCGGTTCGAGCATCAGGGCCATGGCGATGGTCACGCGCTGGCGCATGCCGCCGCTGTACTGGAAGGGATAGGCGTGCTGGCGGACGGCGGGATCGGGAATGCCGACCTTGGCGAGCCAATCGACGACCACGGCGTCCATCTCTTTGTCCGGCATCTCCGGCTTGTGCAGTTCCAAAAGTTCGCGGAGCTGGCTGCGCACGGTTTTCAGCGGCGAGAGCGCGGTCATCGGCTCCTGGAAAATGGCGCTGATTTTCGAGCCGCGGATTTTCCGCAGATCCGGCACGGGCATCTGGAGGATGTCTTTTCCCTCGAAGAGAATCTGTCCGCCGTCGTAGCGTCCTGGCGGCGTGGGCACGAGGCGGAGGATGGACATGCCGGTGACGGTTTTGCCGCTGCCGGATTCGCCGACGAGGCCGACGACTTCGCCGGGCTGGACGGTGAAGGAGACGTCGTTCACCGCCTGCACGCTGCGCTCCTCGTTGTGAAAACTCACGGAGAGGTTGCGGATGTCGAGAAGAGGGGCACTGTCGTTCATCAGGCTTCCCAGTGGGCCTCCCGCTTGGGGTCAAAGGCGGAGCGCAGGCCTTCGCCGACGAACACCCCGAGGAGGATGATGACGAAGAGGGTGAGCGACGGATAGAGAATCAGCCACCAGGCGTAGCGGTAGGTTTGTGCCTGCTGGAGCAGGTCGCCCCAGCTCGGGGTGCCGGCGGGCAGGCCGAAGCCGAGATAATCGAGGGCGCTGAGGCTGCCGATGGCCCCGACGAGGCTGAAGGGAAAAAAAGTGATCAGGGGCACGAGCGCGTTGGGCAGGATGTGTTTCCACATGATGCGTCCGGCGGGTAGCCCCAGTGCGCGCGCGGCCTCGGTGAAGGGCTGGCTGCGCAGTTTCAGGAATTCGGCGCGCATGTAGTAGGAGATGCCGATCCAGTTGAAAATGGCGTAAATGAAGAGCAGCAGTCCGAAACTTTTGCCGAAAATGGAGCCGATGAGAATCATCACGTAGAGAAAAGGAATCGCCTCGTAAATTTCGATGAGACGCTGGCAGATGAGATCGAGTCCGCCACCGATGTAGCCCTGCAATCCGCCGATGATGGTGCCGAGAAACATGCTGGTGACGACGAGGGTGAAGCCAAAGAGCAGGCTGATGCGGGTGGCGTAGAGCAGGTTGACGCGCACGTCGCGTCCGCTCTGGTCGAGGCCGAGGGGATGGTGTTTGACGGGACGGAAGGGGAACTGCACGGTCTCCTTGCGGAAGCCGATGTCCCACAGCACGCCCCCGGCGTCGGTGTGGGGGAGTGGATCCACGGGGATGACGCGGGCTTGGTCTTTGAGCGCGAGCAGTTGGGTGCGCAGGGACTCTGGAAGGCCTTCCCACCACTCGGGAAAACGGAGATCCTCCCCGCCGCTGAGAATGTGGGTTTCTTCGCGATAGGCGGCGGGAAGTCGTTCGCGCAGAAGGATGCGCAGGCTGCGGGGGGCGCGGCTGCGGGCCTCGTAGGGGGAGAGCGACCAGTCGAAACGTCCGGAGGCGTCCGGGGTTTCGACGGCGGGCATGGCGCGGTTGTCGAAGCGGGCGGTGAGGGCCTCGCGGAGAGCGGAGGGGACTTCGGGGGTTGCCGTTCCAAAGAACCAGGAGGCGTCGTTTTCGGGTGTCAGGGCCAGGTCGGACGTGACGCGCAGGGCGGCGACGTGCTGGCGGCGGCGGCGGGAGAGGGTCACCTCGTCGCCGAGGTCGATGTCCTCGGGGGCCATGGTGGTGGAGGGACCGAGACGAATGGGCGGCCACCACATGCGGTTGCCGGGGTTGGTGGTGAAACGTTCGTGTGTTTCCAGTTTGCGGTAGTCGGGAGGCGTTTTGATGCCGTCGCCGAGAAACAGGTCCTGCGGCAGCGGATAACGCGCGAAGCGGGGGAAAAGCAATTTTCCCTCGAAACGGAGAGCGAAGGGCATGGGGTGGGCAATCAGTTCGCTGCAGAGGCTAATGACGAAGACCAGTCCCAGCAGGAGCAGCGAAACCCAGGCGCGGCGCTGTTTGCGGAAGCGTTTGAATTTTTCGCGGGTGGCCGGATCGAAGAGCGCCATCAGCGGTTCCCTCCGAAATGGATGCGCGGATCGATGAGCACGTAGCAGAAGTCGGAAAGCACGCGCCCGAGCAGTCCGAGGATGGATTGCAGGCAGACGATGCCGAGGAAGAGCGGGTAGTCGCGCCCGACAATGGCGTCGAGGCTGAGCCAGCCCATGCCGCGGATGTCAAAGACGCTTTCGATGAGCACGGAGCCGGCGAACATGACGCTGAGGATGCCGCCGATGCCGGTGGCGAGGGGAATGAGGGCGTTGCGCAGGGCGTGGCCCCAGACGGCGCGTTTGAGGGTGGCGCCCTTGGCGAGCACGGTGCGCACGTAGTCCTGGCTGATCTGGTCGAGCAGCGAGTTTTTCATGAGCAGGGTCATCACCGCGAAATTGCCGATCACGTAGCAGGTGACGGGCAGCACCATGTGCCAGAGCTGGTCCTTGAACTGGCCCCAGGCCGTCAGATCCATCCAGTTGGAGGAGCGGTGACCGCCGAGGGGAAAAATGTTCCAGAAATGTTCGCTGGTACCGCAGAAGAGCATCTTGAGCACCATGCCGAGGGCGAAGGCGGGGATGGCGTAGAGGGTGAAGACGACGAGGCTGCTGACGAGGTCGAAGGTCTTGCCGTTGCGCAGGGCCTTGGCGATGCCGAGGGGGATGCAGATGAGGTAGGTGAGAATCAGACTGGGAATGCCGAAACTGAGGGAGACGGGGAAACGTTCGGAGATCAGTTCCCAGACGGTCTTGTTGGTGAACTTGGTGGAATTCGCCATCATGCCGAAGCGGTCCTGCCAGACCCAGAGGCCGAAACGGACGACGGGCGGCTTGTCGCGGCGGTAAATTTTATTGAGGGCCTCGATGGTTTTTGGCGAGATCACGACGGCCTCGCCGCGCGCGCCGCCCTCCATCGCGCTGCCCGCGCGGAGCTGCGCGATGTACTGGTCCACCGGACCGCCGGGCACCAGTTCGGTGAACAGAAAACTGACGATCATGATCCCGAAAAAGCTGAACACGACCAGCAGGAGGCGGTTCGCGAAGTAGCGGAGCTGGTTCATGTCGTGTTACTGGAGGGGTTCCGCGACGGCGGGCATCTGGAACACCTTGTGGAAATCGACGCGCGCGGGGCGACCGGGAAGTTTTGTTTTGTTTGTGCGGGCGGCGTCCAGATCGGCTTCCATGTCGGGGTCGATCCACCAGTAGGCCTCCGCTGCGTATTCGCTGCCATATTTGCCAAGCACATGCGACGGGGCTCCAAATTTATTCCAGGAGAGCAGGCGCACATAATCGATGTGCCAGAGCAGAACGTAGGGCACATCCTCGGCGAGCATGGCGTCGATTTTCCGCACCGCCTGGTGGCGCACCTCGACATCGAATTCCGCGATGGTGGAGTCGATCAGCTCGTCCACTTTGGGGTTTTTGTAGCCGGTGATGTTCATACCGCTGGGCTGATCGACGTACTTGCTGTGCCACATCGGCTCGGGGTCCTTGAAGGTTCCGCCGCCCCAGGCGGCCCAGGTCATGTCGAAGTTGTATTCGTCCATGTCTTTGGACCAGGCCGACCAGTCTTTGCGCACGATTTCGAGGTCGATGCCGACCTTGGCCAGGTCCTCGGCGTAGATGAGCAGAAAGCGGTCGGAGGTGGGATCGCGGGTGAGGAATTTGATGACGAACTTCGTGCCGTCTTTGGCCAGCTTGCCGTCGGCCCCCACTGCCCAGCCGGCGTCTGCGAGCAGGGCGCGGGCCTTTTCGACGTCGAAAGGAATGAGGGGAATCGGGTTGCCTTCCGGATAGATGTCCTCGAAATAACTGCGGCTGAGAATGTACTGGTTGAACATGAGGGTGGCGTTCATGCGTTCGCGGTCGAGCAGATGGGCCAGGGCACGGCGGACGCGAAGGTCCTGATAGAGGGGACGGCGCATGTTCATGGCGAAGCCCTGGAAGCCGAGGGCGTCCTGGTTGTGAATGGCCTGCTTGACGATCCAGTTGTTGTCGAAGCGCTCGCCGGTGGTCTGGGTGGCCCAGCGGCGGGCGGTGTAGACGGCGAAGAGGTCGAATTCGCCGCGCAGAAAATTGTCCCAAGCCAGATCCTGGTCCCCGTAGAAGAGGTATTCGATCTCGTCGAAATTGCCGAGGCCTTCGCCGCGCGGGTCATCTTTGGCCCAGTAGTCTTTACGGCGTTGAATGACCACGGAGTGCGGCTCGTTCAGGTGGGTAACGCGGAAGGGGCCGGAGACCACGGGAAATTCAAAGTTGACCTTGTTGAACTCCTGTTTTTCCCACCAGTGTTTGGGCAGGATCGGAAAGCCGCCAACGGACCAGAGGTTGCGCCAGTGGACTTCCTTGGCGCTGAACTGCACCGTTCGCTCGTCGAGTTTGACGGGAGGGTCGAAGCGGTCGAGTCCGACCTTGTGGGCACCGGTGAGGTGTTCATCGTTCATGATCGCGTTGAAGGTCCAGATCACGTCGTCGGCGGTAATGGCTTTGCCGTCGCTCCACTTCGCGTCGCGGTGGATCGTGAAAGTGAAGGTTTTTTTGTCGTCCGAGACGGTGATTTTTTCGGCAAGACCGGGTTCCGGTTCGAGGGTCAGCGAATTCTGGCCGATGAGGCTTTCGAATTGATGGCTGAACAACTGATTGGAGAAGACGTTGCGGTCGAGCAGGTAGTTGAAGCTCTTGGGGTATTGGGAGGCAAAGACCTTGAGGCGTCCGCCGGGTTCGGCCAGGGGCGAGGCCAACGGCGAGGGTTTGGGCTCCCATCCGGGCGGAGGGATGACCAGGGATTCCCCGAACAGGCGGGTGGCACAAAACAAGGTGAACACAAAGCAGGTGGACAATCTCATAAAAAACCCCTACCCAAGCTCATTTCGGAAAGCAAGCCGTGGATGCAGGGGGAAGCGGGTGTTTTTCATGGCGTTGCAGGCGGAGAAGCGGGCCGTTCCACGTCGCAAACACGGAATCGCCGGTCGATGCGCTCCTCCAGTTCTTTTTGTCGCCGAACCTTCTCTGGATCCAGCGTCTTGAAGAACGCATCCAGATGGGCCACGTATTTATCCATGGTCAGGTGGGGAGGAAAGGGGATATTCCGTTTCGGGTTCATCGATTCAACTCCTCGATCTGTTTTTGGATCATCCCGAAAATTTCCGTGGATCCATAGCGTTCGCACAAGGGGAGAACATCCCGTTCAAGGCCGAGGTCGTTAAGGACAGTCAGGTAGGCGATGTCTGGAAGATCTTTTGCCATCCTGCGGACAGGGTTTCCCGCCAGGGCAAAAATTTTCATGGCCAAAAGGTCGGTCAATGAAGGTGCCTTCAGTGGATAACCGCCAACCTGCATGGGCACCGCGCGGGCGAGCAGTGCCGCCATCGTTTCCGGGTCGACCTGGAGGAAATCGATCCGGGGGCCGCCCTGATCGGACGTGAAAAACACAACATTCTCGTGAATGGAAATATTGGTGAAGCCCTTTTTCCGCAGCAGCGTTTTGAGAGGGTCGACCTGTTGCCCGGCGATCATGAAATCCACATCCAGGGTGTTGCGGGTGAACCCATAATGGTTCACCGCCAAACCACCGATCAGCAAACAATCGATGCCAGCTTCCGGAAGGTCTTGGGAAGCGATGGAGAGGATTTCATCAAAGGTGGACATGGGGAGTGGAAATGGGGGGGTGCAGCGGAGTGCAAGGTTGCCCGTTGCGGGGTTCCGAATGCCAGTTGGACAGTCGTGCCCGAAAGCAGCCGGAAAGTCAAGGGGCGCATTCACGAAGCGGGTACACGTAAATGTAACACAGACATTTGTGTCTGTGAAGAGTCTTTTACCACGAGCGTCCATAGTCCCTGGCAGAGGAAGAATCGAACCCCTGATCAACGCTGATGAAACAGGGTGGCGTTGGACTTCAGCGCTTGAAGACGAAGACCTCTCACAGGCAGGAATGCCTGTGTCACCTTTCGCCCATTGGCTCCCTCTAAACGTCCGACCGTTGTCCCAATAGACTCTGCAGGACATGCACCCACTTCGTGGATGCGCCAACGTCAAGGGGAAGCGTATTATTGTACCTGTTGGAATGATCACAATCCACGCCTATTCGAGGGTCCGTCGCTACGTGACGCGTAATTCCCCAGCTCCATGGATTATCCCAAGGGGATCCTTGCACAAAGAGGGGGGGGGCAAAAGATTTGTGTCTGGAGTGCAGACCAGAGCCTTGGTTCGAAAATTACCCGGCTTTTGGCTGTTTTCTGAGGCTTTGGACCTGAAGAAGTCCGAGCACCACGGCCAGGAAGAGGAGTTCAAAGGCGATGTAGCCGATAAACCCGCTAAACATGGACTGGGTGAAGCCGTAGGAGTGCAGGCCGACGTTGAGGAGGTTTACGCCGAGCCAGGCGACCATGACCATGATGCAGCCGATCACGCAGCCGGCGGCCATTCCAATCTCGCGGATCAGGCCGGCAATGCGGGCATGATACACGGCGGCACTCCAGAGAACGATGAGCAGGGCACCGTTTTCCTTGGGGTCCCATCCCCAGAAACGTCCCCAGGACTGGTCCGCCCACACGCCGCCGAGCATCGTACCGAGGAAGGCGAAGGTGAGTCCGAAACCGAGCAGGCCCTCCATGGGCAGGCGAACCTTGTCGAGCAGGTCTTTGGGTTTGTTGAGCAGCTTGAGCACCAGCCAGATGTGTCCGAACACGCCAGCGATCCACACGCCGGCGTAGCCCGTGGTCACGGCCAGCACGTGTGTGCTGAGCCAGAAATTGGAGGCGAGCACCGCCACGACTTTTTTCATCGTGTCGCCTTCCGCCCCGAAGCGGTCCGCCACGTAGAGAAAGGTGATGGCGACAAAACTGCCGACGAACAGGCCCAGCGCGTTTTTCTGGAATGCCTCCACCAGCAGGGCCAGCAGCAGGCAGATGAGACCCACAAAAAGGAAGGTTCCGTAGAGGTTCGTGACGGGCGGACGCGCGGTGAGGAAGATGCGCCAGCCGAGTCCGGTCACATGGAAGAGCAGGGCCAGGGAGAGGGGAATCCACGCGGCGAGGCGCAGGGAACGGTTTCCGCTGATCAGAGCCGCAAAGGCGAGGAAAAAGCAGGCGATGTACATCATCTTCGCCTTGAAGAAATAGTTCGCGCGGTTGAAGCGGGCCTCGGCGCGGGCATTGCGCACCTCGCGGACGTGTTTCATGCGTCCCTGCGAGAATTCGCCGATATCGTCGATCGCCTCGCGGGCCTTTTGCCAGTCGCCCGCGACCCAGGAGGTGGACAGCAGTCCGCTTTGTTTGGCGGCGTTGACAAGTTGCACGTCGCGTTCCTCGTCGTGCAGGGCGTCGAGGGGGGCGAGCCAGTGGGGTTCGCCGTGGGGGGCGGCGGGGAGCAGGGGCAGCGGCATGTCCACAAGCGCGGTGCGCAGGCCGAACATGTAGGAGGCGAGGCCGAGGGCTTCGCGCTGTTCGGGCGTGAGGGCGGCGGGATCGTCCTGTCCGGCGGCGGCCTGCACAAGGTCGGTGATGGCGGGCAGGCGGTCTTTCAGGTCGCTGTAGGTGAAGGCGGTGACATCGGCGGGGAGACCGAGGCGTTCGCGCAGGAGCGGAATCTGCAGACCGGGAATTGGGCGTTCGTGGGTGAACACGGAGGCCAGTTGGCGGTACGTGATGAGGTTTTCGAAGAGGCGAACAGCTTCCTGGGCGACGAGGTCGCGCTGTTTGGGCTCCACTTTCTGGGCCTGCTCGTAGAGCTCGGCGAGTTTGCCCATGCCGTCCACGAGATGGGAGTAGGTGAAGCGGCGGGTGGAGGGTTTTTTCTGTCCGGGCAGGGCCTGGAAACGGGGCACGCCCATGGCGTCGAGGACCTCGGGATGGTTGACGAGGAAAAACGCATCGTCGCGGGTGCTGTCTGGCACGAAGAGCAGGCGGGCAAACCAGGAGATGGCGGGCTCCTTGCCGAAGGCGCTGCGTCCGGAAAACTGCAGCAGGGCGAGGCGCGCGTAGGTGTCCATCGGCATGACACGTCCGTCGTGCAGGACGGGCAGGTCGCCGAAGGCGCGCAGGGTTCTGGAGGGAACGGGTTCCTGCGCGAAGGCGGTCAGCGACAGGAGGCAGAGGAGGAAGAGGGAGAGGCGTTTCATGCGGATTTCCTCCGGCGGCGAAGCTGCATCCATTGCATTTGCAGGAAATGCATGGCCAGGCCGAGGGATGTGAGGCCGGTGGCCCAGTAGGGGATGAGGCGTCCGTAGTTGCGGGTGACCTGCAGGACCGACAGCTCGCGCTCGGGGCCGACGTCGAATTTCTGCTGGTAGAAGGTCCAGCCGTTCACGCGGAAGGGTTCGTTCATTTTGATGACGACCTGGCGGTGGACGTCGTTGCTGAAGTGAGCGGTGATGAGGCTGCGGAAGTCCTTTGGAATCTGGCTTCCGGGATAGGTTGTGCGCTGGAAGTCGTTGAGTTCGATGAAGAGCGGCAATTCGAAGCGTTTGCGGCGCAGGGACACGAAACGCACGCTTCCGTCCTCCAGTTCAAGGGCCAGCGGACGCTCGTCGCGTCCCCAGAGAATCACTTCCTTCGCGTTTTTGGCCCCTTCGACGGAGAGGCGGATGGCGGGGAAATTATCGCCGGGCTCGATGGCGTTTTTGACGGGCTGAAGGGCTTGGATTCCGCTGGGGGACATGGGCAGGGCGGCGCGGGCCTCCGGGCTCAGGTCTTTGGGCGGCAACGGACGCGCGTTGCGGTGCAGCTCCAGCACGCGGAAACGCGGGCCTTTGTCCTCGTGGCGGAAACGGGTGCCGCGGCGCAGGTCGCTGAAGTCGACGGCGCGGATCTCGCGCTGGGCCAGCATTTCCTCGGCGGAGGAAATTTCCCATTCGGAAACACTGCTGGCGACGTTGGTCCCCTCCCCTTCGAACAAACTGACGTTGGCCTCCAGGCCCATCATGCGGGTCACGAAGCCGCCGAGCAAGAGCAGGATGAGACCCAGATGGATGAGCATCAGTCCGGGCATGCGCCAGCCGGCCTGGTAATGCACAAAAAAGGAGGCGCAGAGATTGAGAAAGAGCAGGATCAGAATCAGGAAGGCTCCGGGCAGCGGGAAAAAGGGCCAGAGGAAAAAGGAGTCGAAAAACTTTTCCTGCGCGAGGTAGATGCCGTTGTCCACCTGGTAGAGCGTGCCGACGAAGGTCAGCACGGCCAGCCAGAGTAGGCAAAACACGGTCAGGCGGATGGAGGTGAAAAATCGGAAGACGCTTTGGGGGGTGATCGAGGGAAACGCGGGCAGGTTCACGGGGCCTCTCCTTCCTGCAGGGCCAGCGATCCGGCGAGCTGGAGGAATCCGCCCTTGTTGTCGATCAACTGACCCGTTTTGCCCATGAATTTGAGGTAGGCGCGGCGGTTGCCGGGAAGGTCGTAGATGGCGCCGATCGTGGACAGGGGCAACTCGGCGGCGGCGCTTTCCGCGACCAGATTGACCAGAACGTAGGGCAGTTTGCCCTGGAGGGAAATGGGGGCGTGGGTTGTGTCGGCGGGCAGGGCGACTTGCTCGCGCCAGCGGGCGATCTGCGATTCCAGCGTGCCGGCGGAGGCGGGGAGAATGATGAGGGTGACCAGCGTGTTTTCGTCCGCGCCTTCCGGGGCGAAGGCGGCCAGACGCATGCCCGAGGCCGGCAGGGAGCGCCAGCCTTCCGGGAGTTCCCAGGATAAATCGCCGGCGGCCAGCGCGGGCGGGACTTCATTTTCGCGGCCCAGCATGACGTTCGCGCCGGGGGCCGGGGTGTTTCCGGCCAGAGTCGGATGGTTGGCCGGCATGTTTTCCGGGATTGGTTCCACGGTCAGGGGCGCGGCCCGCATGTCACCCGGCATCGCCGGCGCGGCCACCGCAGGCCGGGGCGGCGGCAGTTGCACGGTTTCGACATAGGTCCGTACCTTCGGTTGACGCCCACAGGCGGCCAGCAGGACCGGGAATAGGAGGATTGTGAAATTTTTAACGGACATGGTTCGTGCAAACTATAACCAAAGCGACAGGATGCAAGCCGAAGCGGGAAAGGATTTCCCACCGGTCATCTCTTCACCCCCGGTTTGATTTGGGAATGTGGATTTCGGATTGCGGAATGACGGGATTGAAATCCAAAAAGTGTAGGTGACCCCGAGCCCTGGCCTGACCCCGAGCCCCACGTTTAAAAATGCAAGCGGAGGAGTTTGGGGATGTGGTCGAAGTGTCTGTCGTTGCTGAGGAGCGGAAGCTTGAGTTCGAGCGCAAGGGCGGCAATCCAGAGGTCGTTGGCGGGGATGGGGTTGCCTTTTGTTTTCAGATGAATGCGCAGGTCCGCATACACGTCGGCGGTTTGAACAGTGATGGGGTGGATTTCGGTATGGGGCAGGTTTTGTGTGAGCCAGGCTTCATAGCGCTCCCGGTGACGGGACTGGCGAATACCATACTGGTACTCCCCAATCACGATGGCAGGGATGATGATCCGGCTCGCTTCTCGAAAGGCTGAACGGCATGCGGGGTTGCCATCGGCCCAGGCCGAAAGGGCATTTGTATCCAAAATCATGCTTTGTCTTCCTCTTCAAGAGTTCCGAAGGCTTCCTGAATGCGTGTGTCGATCGCGATCGTCTCCCCGTGAAGATCCGCGAGCGCACCAAAGCCTTTCATCCAGGGAGGGTCCAAGGCGGGTATCCGGCTTGTGGTTGGCATGGAAACCTTGTCCTCCAAAGCCTCGGTGACGAACTGGCGCAGCGACACACCGCGCAAGGCCGCTTTGGCTTTGCTTTGGCGGAAGATGAGATCCGGGATGTCCAAGGTCGTTTTCATACAAGTAAATTACCATATTTATGGGTGCTTGCAATAAAAATGATAATCACTAAAAAAATTCTCTTCACCATGGGCAAGGACTTCCCCCCTGAAAGGGAGGCCTCACGCCGGACTCGTCCAGCTGAAAGGATTTACATCCGGAGAGCTGGCGGGCACAGGGGGTCTTTGGCGGGCGGTCTTTCCGTGTTCGGCCGGAAAGGTTCCGCCCAGCGGCGAAAGCCGCCGGGCGGTTCCGGGCCGGAAGAGAGGACGGCACCTTCCGTTTCGGAAAACTCCGCGCCCGGTGGCTTCAGCCACCGATAGGAATTTTCCGGATTCACGGATCGCGATAAGAGTATACTCATGGATACAGTCCTTTGTGTGGAGTCCAAGCACCTTCGTCTCCGCTCGTCTTCAAGGAATGGGCAACACCCGGTGGCGGTACTGGGTGGGGGACTCGCCGGTTTCGCGTTTGTAGGTCATGCTGAAACGGGATTGATCCTCCATGCCGAGCAGGCTGGAGATTTCCTTCATGTGAAGGGTGGTGGAGGTGAGCAGCTCGCGGGCCTTGTTGATGCGGGCGTCGGTGAGTTCGTTGAGCAAGGATGAGAGGGCATTTTGCAGACTGTCATCGTCAACTCCCAGCACCGCCAGACGCGAGGGGACCGTGACCAGGGGGGTATCCAAACTTTCAATCAGACTTCTGGCAAAATTGTCGGCCGCACACACCACCGCCGTTCGCGCGTCCAGACGCAGCAGGTGCGCGACGCGGTCCGGGGTCCATTCATTCCCTTCAAAACAGTGATGCGGAAGTTCCAGTTCGCTCATACGCTCCCGATAGCCGGCCTCCCGCAGAGCGGAAAACCCGAGCGTGGAAGGTCCGAGAAAGGCGATCGTGCGATACCCGCGGTTGTAGAAGTAATTGACGCCCAGACGGCCGATCGCCACGTTGGCGGAATTTCCCACGGATATCCTGTTGCACGGTCCGTGGGATTTTCTGTATGGTACCGACCCTGCCCTTCTCCAGCCTTTCACCCGTTGCCCTCATATGAATCATATTGTGATTTCCGGCGCCAGCAGCGGCGTGGGCGAATGCCTGGCGTTGCGTCTGGCCGCGTCCGGCGTGAAGGTCAGCGCGCTGGCCCGGTCCGCAGACAAACTTCAAGCGCTTGCCCGGCAAAACGCCAACATCGGTGTTTTTCCGGTGGATGTGTCGGATGCCAAGGCGCTGCAGCGGGTGGTGGCGGAGATTCTGCACACCCGGGGTCCGATTGATGCGCTGGTGAACAACGCGGCAGTGGTGGAGATGAAAGCCTTCTGGGAGCAGGATGTGGCGACCCTCGACCGGATCATCGACACCAACCTCAAAGGAACGATGTATCTCACCCACGCGGTGATCCCGGGAATGATGGAGAAAAAAGCGGGCCGCATCATCAACATCTGCTCCGTGGCCGGCACCCGCGGCATTCCCACGCAGGCGGCGTATTGCGCTTCCAAACACGGCATGACCGGGTTTGGCGACGCCCTGGCCCAGGAGCTGATCCCGCACGGCATCTCCGTCTCGACACTTTGTCCGGGGGGGATTCAGACGCCGTTGTGGGATGCGGAAAAAAATCCCTATCCCGGGGACGCGAGCCGTCTGATGACACCGGAAGAGGTGTGTGAACTGGTGGAGTTTATTCTCAGCCGCCCCTCGGGGAGCCTCTACAAACGGGTCGTGTTTTTCCCCTCCAACGAGTGGCACTGAACCCTTGTATGGGGGCGGGGAGTCCGGAGGGACCCTATCGGGATTTTTCGGGCAAAGCTCTGGTCGCTCCCGGTCACCAGACCTCAGTTTGAGGGCCTCTCAGACAGGATTTGATCGCAATTTCAAATGCTGACTGAAACGGGATTGGGGCGGCCGAGGGGTTCGACCTCGGTCCAGAGGCGGGCCCCCTCTTTCATCTGCGCGATGTGGCCGGCCGGGAGAACGGGAGCGAAGTGAAAATAGTTGCGCGGCTGGTGTTTGATGACGAAGCAGGCGTAGTAGTCGATGCCGGCGGTGACTTTATTCCAGTCGTCGGCGTTGGCGTCCTTCGCGGAGAGGGCGACAAGGCCGGCTCCGGTGTCACCGGCGACCGTGCGGGCCATGGCCTGGCCGAAGAGAAAAGGACCGGTCCCGGGACGCGGGGGTTATTCCCCGCCGGCGCGGGTGTTGAATTCGAGGCGCCAGGACTGTTCGGAGCGGCTGTGTTTCATGCGCAGTTCGAGGGCGCCGATCTCGCTGAGGCGGGTTTCGAGCCGCACGGGGACGATGTCGCCCGGCTTGAGGTCTCCGGTGGCGGGGAGGGTGAGTTCGAGGCTGGCGGTTTCTTCGAGTTCGCGCCCGGCGTCGTCCACGATGTCACCCGCCGTGTCGGCCCCGCGGGTGGTGGAGGCGAAAAAGCGGAATTCGGCGGCTTCGCCGACGCGCAGACCGAACTCGCGTTCGGGCAGGGCCAGGCTCGCGCCCTCCTCCAGTCCGAGGGGGCAGACGCAAACCGCGCGCAGGGGCGGAACGAGTCCGGGAATCGCCATGCCGCCGTCCTCCAGGCCCAGGTAGTAGGCGCGGGCGGTGGAGGATTTGATGCGGAGGCCTTCGCCGCCCAGAAGCTGACGTCCGAAGACCGCCGCACCGAGGGCGACGGCGAGGTCCAGTTCGGCCCCTTCCAAGGTGCGCGGGGCCTGTCCGCCGTTCCAGGAGGCGAGCAGGGCCTCGACGCGCTGGCGCAGCGGGGCGGCCTTGAAGAAGCCGCCGTTGAAGAGCAGCGCGCTCGGGTGCAGCAGACCGGAGGGATGGGCGAGGCGTTCGGGACCCACGAGGGCGGCGTGGGCCGTCGAACTGGCCACGGCTTCGCGGCTGCGGGCGAGAAAACGGGCGAGATGTTTGCTGAGAACCGGATCGGCGGCGTAGGGCAGGCCAAATTCACGGAGGGCGGTGTTTTTGCGTTTGAGGGGAAAATCCTCTGGTCCGGTCAGGGCGAGAAAGCCGTCCACCGCAATGCGGGTGAGGACCTCGCGGGTGAGAGGAGTGGAGAGCGTGGAGGCGAAGAGTTTTGACCCGCGTCCGGCGATGGCCACGGGTGCCTCGTCGAGGCTGTCGTCGGAGAACAATTTTTCCTTGGCGGCGCGGGCGGCGTGCTGCAAGGAGAGAAACTGCCAGGCGTCGACGCTGTGTCCGGCGGCTTCGAGATCAGCGCGCAGGCTGTGAGCCAGGGCCAGGTCCAGGTTGTCGCCGCCGAGAAGGATGTGTTCGCCGACACTGAGGCGTTCGAGGGCGAGATTGCCGTTCCCATCGTCGTTTACGGCGATGAGGGAGAAGTCGGCCGTGCCGCCGCCGACGTCGCAGACAAGGACGAGATCGCCGGCGCGGACCTGTTTGCGCCAGGTGTCGGGATTGCGGGCGATCCAGGCGTAGAAGGCGGCCTGGGGTTCTTCGAGAAGGACGACATCGTGGAGGCCGGCGCCCTGCGCGGCATCGAGGGTCAGCGCCCGCGCCGCCTCGTCGAAGGACGCGGGCAGGGTGATGACGACCTGAGCGTCGTCCGGCGCACCGGCGGCGGCTGCGGCCTGGCGGAGGTGTTCGAGGAGGAGGCGGGAGGCTTCGACGGGGGAACGTTTGGCGACGGGTGCCTGGCTGTTCCAGGGGAGGATGGGGGCTTTGCGCTCGGCCTGCGCGTGGCAGAGCCAGGATTTGGCGGAGTGGATGTGACGGTCCGCTGCGAGGGGGCCGCGCTCGCGGGCGAAGGTGCCGACGACGATGTCGGAGGGTCCGGCCCAGGGCAGGGAGAATGCGTCCGGCGCAAACTCATCGGCGAGTGGGAGAAAGAGGGCCGAGGGGAGGGTGTCGGCCTTGTCCAGGGTTCCCGGGGCGGCGCACTGGGGAATGGGCAACACGGAGAGGGAGCCTGGTCCCGCGAGGGCCAGCGCGCAATTGCTGGTTCCCAAATCGATGCCTACAGCAAACAATTTTTTCATGAGGTTTCAGTTTGTTACTTTTTAAAGGGTGATTTTAGAGGTTGAGGTTTTTTCTTAACACCTTGAGCGAGAGAGGCAATAGCGGAACGGTTTCAGCCGCTCCGCCGCGTCGGGCTAAAAGCCTAAAAAGGTGAAACCCGCACTTGTGAAGACGCATCCCATCGCCTAGACAGGAGCACTTTTATCCCTCCCACCAGGTACCCTATGCACCCCCTCCGAATCGAAGCGTTGCCAACTGTCTGGACATTTTCCGACACCACCACACCCCAAGACCGCCTGCCCGCCACAGTCCCCGGCTGTGTACACAGCGACCTTCTGGCAGCCAAGCGCATTCCCGATCCCTGGTTCCGTGACAACGAAAAGGAAATCTTCTGGGTGGCCGAGCGGGACTGGGTGTATGAAACGAACTTCCCGGTCTCGCCGGAGCAGATGGCCCGCCGTCACCAGCGCCTGCGCTTCGAGGGACTGGACACCTTTTGCCGCATCGAACTCAACGGGGTCTTGCTGGCGGAAACCGACAACATGTTCCGCAGCTGGGAGCTGGACCCTGGGACGGCGTTGCGCAGTGGTGAGAATCAGCTCCGCCTGACCTTCTCTTCCACGATTCCCGAAATGAAGGCCCGCGATGCGGAGATGCGGATTCATTGCTGGAGCCAGTATCATCCCGACTACGCCGGGAAAAGTTATATTCGCAAAATGGCCTGCGCCTACGGATGGGACTGGGGTCTGATGGCCCCGACGGCGGGCATCTGGCGTCCTGCCGCGCTGCTGTCGTATGACGCGCGCATCACCCATGTGCGGGTCCGTCAGGAACACTGCGGAAACCTCGTCCGACTGCACCTGACACCCCACATCGAAGGCGAAGGACGTGTTCAGCATCGCCTGCTGTTCCAGGGCCGGGTGGTGGCGGAATCGGAGTCCAACACACTCGAGCTGTCGTCTCCCGAGCTGTGGTGGCCGAACGGCATGGGGGCACAACCTCTCTACTCTCTTGAAACCCGCCTGCTGGACAAACAGGGTCAGGTGTTGCATGTTTACAACCTGACCCTCGGTCTGCGCGACCTTCAGCTTGTCCGCGAGCCCGACGCGCACGGCGAGTGTTTCCGTTTCCGCGTCAACGGACGCGACATCTTCATGAAGGGCGGCAACTGGATTCCCTGCGATGTGTTTCCCTCGCGCATTGCGGATGCGACCTACGGACACCTGCTGCGTTCCTGCGCCGACAGCGGCATGAACATGCTGCGTGTCTGGGGCGGCGGCATCTACGAGGACGAACGCTTCTACGACCTCTGCGACCAGATGGGCCTTCTTGTGTGGCAGGACTTCATGTTCGCCTGCTCCGGATATCCGGCCAATGATGCGGCGTTTATGGAAAATGTACGCGCGGAGGCCCGCGACAATGTGCGGCGGCTGCATCATCGCGCCTGTCTGGCCATCTGGTGTGGCAACAATGAAATCGAGCAGGGACTTGTGGAATGGGGCCGCACAACCTGGGAGTACGGGAAACCCATGCCGGAGCCGGACTATCTCGCGCTGTTCGACGAGCTTCTGCCGGCGGTGGTGGCTGTGGAGGACGGGGTCACGGCCTACTGGCCTTCCAGTGGGCACACTCCCGGCGCCGGTCGCCACAATTGTTACGATGACCGCGCTGGCGACGCCCACTACTGGAGCGTCTGGTTCGGCAACCAGTCCATCGAATCGCAGCGGGACTGGAAATGCCGCTTCATGTCGGAATTCGGGTTCCAAAGTTTTCCGGAACCGCGCACGGTGGACGCGTTCACCGCGCCGGAGGACCGCAGTTTGATCAATTGGATCATGGACTACCACCAGCGCTCCGGTCCCGGCAATCAGACCATCTACAAATATCTGCTTGCCTGGTTCCCGGTTCCCAACACCTTCCCGAACACGCTGTGGATGACGCAACTCATCCAGGCGGTGTGCATCCAGGTCGCGGCCGAACACGCGCGCCGCATCCAAGGCCGCATGGATGGGCTGCTCTACTGGCAGGTGAACGACCTGTGGCCCGGCGCAACCTGGGCGTCCATCGATGTGTATGGACGCTGGAAAGCGTTGCAGTATTTTGCCCGTCGTTTCTTCAGCCCTGTGCTTGTCAGCCTTCTGGAAAACCACGCCGACAGCCACATGGCGTTTCATGTGTCCAACCACCGCCCCGGAACCTTCCGGGGGCGCATG
Source organism: uncultured Verrucomicrobiota bacterium (assembly GCA_964497855.1). GTDB lineage: Bacteria > Verrucomicrobiota > Kiritimatiellia > SS1-B-03-39 > UBA6053 > CAYLNG01. Next base: position 9,345 of record CAZCFM010000016.1, on the reverse strand, counting down.
AACTGGCGTGTCTGCACCTGCGCGGGCGAAACGCTTGCCGAAGGATCGGAAGATGTGCGCATTCCTTCGCAGAGCAACGCCGAAATCCTCCGCCTCGATTGCAGGGAGTGGCGGATGCGTGAAGGCGAAATCCGGCTGCCGCTTGAGATTCGCGGCCACAAAGACATCCCCACGCCGGCCGACCGAGATCTGCTGGTGTGGGCCTGGATTGTCGAGGACGGCGTCGAAGTCTCCCGCAACCTCGGCTTTTTCGCCAAACCCAAGTACTGGAAACTGAGCGATCCGAAAATCTCTGTTCAGATTGGCGAAGATGACGACGGGGCCTTCATAGACCTTGATTCCAAGGCCTGCGCGCCCTGGACCCGCCTCGAACTGACCCACAGCGACACCGTGTTCAGCGACAACTTCCTGCATCTGGCCCCGGGCCTTCCCGCGCGGGTGCGAGCACCGGGAATCAATGCCGAAACGCTTCGCCGCGAACTGCGCGTCACTCCGCTCCGCGAATGTTTTGAGTGAGAACACCCCGGAGTGGGTGCACACACATGGTTGTCCCAATACTCGCTGTGAGAGTTCAGCACCAAAGGTGCGACCGCATTCCAACCCCGCGCACCGCGCGGGGGTCGGTGAAAGCATACGGGGCGCGGTCTGAATGACCGCCGCAATTCGGAGCACAGGGCAACGTGCGTTGGCGACGCGCGTTGCGGCGGTCCTTCAGACCGCACTTCTTTACTGATCCGCGATTCCCAGCGCGTTGCGCTGGGCTGGGATGCATCGCACCGTTGGTGCTGAAAGCCAGGTCTGAAACACGCATTCATTCGAAATCCACATCCGCCACTTAAACTGAGGACTGGCACCCGCCGCATCCTGCAAATGTTTGGGGTGCGACAGTGGAATTTTTCCGGCTTCGGTGTACATAGGGATTTCAACCTGAAAAACCGGAGTCCTTCCATGAAACTGCTTTCCCCCACCCGCCTGGGTTCCATCGACGTCAAAAACCGTATTGCCATGGCCCCGATGACCCGCTCGCGGGCCGGAACTGAGCGCATCCCGAACGCCCTCATGGCAGAACACTACCGCCAGCGCGCCTCCGCCGGACTGATCATCACCGAGGCCACGGTCGTCAGTCCCCAAGGCATCGGCTACAACAACACGCCCGGCATCTACAACGACGAGATGGCGGCGGGATGGAAACAGGTGGTCGACAGCGTACATGCCGCCGGAGGAAAAATCGCCCTGCAGCTCTGGCACTGTGGTCGCGCGTCGCACAGCGATTTTCATCAGGGGGCGCTGCCGGTTTCCGCTTCCGCCCTCCGCCTGAATGGCGACCACGTGTACACGCCCCTCGGCAAAAAGCCTTACGAAACGCCCCGCGCCCTCAACCTCTCCGAAATCCCGGGGATTGTCGATGACTACCGCCGCGCCACCATGTTGGCGAAAAGCGCGGGGTTTGACGCGGTGGAAATTCATTCCGCCAACGGGTACCTGCTCGACCAGTTCCTTCAGTCGAAAACCAACCAGCGCATCGACGCCTACGGCGGTAGCATTGAAAACCGGTTTCGTTTTCTCCGCGAAGTCACCGAAGCCGTGTGTGGCGTCATCGGGGCTGATCGCGTGGGCGTGCGGCTTTCGCCCAATGGCGTTTTCAACGACATGGGCTCGCCCGATTTCCGCGAGCAGTTCCTCTACGCCGCCAGCGAGCTGGACGGCTACGATCTCGCCTACCTGCATGTCATGGACGGCCTCGCCTTTGGTTTTCACAAGCTCGGCGATCCACTGACGCTTCCCGAATTCCGATCCGTCTTCAGCGCTCCGCTGATCGGCAACTGCGGATATGACCGCGACGCCGTTGAGGCCGCCCTCGTGTCCGGCGCCGCCGATATGATCGCCATCGGCCGTCCCTACATCAGCAATCCGGATCTTGTCGAACGCTACGCCCACAACTGGCCACTCGCTCCCTGCACCGACATGTCGAAATGGTACACGCCCGGCGCGGCCGGCTACACCGATTATCCGGTCTACAACCCTCCGTCCTGATGTTGAACCCCGTCAGGGCTGTGTGGGCAGAACGGGAGCGTTGATCTGCTCCACGCGGTTGGTTGGCGTGGGACTGGGCGAGGGAACGGGGTCCGGGGGTGCGGCGCTGAGCATCATCGCTGTGGCGGGCTCCACAGCTTCGACTTCCACAACTG
>CAZCFM010000016.1:5715-7056 GCA_964497855.1 uncultured Verrucomicrobiota bacterium | reverse complement strand
GCGGCGCTGAGCATCATCGCTGTGGCGGGCTCCACAGCTTCGACTTCCACAACTGCTGGGGCTTCCGCGCGGGAACGATGGAGTCGCTTGTCCATCCCTGCGGGTGCTGAAAACGCGTCGGACAGCACGGCTTCTCCCGCAGCGCCTCCGCCGATTCCTTCGTTTTGTTCCGCAGGCATGGAAAAGGCAGCGGCTTCCGGCAGGGAATCCGATCTGGAAATGGAATCCATCGCAGGGGCGGGAAGGGACAGTGCTTCTGGCTGGGGCGGATTGTTCTGCGCATGGTGCAGGCCGAGCATGACGAGGAGGGCGGCGGCGGCGGCAGTGGGAATCCAGACGAAGGGAAGAGGGCGGGAGGGTTTTTCGCGAAGCACGGCTTCGCGGCGGAGGTCGTCCAACGCAGGGGCCGGCGTTTCGGCCAGGGCGTTGTGGAGAAGGGCGAGGGTTTCGCGCAGGGCTTCCACGTCGCGGCGCAGGGCGGGGTCGGATTTTAAAACAGCCTCCGCGTCGGCGGACTCCTGCGGGGAGAGTTCGGCGAGCAGATAGGCGGTCCAGCGGGGATCGTCGATGTTCCAGTTCATGCCGGGACCTCCTGCGTGCGGAGTTGGGCGGAGAGGGTTTTGACGGCCTGGTGCAAGAGCCAGCCGATGTGGCCTTCTTTGAGGCCGGTGACTTCGGCGATTTCGCGGTAGCTGAGGCCTTCCTGCAAACGGAGGAGGAGCACGGATTTTTCGGAGCCGGGCAGAATGTGGACGTGTTCGAGGAGGAGGGGAATCCGGGGGTCTGGGCTTCCGTCGCTCTGGAGGTCGAGATGGGATTCGTGCAGTTTTTTGCGGCGCTGTTCGGCGCGGATGAGGTCGATGGCCTGGTTGTGGGTGCAGCGGTAGAGCCAGGCGCGGAGGCGGTCGGATGGGGGCCGGGATTGCGGTGTGAGGCGGGCAAAACGAATAAACACCTGTTGGACCACGTCCTGGGCGGAATGGGGGTTGCGCAGCAGCCGGGTGGCGTAGCGCAGGAGGGGGGGTGCGTGGGTTTGCATCAGGTTTTCCATGTCGGCAGAGGGATCATTCATGGAAGGAGACGTGTCTGGAGTGGAAAATCTTAGGGAATTTCACGCAAAAGTGTTTCAATGAGTTCCAGGTCGGGAAGTTCCGTGCGGATACGATGCTCTTCGCCCCGGCGGCTTTCCTGGAAAAGGCGGTGGATTTGGAGGGCCGATTGGCGGAAGAAGGCGGCGCGGGAAGGGTCTTCGTCCTTCAAGGCGGCGGAGCGTCGGAGCTGGGCGACAATGCGGGTGAGGGCTTGCTCGCGGCTGAGTTCGGAAGGATGAATGGCATTGTA
>CAZCFM010000016.1:0-5615 GCA_964497855.1 uncultured Verrucomicrobiota bacterium | reverse complement strand
TCGGCAAAGAGCAGGAGGCTGTCACGGAGGAAACTCTGGTAGGCGTTGCGGAGCGGGGGATTGTTGGGTTGGGCGGTGGTGGCGCTGCTGAATTCACCGAGAAGAATGTCGAGAAGTTCCAGGCGTGGGAGCGGAATGAAGGCGGCCGTGGCGGGGTCACCCAGCACGCGGCCGCGGCGGAGGAGATCGCTCAAACTCTGCATGCGCATGCGCTGAAGGGAGCGGCGGCGGAAACTGTCACGGGCAAGGGGCTCGCCGCGGGCCGACCAGTAGAGGGAGTGGGCGGCGGGCAGACGCCAGTCGATGGGACCGTAGAGGGCATCGAGTTCGCGCATGAAATCGAGGTCCATGCGGAAGGTGGTTTCGAAGGCGGCGCGTTGGTCGGGGGTCAGGGTGTCAAGGTTGAGGAAGGGTCCGCCGAGGATGTTCTGGACGCTTTCGGCGAGGCGGCGTTTGTAGGTGTGGTGGGCCTGATCCATCTCCATGCCGATTTTGTGCTGGTACATCCAGCCGATGTCCCAATGGAGGGCGGCGGAGGTCGGGTTGTGGCGGAGGCCTTCGTTGCGGAGGAGGTTGATGCCGTGGTTGACCCAGCGCCAGCGGTCCTCGGGGTCAGGGAAAAACACGGAGATATTGTAGGCGAGGTTCCAGGCCTGGAAGGACCAGACTTCGGGAACGTGGGGTTCGAGTTGGCTGATCCAGGTGGCGAGTTGAACGAGTTCGAAGAACTGCCCGTTGTCCTGGAGTTCGTTGGCGCGCACCCAGAGGGCGTCGGCCACCAGGCCGCGGAAACCGCCGAAGGCAACGGTGGTGATGGCGACGAGGGGGGTTGTGTCCTCGGGCGGAACCACCTGAAGGTGATATCGTTTTCGGGCCGCAACCAGACCCGCGTGCTGCGACCCGGCGATGAGGAAAAAGAGGAGGGAGAGGAGGAAGGGGAGGAGGAAGACCTTTTTCATTCCGCGCCTCCGGTTTCACGGCGGTGGAAGAGGAGGATTCCGCTGAAGGAAATCACGAGGAGGACGGGGCTGAAGCGCAGGGCGAGGGCGCGGGCGGTTTCAGCGGGGGAGACGAGGATGCCGCGGGCAACGCGGTCGAGCGGTCCGGCGAGTTCGAGGGGCCGGAGCAGGAAGAGGAGCGTTCGGTAGGTGGCGAGGGTTGCGTGGTCCATGATGCGGATGGCGGCGGGGGCCTCGTGCATGTGGGTGAGGGCGGTTCCTTCGGTGACGGCTTTTTCGAGGGTGCCGGACAGGGTTTGGAGGAGGAGGATGGCGGAGGTCGCGTAGCAGGCGACGGGAAGGGAAAACACGGCGCCGGCGCTCATGCCGATGGCGGCGAGCAGGGAGAGGAGTCCGGCGTAGAGAATGAGGGCGCGAAAGAGGTTGGGGGCGAAATGTCCGCCGGGGAGATAGAGGCGGACACCCTCTTCGCTACGGAAAAAGACCATGCTGTCGGCTTCGCCGCGGTTGGTGAACGTCACGCGCAGGCGGGTGGCGCCGGCGAGGACGTTGTCGCGGTTGGGAAAGAGCAGGTGTTCGCCCTGCGGGGCTTTGTCCACGTCATGGGTCCAGAGGGCGGGATTGTCGGGCGTGCCGACGCTCCAGGTGCCGGGAACGCGGGTGGTGCCGAGGGAGGAGCCATCGAATTGGTAGGCGAGTTGAAGGGCGGTGCCGGGACGGAGAGGCGCGGGGAGATCGTAGTCCCAGGAGACGCTGCTGCCAGGGGCGGAGGAGTTGCGCATCACGGCGGCATATTGGGTGAGCTGTTCGAGGATGTCTTCGCGGTCGGCCTCCGGAGGAATGGCGTTGGCGGCGAGTTGTTCCGCGAGCAATCGTTCGGCGATGGGGCGGAGATCGACGGGGAGAGGATCGAGGGGAGCGCGGGCGGTGAGCAAGGAATCCTGGAGATGGCGAAGCTCGTCGGGGTTCTCGATGCTGGCGCGAATCCCATACATGCGGAGGAGGGTGACGGCACCGCAGAGGAAAAGCAGTGCGGTGATGATGCTGCTGACGGCGGCCCACTTGCCCCACCAAAGGATGGCGCGTGAGACGGGCTTGGTGAGCAGCATTTGCAGGCGTTTGGAGCTGAGGTCGGTGGCGATGGACGCACAGGACATCCAAAGGGTCATACCGGCGAGCAGGAGGGCGGAGAGGCCGAGGCTGTAGCGGATGTGCATGCGCAGAATGCCAGCGGCGGTGCCGTCGCCCCGCAGTCCGAGGGGCAGCACGAAGAGGAGGATTCCGAGAAGGGCGAGCATGGAGAGAACGACCTTCTCGCGGAGGGCGGCGCGGAGCGTGAGGCGGTAGATGGGGAGAAACGGGGAAAAGAGTGACGAATGACGAGTGTCGAGTGACGAATGGGGATTCGGTCGTCGGGGCGCGTGGAGGTGTTGCTCCGGTGTCATTTCAGGAACTCCGGCAAATCGCCTTCCTCGCGGGTGCCGCTGGCTTCGCCGGATTCGCGGCGGGCCTGGGCGACCACTTCGAGGAAGAAGGTTTCGAGGTCGCGGCGGGTGGGTTCGAGGGCGGGGCGCTCGCCGAGGATGCGTTCGAGGGCGTCGAGCAGCTCGCGGCGTTTGGCGTCGTCGAGGTCCTTGAGGCGAAGCTGGAGGTGGTTGGCCACCTGGAGCAGTTCGCGGATGGGTCCGGCGGCGCGGACTTTGCCTCCGTAGAGAATGGTCACGCGGTCGCAGACGTCTTCGACATCGGCGAGCAGGTGGGAGCTGAGGAGGACGGTTTTGCCGCGATCGGCGAGGGCGCGGACGATGTCTTTGACCTGGCGGGTGCCGAGGGGATCGAGCCCGGAGGTGGGTTCGTCGAGGATCACGAGATCGGGGTCGTTGATGAGGGCCTGGGCGAGGCCGATGCGCCGGGCCATGCCTTTGGAAAACTCGCCGACGCGGCGGCGTCCGGTGTGGGCGAGGCCGACCATGTCGAGCAGGCCGTCGATGCGTTTTTCGCGTTCTGCGCCGCGGAGGCCGAAGAGGGAGGCGTAGAAGCGGAGGGTTTCGCGGGCGTCGAGGTAGGGATACAGGTAGGATTCTTCGGGGAGGTAGCCGACGCGGGCCTTGACGCGAACGTCGCGGGGGGGGCGTCCGAGCACGCGCACCTCGCCGCTGTCGGCGTGCAGGAGTCCGAGCAGGATTTTGATGGTGGTGCTTTTGCCGGAGCCGTTGGGGCCGAGCAGTCCGAAGACTTCGCCGGGCTGCAGCTCGAAGGACACGCCGTCGACGGCGCGGGCGCGGGGGCGTCGCCAGAAGTCGCGGAAGGTTTTGCAGAGGTCGCGGGTGATGAGGATGGGTTCTTGCATATCAGCGGACCTCCATGCGTTCGAACAGGCCGAGGGCGAGGAATAGGATGGCGGCGGTCCAGGCGAGGGCGTAGAGTCCGGCTTGTCCGACGTAGACCCAGGGGATGCTGCCGCCGGCGCTGAGGGCATCGGCCATCCAGAAGTGCTGCCAGTTGGGGAGGAGGACGTAGGCACCGCGTGCCCAGAGCTGCTGCTGGGCGCGTTCGGCGAGCAGGTAGTCGGACATGAGGCCGAGGAGGAAGAAGCCTCCGCAGACGGAGAGAGCGGGGACGGTGGCGAGGCGGAGGGCGCAGAGCAGGGCGAGGGCCTGGAGCATGAGCGCGGCGAAGGTAAGCAGGAGTCCGGCCTGGAAGAGGGCCCAGCGCACGGGGATGGGTTCGCCCGCGTTGGGGTCGGCGTGGCTGTGCGAGCCGTGGTCGATGACCCCGCCGCCGCCGCCGCCGCCGCGCGTGAGGGTCCAGGCGAAGGCCAGCACGAGGAACAGGGCCATGCACCAGAAGGCGGTGGAGGGAAAGGGGCGGGAAGTGCGGTGGTTGATGAGGGCGGCGACGAGATAGGCGGCGGCGACGGCGATGTAGACCGGCACGAGGAATTCCCAGGCGATGTCGAATTCGCGGGCGGCGGCGCGGTCGGTCATGACAATCGTGAGCGTGGCCATGAGGGAGAAGACGAGCATCACGGCGGAGACCCCGGCGAACTTGGCGGCGAGAAAACGTCCGCGGCTGATGGGTTTGCTGAGGATGGCGCCGGCGGTGCCGCGGCGGATTTCGCTGCTGACGGCATTGCAGGCGGCGGGGACGGCGAGCAGGAGGCCGCCGAGGAACATCATGGCGAGGGCGCTGTCGCGCACCAGTTTGCCGGCTTCGCCCAGGTTGAAGGAGATGAGGAAGGGCAGGCAGGCGATGAAGAGGATGAGGGTGGTCGTCAGGAGCAGCAGCGCGGGCTGACGGGGGATTTCCACGCAGGTGAGGCGGGCGATGGGGAGGAAGCGGCTGCGGCTCATCGGCGTTGGCCTCCGCGGCGTTTGGAGGCGGCTTCGAGAGTGGCGCGTTCGCGGGAGGAGAGGCTGTGGAGACCTTCGCGGGCGACCTTGTCGAGCAGGGCGTCGAGTTGGTCCTCGTGTTGGGCGTGGCGGCGGCGTTGAATGTCCTGAACGAGGCCGCGCAGGCGGAAGCCGAGAAAGCCGGGGACGCGTCCGGGGTTGGCGTGGAAGTACCAGAGTCCGCCGCCGCCGAGCAGGAGAATGGCCGAGAGCAGCAGAGGTTGCGCCATGGCGACACGGGGGGCGTGGAGCAGGGTGATCCCCACGCCGCTGAGCATGCCGCCGAGGTGGGCTTCGTGGCTGACACCGCTGTCGCCGCGCAGGGACGTCACGGTGTAGGCGAGGTAGGCGATGGCGTAGAGCCAGCCGGGAATGGGGATGGGTAGGGGGAAGAGCAGCAGGGTCATGCCCGGCATCAGAAGAATGGTGGAGAAGAGGACGCCGAGCGCGCCGCCGGAGGCCCCGAGTGCGCGGTAGTCGCCATGGGGATGCAGCAGCAGGCAGATGAGGTGTCCGCCGGCCACGGACAGGAAGAAGGTGGCCAGCATCGGGCCGGGGCCGATCCGGGATTCGAGGGTGCCCGCAAAGAAGTAGAGAGTCAGGGCGTTGCCGAAAAAGTGGCCCCAGGAGGCGTGCAGGAAAGCCGGGCTAATCAGGCGGAGGTATTCGCGGCGGAGGCGGAACCGTTCGGTGCTGAAGAGGTACTTCATCATGACCACAGGCTGCTGCAGGCCCTGCCAGGTGGTGAAACCCAGCACGACGAGCAGAAGCAGAGTCATGGTCTCGGATCGCATGGATCAGAAGACTTCGGCAATGACTTCGATTTCCACCATAGCACCGAGTGGAAGGGCGGCGACCTGCACGGTGGAGCGGGCGGGTTTGTGGTCGCCAAAGGCCTGGGCGTAGATGCCGTTGACGATGGGGAAATCCTTGAGATCGGTCATGAAAATCGTGCTTTTCACGACGTTGGCGAAGTGCAGTTCCTGGTCGTCGAGCACCGCCGCCACGTTGCGGAGGACTTGATCGGTCTGTTCGCGAATACCGCCGGGAACAATTTGTTTGGTGGCGGGATCGAGGGGGATCTGACCGCTGCAGAACAGCAGATTGCCCACGCGGACAGCATGGGAATAGGGGCCGACGGCGGGAGGGGCGGAGGGACAGTGAATCACTTGCATGGCAAACTCCAAGGGGGTGACAAAGAAAAATAACTTAGCGGCTTCAAAGCGGGTTGCAAGGTCAATTGCCGAAGGATGCCGCGTGGGGT
>CAZCFM010000015.1:0-38460 GCA_964497855.1 uncultured Verrucomicrobiota bacterium | reverse complement strand
TTTTAGCGATGACTTAAAATGTTCATTGTCAACGGATTCAATAAACCAACACGTTCTATTCACTTCCGAAAATTCCCTGTAGCCCGCTTCTTTCCTGCCTTGATCAGGACGGGGTGCAGGGCGTTTCGTACACCTGCGATAACCTCACCAAGGCAGCGGGTTCTCCGGACTCGGACCTACTTTTCCTCGCCGGGCCGCAGGCGGACGATGCGGCTGCCGTTGCCTTCCAGCAGGAGATAGAGCAGTCCATCGGGGCCGGCGCGGACATCCCGCACGCGTCCCTGCCCCTGCAACACGGCTTCGCGTTCAACAAGGCCCTTTTCCCCCAGCCGAATGCGCTCCACCAGTTCCGCGCGGAGTCCGCCGACAAACAGATCGCCTTTCCACTTTGGAAAACGCGCTGAGTCCAGAAAGGCCATGCCGCAGACCGCGATCGAAGGCGTCCAGTGCCAGATCGGCGGCTCGATGCCGGGCAGCTGTGTGTGTTCCGTGATCGGCGTGCCGTTGTAGTTCATGCCGTGGGTCACCGTTGGCCATCCGTAATTGCGGCCGGGCAAAATGCGGTTGAGTTCGTCGCCGCCACGGGGGCCGTGTTCGGTGGACCAGAGTTCGTCGCCCCCCGGACGAAACGTGAGGGCCTGCGGATTCCGGTGGCCATAGGACCAAATGCTTTCCACGCCCGCTTTTCCGACGAAGGGATTGTCCGCCGGAATCCGCCCGTCGTCGTGCAGGCGGTGGATCTTGCCGTTGGGGCGGTCGAGGCTCTGGGCCTGGGCGTCCGCGCCGCGGTCGCCGATGCTGAAGAAGACGTACCCCTTGTGGAAATCGATGCGGGATCCAAAATGCACCCCGGCATTGCGTCGCTGTTCGGGTTTGGCCCGGTAAAGGATTTCTTCGTCGACCCAGGTGTTGTCGCGAATGCGTCCGCGCACAAGGGAGGTCATGGCGTCGCGTCCCTCGCCCTGGGAAAAGGCCAGGTAGATCCAGCCGTTCTGGGCGAAGTCGGGATGCAGGGCCACCTCCAACATGCCTCCCTGACCGTGGCGCACAACGGCGGGGGTGTTGCGGACGGGTTCCAGCAGCGTGCCATCGGCCTCGATAAAGCGGACAGGCCCGTCGATTTCGGTGACCAGAAAACGTCCGTCGGGCAGAAACGCCAGGCTCCACATCAGGCCGGGCGAGTGGGCGACGGTTTCGAGACGGAAGTTGTGGTGCTGGGTGTTGTGGAGGCCATCGACGGGGCGGGCGGGGCGTTCGCGCCGGGCTTGGTTTTCGAGTTCGCGGAGATAGATGACCACGGAGCGAATTTGTCGCTCGTTGAGAAGATCCTTGTAGGGGACCATGCTCATGTCGGGGATGCCCGTGCGGATCAGGTCGGCGAGGGCCTCGTCGCTGGCGTCGCGTTTCCATTCGCCGTCGATGAGGGAACCGCCGAGACCGCCCTGGCCCTTGTCGCCATGGCACACGGCGCAGTGCTGGGCGTAGAGGGCGTTGGCGTTCTGGGCGGGGCAGGGGAGGCAGAGGAGGAGGGCGAGGGCGGGAAGCAGGGCTTTCATGAGGGCTCCAGCACGAGACAGACCGAGTTGATGCAATAGCGGAGGCCGGTGGGGGGCGGGCCATCCTCGAAAACATGCCCGAGGTGTGCGCCGCAGTGGTTGCAGCGGACTTCCACGCGTTTGTAACCGAGATGAAAATCGGCGTGACGGCTCATGGCGTTTTCCGAAACGGGTTCAAAATAGCTGGGCCAGCCGCAGCCGGAGTGGAATTTGGCGTCGGAGCGGAACAGGGCCGCCCCGCAGCATACGCAGGAATAGAGGCCGGAGCTTTCGGTGTCCGTGTATTCGCCGCTGTAGGGGCGTTCGGTGCCGCGTTCGACACACACGCGGAACTGTTGTGGCGTGAGGCGCGACTTCCAGTAAGCGCGGCTGGCGGGGTCAAGCGGATCGATTTTCGGGAAGTCTGTCATGGTTCTATTTGATGTTTCTGGTTCGATGGAGAACAATGGGAAGGTGTTTTGTAAAAAGAGGGAAGTCCTTGTCTGTGGTGAAAATGGCAAGGTCTCGGCGGACAGCAGCGGCGCAGATCAAGAAATCCGTGTTGGAGCCCTGGATACCCTGGGCGCGACATATGTTGAAGAACTTTGCGGCCATCGTGTGGTCGGCAGTTTCGAGTATAATGTCAGGGAATGCCGCGAGTTGTTTTTCAAGCTTCTCGAATTGCGCTTCTTCGCGCAGCCCGGAAAGAATTTCCTGCCGGATGGGGCCGATGATCTCAACCCTGTGCTCCAAAATCAGACTGCGGAGTTCCCGTACAGGTTCGGATTCCGGCTTGTTGAGTCGGCGAAGGGCCTCGGACCACACACTGGTGTCCACGAGAACCCTCATGCCCGCGCACGCTGCTTCTTGTGGTCGTATCCTGGTTCGTACTCTACGGAGCCAAACATGGACAGGATGTTTTCCTGCTCAAGGTGATGGATGTAGTCCGTCAACGCCTGCGTGACGGCAGCCTTTTTTGTGCGGTGCTGCCCGAGCTTGACCGCTTGGGTTATGAGTTTGTCGTCAATCTGCAGGTTTGTGGCCATAATGATCACCTCCACACGAAACTTCACACAACCAGATGTGTATGTCAAGGGGTTTGTTCGGCATCAGCTTTCGTTGGCTGCTGCGCCCCAAGGTCGCGGTCGCTCAGCAGCCAGACATCGTGGGGGAGGCCGTCGATGACGAAGGCGTTGGGTTCGCGTCGGAGCACGTGGAATCCACAGCGTTCGTAGAGGCGGAGGGCTCCTGTGTTGGCCGTCTCCACACAGAGGCGGCATTCCGGGAGTTTCCATTGTTCGCGGAGATGCGCCCGCGCGGCGAGCAATAGGCGTTTCCCCCGTCCACTGCACCGGGCTTCCGCTTCCACAAACATGCTGAAAATGAGTCCGTACGTTTGGTTTTGTTCGTTTTTTTGCCGCAGTCCGGCGACACCCAACAGCTTTTCCTCCTGCCACAGGCCCAGCCACGCGCCGTGGCCACCCCAGTCCATGCTGAGCAATTGACGCCGATAGTAGGCCGCACTGCGATGTACTTCGACGTCGGCGGGCGTTCCAAATGCGGTGGGAGATTCCCGGATCGCCCGATGCCGCAGGTGCATGAGCAGAAGGGCATCGCGGGGTCGCAAAAATCGCAGGACGTCAGATTGCATTGCAAAATTGGCCTAAAAACGGGTTTTGTGTTACAAAATTGTAGAAAAGGGCGGGGGATGGGCGGGTTGGAACCAAAAAAATTCTTGTCGCTTGTGAGGAAGGGGTGTAAGTAGTTTTGCCCCTTTTACAGCCCGCCCGCGAGAAAAACCGTTCTGAAAAAGTGCGGGGGCGGTTTGTCGAATGGCGAAATGCGCCTTTTTCCTATCGCTTACGCCTTTATTGAGAGGAAATTACATGTCCCACAACTCCCTGCACCGTCCTTCCGAATTCCCCCCCGAACAGGGGCTGTACGATCCATCCCGCGAGCGTGACGCCTGCGGTGTGGGTTTTATTTGCAATATGAATGGAAAGGCTTCGCACGGAGTGATTCACCAGGCGCTGGAGATTCTGGTGCGTCTGTCCCACCGCGGCGCGGAGAGTTCGGACAATCGCACGGGCGACGGCGCGGGCATTCTGATTCAGATTCCGCACAGCTTTTTCTGGCGGGTGGCCAAGGCGCTGACGATCAAGCTGCCGCCTCCCGGCGAGTACGGCACGGGTCTGGTGTATCTGCCCAAGGACAAGGCGGAACGCAAACAGATCATGGACCGTTTTGAGGCGGAAATTGTCGAGAACGGACAGCGTTTCCTCGGCTGGCGCACCTTGCCGGTGAACCGGAACGCGCTGGGCGAAATTGCGGCGAAATCCGAGCCGCACATCGAACAGATTTTTATTGGTCGCGGGGACAAGGTTCATGAAGCGCGTGCCTTCGAGCGCGAGCTTTACATCATCCGCAAGGGCGTGGAGCAGTGGGTGGCGCGTCACCCGGACCTGAAGGATAAAAAGACCTTCTACGTGCCCAGTCTGTCGCACCGCACCATCATTTATAAAGGCCTGCTGAAGCCCGAGGATTTCGAGCCCTACTTCACGGACTTGCTCGAAAAGGACGTTGAAACCTGCCTGGCCCTGGTGCATCAGCGCTACTCGACCAACACCTTCCCCGCCTGGCGTCTGGCCCAGCCCTTCCGTTTTGTCTGCCACAACGGCGAGATCAACACGGTGCAGGGCAACGCCAACTGGATGAACGCGCGCCAGGCCCAGTTCCAGAGCGCGGCCTTCGGCGAGCGCATCTCCAAACTGTTCCCCATCTGCATGGAAGGGAACAGCGATTCCGCGACCCTCGACAACACGCTCGAGCTGCTCTATCACACCGGGCGCGATCTGCCCCACGCGATGATGATGATGGTGCCGGAAGCCTGGCAGAATCACAAGACCATGCTCGATGAGAAAAAGGCCTTCTACGAGTACCATTCCTGCATGATGGAGCCCTGGGACGGCCCCGCGCTGATGCCCTTCACCGACGGCACCTTTGTCGGCGCGCTGCTCGATCGCAACGGCCTGCGTCCCGCGCGTTATCTGGTCACCTCTGACGATCAGGTCATCATGGCCTCCGAAACCGGCGTGGTGGACATTGATCCGGCCAAAATCATCAAGAAGGGCCGCCTCGAGCCGGGCCGCATGTTCCTCATCAATTTGGAAGAGGGGCGCATCGTCGAAGACGCTGAAATCAAGCAGCGCATCGCCAACCGCAAGCCCTACCGCGCCTGGCTCAACGAGCACATGGTCAACATTCACGACCTTCCGCCGGCGAAAACCCCGGCCCCGCTCACGGGCAAAAATCTCCTCACGCAGCAGCAGATGTTCGGCTACACGCTGGAAGACCTGCGCATCATCCTGCGTCCCATGTTTGAAAAAGGCGTCGAAGCCCTTGGCTCCATGGGCGTCGATGTGCCGCTGGCCGTGCTCAGCGACAAACCGCAGCTGATGTACAACTACTTCAAGCAGCTCTTCGCCCAGGTCACCAACCCGCCGCTGGACGCGATCCGCGAAGAAATCGTGACCTCGTTGATCACCAATATCGGCAAGGAACGCGACCTGTTTCAGGAAACGCCCGAACACGCGGCGTTGCTCAAACTGGAGCAGCCGATTCTGACCGACCGCAACCTCGAGCGTATCCGTCAGTCCTCACATCCGGCGATCAAAGCCAAGACTCTGCCGATGCTGTTCGATCCGCGTCAGGGCGGCAAAGGGCTGGAAGATGCCCTGAACACGCTGTGCCAGGAGGCCGCGCAGGCCGTCAAAGATGGATACACGATTCTGATTTTGTCCGACCGCAACGCGGGCAAGGCCAAGCTTCCCGTGCCGTCGCTGCTGGCGGCGTCCGGGGTGCATCAGCACTTGATTCGCGCCGGACTGCGCACGCAGGCGGGTCTCGTGGTGGAAACGGCCGAAGCGCGGGAAGTGCATCACTTTGCCTGTTTGTTCGGCTTTGGCGTCGGCGCGGTGAACCCCTATCTGGCGCTCGCCACCGTCGTCGATCTCGCCCGCCGCGAAGGCATGGACGAAAGCAAAGCCATTTACAACTACACCAAGGCCGCCAGCAAGGGCGTGCTCAAGGTGATGTCCAAAATCGGCATTTCCACATTGCAGTCCTATCGCGGCGCGCAGATTTTCGAGTGCGTGGGTCTCAAAAAGACGATCGTGGAACGCTATTTCACGGGTACGGCTTCCCGCATTGAAGGCGCGGACATGGAGGCGCTGGTGCGCGATGTGTTGCAGCGCCATGAGCGCGCGTTCCCGCCGCAGCACATTCCCGAAAATCTCGAGCTGGACGTGGGCGGAGTCTATCAGTGGCGCCGCCGCGGCGAACGCCACCTGATTTCGCCGATGCTCGTCGCCCTCCTGCAGAAAGCCACCAAAGTCAAAAGCAAAGAAGACTACAAACAGTTTGCCAAACTGGTCAACGAGCAAAGCCGCGAACTCTGCACCTTGCGCGGACTGATGGATTTTGATCTCGCTTCCCGCACGCCTGTTCCGCTGGAGGAGGTGGAGCCCTGGACGGAAATCGTCAAGCGCTTCAAGACCGGGGCGATGTCCTACGGTTCGATCAGCCGCGAGGCGCACGAAACTCTGGCCATTGCGATGAACCGCATGGGCGCGAAATCCAACTCCGGCGAAGGCGGCGAAGAAGAACACCGCTACAAGCCCGATGCGAACGGCGACAGCCGCAGTTCAGCCATCAAGCAGGTGGCCTCCGGACGTTTTGGCGTGACCAGCTACTACCTGACCCAGAGCAAAGAAATCCAGATCAAGATGGCCCAGGGCGCGAAGCCCGGCGAAGGCGGCCAGCTGCCCGGCCTCAAGGTCAACCAGACCATCGCCAAGGCCCGTTTCAGCACGCCGTATGTCGGCCTGGTCTCCCCGCCGCCCCACCACGATATTTATTCGATTGAGGATTTGGCCCAGTTGATTCACGACTTGAAAAACGCCAACAAATACGCCCGCATCAACGTCAAACTCGTGTCCGAAGTGGGCGTGGGTGTGGTCGCGGCCGGCGTGGCCAAGGGCAAGGCCGACGTGGTGCTGATCAGCGGCTACGACGGCGGCACCGGGGCCTCCCCGGAAACCTCCCTCAAACACGCGGGACTCCCCTGGGAACTCGGCATCGCCGAGGCGCACCAGACCCTCCTGCTTAACGACCTGCGCAGCCGCATTGTCGTGGAGTGCGACGGCAAACTGATGACCGGTCGCGACGTGGCCATCGCCACGCTGCTCGGGGCCGAGGAATTCGGCTTCAGCACCGCTCCGCTGATGGTCATGGGCTGCATCATGATGCGCGTCTGCCATCTCAACACCTGTCCGGTGGGCATCGCCACGCAGAACCCCGAACTCCGCAAGAAGTTCACGGGAACGCCCGATTCGGTGATCAATTTCTTCCACCTCGTCGCCGAAGAGCTGCGCGAAATCATGGCCTCCCTCGGCTTCCGCAAACTCACGGAAATGGTTGGTCACAGCGAAGTCCTCAACATGCGCACGGCCATCGACCACTACAAGGCGAAGGGCCTCGACTTCAGCCGCATTCTGCACCGTCCCCAGGTGCCGGCCTCCTACGGCATGCACAAGATGATCGAGCAGGACCACGGCCTCGATCAGGCCCTGGACAACGAGCTGATCGAATATTGCCAGAATGCGATCGATGTGGCCGAACCGCTGCATTTCGAGATGTCCATCCGCAACGTCAACCGCACCGTGGGCACGATGCTCAGCGCTGAGATCAGCCGCCGTTACGGCGAGGCCGGCCTGCCCGACAATACGATTCAGATCGATTTTTCGGGCCATGCTGGACAGAGCTTCGGGGCCTTCCTTACGCGCGGAGTGACCTTTGCGCTCGAGGGCGACGCCAACGACTGTTTCGGCAAGGGACTCAGCGGCGGACGGCTCATCGTGCATCCGCCCCGCGTCTCGCCTTTCCGTCCCGAGCAGAACGTCATCATCGGCAACGTGGCGCTCTTCGGGGCCACCCGCGGCGAGGCCTTCATCCAGGGCCTGGCCGGCGAACGTTTCGCGGTCCGCAACTCCGGCGCCAACGCGGTTGTCGAGGGCCTGGGCGACCACGGCTGCGAATACATGACCGGCGGACGCGTCGTTGTGCTCGGACCCACCGGACGCAACTTTGCGGCGGGCATGAGCGGGGGCGTCGCCTACGTGCTCGATCTCTCCGGCGATTTCAGCGACCACCGCTGCAACCACGAGCTGGTGGACCTCGAAGATGTGGTGGATCCCGCCGACGTCGACGAACTCCGCGACCTGATCGAACGCCATTATCGCCACACGGAATCGAACATGGCCCGGAAAGTAATGGACGACTGGGAGGATTTCCTGCCCAAATTCGTCAAAATCATGCCCCGCGACTACAAACTGGCGCTGGAGCGGCTGGCCCGCGAACGCGAACAGGCGCAGTTGCAGGTGGCCCTCACCTCCGAAGACCTCAACGTCAAACAAAATTGATCCACCCCCTCCTCGAAAGGTTTCCCCATGGGTAAAGTCACCGGTTTTATGGAGTTCAAACGCGAACTCCCCAAAAAGCGCAAAGTCGAAGAGCGCATCCAGGATTACAACGAGCTTTATCTCCCGATGACCGAGGAGAAAAAGAAAGAGCAGGCCGGGCGCTGCATGAACTGCGGCGTGCCCTTCTGCCACACCGGATGTCCTCTCGGCAACCTGATTCCCGACTGGAACGATCTGGTGTACAACGGTCGCTGGAAAGAGGCCCTGCACGAGTTGCATTCCACCAACAACTTCCCCGAGTTCACCGGACGCCTCTGCCCCGCCCCCTGCGAGGAAGCTTGCGTGCTGGGCATCAATGAACCCGCTGTCGCCATTGAGGAAATCGAAAAATCCATCATCGAAAAGGGCTTTTCCGAAGGCTGGGTCCGCGCCCAGCCGCCCAAACTCCGCACGGGCAAAAAGGTCGCCGTCATTGGCTCCGGTCCTTCGGGACTCGCCTGCGCCCAACAGCTCAACCGTGCCGGACATTTTGTGACGGTGCTCGAGCGCGCGGACCGCATTGGAGGCCTCCTCCGCTACGGCATTCCGCACTTCAAGATGGAGAAATGGGTGATCGACCGACGCCTCAGGATCATGGAAGAAGAGGGCGTGGTCTTTAAAACGAGTGTGAAAGTGGGAGTGGACGTCACCCGCGCCGAACTCGATCACAGTTTCGACGCCGTGGTGTTCTGCGGCGGGGCCACCAAGTCCCGCGACCTCGCCATCGAAGGCCGCGACCTCGCCGGCGTCCACTTCGCCATGGACTTCCTGCCGCAGTCCAATGCCCGCGTCGAGGGCGACGATGTGACCCTGCGCTGGGGCGCCGAAATTCTGGCGACCGATAAAAACGTGATCGTCATCGGGGGTGGCGACACCGGTTCGGACTGCATCGGCACGTCCATCCGCCAGGGCGCGGCCTCGGTCGAAAATTTCGAACTCCTGCCCATGCCTCCCGTGGGCCGACCCGAGAACCAGCCCTGGCCCTTCTGGCCGATGAAACTCCGCAGCAGCACCTCGCACGACGAAGGCTGCGAGCGCCACTTCAGCATTCTGACCAAACGTTTCCTCGGCGAAGAGGGCAAACTCACCGGGCTGCAAACGGTCAACATTCATTTCGAGCCCGGTCCCTCGGGACGTCCCGAAATGAAAGAAATTCCCGGCAGCGAACAAATCTGGCCCTGCGACATGGCGATCCTTGCCCTTGGCTTCCTCGGCCCGGAAACCGACTCCATCGTGTCCCAGTACGGCTGCGAACTCGACGGACGCGGCAACGTGAAAGTCGGCAGCAACTGGATGAGCAGCACGCCCGGGTTCTTCGCCGCCGGCGATGCGCAGCGCGGTCAGTCCCTCATCGTGTGGGCCATTTCCGATGGCCGCGAGTGCGCGGTTTCCGTGGACGAATACCTCATGAACAAACCCTCCCAGCTCCCCCGCAAACAGGGCCGCGACCTCCCCCGCGTCTGAGGGTTCGAGGACGGAGGACAGGATCATTCTTGTGGCGCATTCTCCTTGCCAAAGGGGCCTGAAACCGCGAAAGGAGTTCGCATGTTTTACCCCCTGTTCAAAGCCCTGGCCTTCCGCTTCGACCCCGAGACCGCTCACCGTCTGACCCTCAAGGTTCTTCAGGGAACCTGTCGTCCTGGAAAGCCCCATTTTCTGGTGGGGGCGGTCCCGGAAAAGCCTGTGGAAGTGATGGGTCTGCACTTTCCCAATCCGGTGGGACTCGCCGCCGGCATGGACAAGGATGGCGAGTGCATCGACGGGTTTGGTTCGCTGGGCTTTGGCTTTTTGGAACTCGGCACCGTGACCCCGCGTCCGCAGCCCGGAAACCCCCGGCCCCGCCTCTTCCGACTCCCGGAACACGAAGCGATCATCAACCGCATGGGCTTTAACAACCACGGCGTGCATGCTCTGCTCGACAACATCGCCAAAACCCACTACCGGGGCATCATCGGCGTCAATATCGGTAAAAATTTCGACACGCCGATCGAACGCGCCGACACCGACTACCTGCTCGGTCTCCGCGCCGTGTATGAGCGCGCTGACTACGTGACCATCAACATTTCCTCGCCCAACACCAGCAATCTGCGCGAACTGCAAAAAGGGGAGGCCTTCACGGGGCTTCTTCGCTCCCTGGTGCGCACGCGCGACGAACTGCGCGCGAAAACCGGAAAACGCACGCCCCTGGCCGTCAAAATTGCGCCGGACCTCGATGAAGCCCAGCTCGATTTTATGGCCGCATCGCTGCTCGAAGCGGGTGTGGATGCCGTGGTCGCAACCAACACTACCTTGGAGCGCGGCGCGGTGGCCGGACATGCCCGCGCTGGCGAGGCCGGGGGTCTCAGTGGCTCTCCCGTGCGGTTTCGCTCGACCGAGGTTGTGCGCGGTCTGTCGAAACGCCTCCAGGGCAAGCTGCCCATCATCGGCGTGGGCGGAATTTTCTCGCTGGCGGATGCCAAGGAGAAACTGGATGCCGGGGCCTCGCTCGTGCAGCTCTACACCGGACTGATTTACCGGGGACCGCGCCTCGCCGCTGAAATCGTGAAAGGGCTCTGACCATGCGCCGCTCCCCGATCCCTTTCGGCGAAAAGATGAGTCCGATCCGCGGGCCGCTGGATCTGCTCACCGGACGTTATCCGAATTTTCTGTTCGGGGCCGGGCTGGGACGTTACCTGCCCGTGTTCCATTTCCACGAGGTCACGCTGCCCTACCTGGAACCCTACCTCGTCTATCTCCTCGAAAACGGCTACCGCACCCTCGGGCTGGAGGAGATGAACGAGGTCCTGTTCGCCCGGCGGAAACTGACGGAACCCTCCGTGGTGCTGTGTTTCGACGATGCCTGGGCCAGCCTCTGGACCGTGGTGGCCCCGCTGCTCCGCCGCTACCGGATGCGCGCTATCACCTACGCCATTCCCGGACGCGTGATGGAGGCCGACCACCTCCGTCCCATTTGGGGACAGCCTGGTCACGACCCCGACGTCGACCGCAGCATGAATCCCTTCTGCACCTGGCCCGAACTCAAGGCCCTCGCCGACGAAGGCCGCATCGATATCCAGTCGCACACCTGGTCGCACGCCAAGATTTTCTGCAGCGGAGATTTCGAACGCCTGATCCTCCCGGAGACGCGCATGGACCTTCTGTCCTGGCCCGTCGTCAGTGATCCCGGCGAGCCCCTGCGACGCCTTTCGTCCTCAAATGTGTTCCATCCGCTGCTGCCAACCCGCTCACGCATGAGCGACGCATTCAAACACGATGTCGACCCCTCGGTGGTGCGGCGGATTCACGACGATCCCAACGCGGCCCCCTATCTCTTCCGGCAGCACTTGTTGCAGCACGAAACCCCTGAAGAGCGCGAGGCTTCCATCCGCTTTGAGCTGACCCGCTCCCGGGAGGACCTGGAGAGCCGCCTGGGCAAACCGGTCACGCACATTTGTTTCCCTTGGGCTGTCTGCGGACGGGTGGCGGAGTCCCTGCTGCCGGACTGCGGCTACACAAGCGCGATTGCCGACCGCGTTGGCGGCTTCCGCGCCTGCGTTCCCGGGCAGAATCCCTTCCGGGTGATGCGCCTCAAACACGTCTACATCCGCGCCCTGCCCGGAAAAAACCGCAAACCCTACTGGCGCATCAAAAAGAACGGCTGAGGGCGGAAGCAGGAAGAGAAATTACAGATGGACCAACGCAGGGTAGGGGAAGACCCCATGGCGGGGCGCTGGGGTTTCGGGTAGAGTGCTGGGGTACGTTTGAAACCTCAACTCCAACCTGGAGACTCCGATGAAAACTCTGAAAACTGTAGTGACTGTTCTGTTCCTTGCGCTGAGCCTGTTGATGGTCAACGCCTGTCGCCAAACGCTGGATGGCGCTGGAAAAGACATCGAAAATGCCGGCGAAAAAATTCAGGAAACGGCCAACTGAAGCAATCACACCCCTCGTTCGCGCTCGCCGTGTTTGCGGAGTTCGCGTTTGTTGATCTTCCCTGCGGCATTTTTGGGCAGGGAAGGCAGGGGGTGGAAGTGGCGTGGAACTTCGTGGCGTCCGAGCTGTTGCAGGCAGAACGCGCGGAGTTCCACGACTTCGTTTTCGTGTCCTTCTTTCATCACCACCCAGGCTTCGGGAATTTCGCCGTGGCTCTTGTTTTCCACGCCGATGACCGCCGCCTCCAAGATGCCGGGATGCTGGTAGAGCACCTCCTCCACGACACGGGGATACACGTTCATGCCGTTGACGATGATCATGTCCTTTTTGCGGTCCACGATGTAGAAATAGCCGTCGGCGTCGACGTGTCCGAGGTCGCCGGTGCGGAACCACTCGCCGAAGAAGGATGCGGCGGTTTCCTCGGGCTGGTTCCAGTAGCCTTTCATGACGCTGGGGCCGCGGACGCAGATTTCGCCGATCGTGCCGCAGGGCAGGTCGTTGCCCGCGTCGTCGAGAATGCGCATCTGCACGCGGGGCACAGGGAAGCCGACGGAACCGGGACGGATTTCGCCGCCGATGGGGTTCACGCAGGTCACGGGCGAGCACTCGGTGGGTCCGTCGCCCTCGTAAATGACTTTGCCGAAACGTTCGCTGAACTGCCGCATGATTTCCAAGGGCATGGCGGCGCCGCCGGAGATGCAGAAGCGCAGCGGGGCAAAGTGGCCAATGGATTCGGCGGGAAGGCGGAGCAGGACATTGAACATGCTGGGAACGAGGGGGAGCACGGTGGCTTTGTAATCCCGAATGGCCTCTGCGACGGCCACGGGTTCGAATTTGGCGAGCGGGATGATCGCGCAGCCGTGGCCCAGAGGAAAAAGCAGGCCCAGCATGGCGGCGAAGGCGTGGAACATGGGCAGGGCGACGAGGATGCGGTCTTCGCCAGGGCTGAGACGCATGGCCTCGCGCACGCTGAACGTGTTGGCGACGAGATTGCGGTGGGTGAGCATCGCCCCTTTGGGTTTGCCGGTGGTGCCGGAGGTGTAGAGCAGGGCGGCGAGGTCGTTGGCAGGATCGATCGCGGGGCAGGGGACGGCTGCGGTGGAGGAGAGCAGGTCCGTCCAGGACGTGTGGCCTGCTTTGGGCTCGCCGCCAATGCGGACGATGTGCCGGAGACCTGGAACCTGGGCCGCCATGACCTCCACTGCGGCTTCAAAGGGGTAGAGATAGATCAGGCCCGTCGCTCCGGCGTCGTTGAGAATCCAGGCCAATTCGGTGGGATGGTAGAGCAGATGCAGGGAGAGGACAGTGCAGCCGGCTTTGACGATGCCCATGTAGGCGATGACAAACGCGGCGGAGTTGGCGCAATACAGTCCAATCCGATCTCCGGGGCGGTATCCACGCTCGCAGAGACTGGCGGCGATGCGATCGGAATGTGCGCCAACTTCGGCAAAGGTCCAGGTTTTGGCGCTTTCGAATACGGCGGGAGAGGATGCGTATGTTTTGGCGGTTTCGCGCCAGAGATCGGGGAGGGAAAGAGGGTGGTTTTGCATGTTTGGGGGAATGGGGGATGGGTGAAAGTAGCTATTTAAACTTTTTTTCATTTTTTTTACAACATTTGGATTTCCTTCAAAGTGAAAAAATGTAACTTTCAGCCCGTATTTAACCCTCAGTACCCCCAACCAGGAATCAAAATATGTCGCAGGATGCAAAAACAGGTGTGGATGACGTGGCCGCTATCGAAGCCTTGCGCGAGCGCATGGCAATCGTCAAAAAAGAACTCAGCCGGGTCATTATCGGTCAAGACGAGGTGGTGGACAAGCTCCTGATTTGCCTTCTGGCCCGCGGACATGCCTTGTTGGTGGGGGTTCCCGGATTGGCCAAAACACTGTTGATTTCCAGTCTTTCCGATCTGATGTCCCTGAATTTCAGCCGCATTCAGTTCACCCCGGACTTGATGCCCTCTGACATTACTGGCACGGACATCCTCCAGCAGACCGAGTCCGGCGCCCGCGCCTTTGAATTCATGAAGGGCCCGATCTTCGCGAACATCGTGCTGGCCGACGAAATCAACCGCACTCCGCCGAAAACGCAGGCCGCGCTGCTGCAGGCGATGCAGGAATACAAGGTCAACGCCGGCAACCACACCTTCCACCTTGAAAAGCCCTTTTTTGTGTTGGCGACGCAGAACCCGATTGAGCAGGAAGGCACCTATCCGCTGCCCGAAGCCCAGTTGGACCGTTTTATGTTCCTGATCGACGTCAAATACCCCAGTTTCCAGGAAGAACTTCGCATTGCCAAAGAAACCACGGGCGGTGCCAGTGCCAAGCTGAATGCCGTGCTCAGTGGCGAGCAGATTCTCGAAGCGCAGGAAGTCGTCCGCCGCGTGCCCGTGGCCGACCACGTCTATGAGCATGTGGTCAAACTCGTGCGCGCCGCGCGGCCCGGTCAACCGGACAGCCCCGCCTGGGTCGGCGAAATGGTCATGTGGGGTCCCGGCCCCCGCGCCTTGCAATACCTGGTGCTGGGTGCGAAAGCCCACGCGGTGTTGCGCGGAAGCATGTTGGTGCAGATTGAAGACGTGAACGCGGTGGCGGAACCCGTGCTGACACACCGTATTCTCACCAATTTCCATGCCCAGTCCGAAGGGATCACCTCCGCCGATGTGATCTCCCGCCTCCAGGAAGAATTGCTTAAGGCCTGACCCCCGTGGCGCCCCGCACCTCTTCCTCCCGTCCCTTCCTGGACGCGGGCGTTTTATCCCGTCTGACGCGCATGACGCTTCAGGCGACGGCCCCCATGCTCGGGTCCGTCACAGGCATGCACCGCAGCGCCACCCGCGGCGCCAGCGTGGAATTCGCCGAGTACCGCAAATACGTTCCCGGCGACGACCCGAAAAACATCGACTGGCAGGTCTATGCCCGCACCGACCGCTTCTACATCAAGGAGTTCGAGGCCGACACCAACCTTCGCTGTTATTTCGTGCTCGATTGCAGCGGGTCCATGGGCTTTGAATCCGGTCACGGCGTGCGTTTTGACTACGCCCGCCGCATGATTTCGCACCTCGCCTACATGCTCGTGCAGCAGGGCGACGCGGTGGGCCTGCATTGCTGCGGCGAGGATGTGAACATCGATCTTCCGGCGCGCCAAGCCCCCACCCATCTGCAAACCGTGTTCGACCACATCGAAGCGGCCGTGACCCACGGCGAATCGACGCTGATCCCCGCTTTGCACGCCCTCGCCGAACGCGTCCAGCGCCGCGCCGTAGTGGTGGTCCTCACGGATGCCCTGATGCCAGCGGACGCATTGCTGGATGCTCTTCAGCATCTTCGTTTTTGCCGCCACGAGGTGACCCTGTTCCATCTGATCGATCCCCAGGAAATCTCGTTCGACTTCAACCGTCCCGTGCGTTTTGTGGACCTGGAGGGCGGCGCCGATCTGGTGGCGGACCCGAGTGTGGTCCAATCCACCTATCTGCATGCCTTGGAGAACCACCTTAACACCCTGCGCACGGGTTGCCGGAAATTCCATGTGGACTACCGCATGGCCGGGGTGGAGAAAGACGTGGAAACCATTCTCAGCGCGTATCTGTTGAGCCGCACGGGTAAGGGCAAGAAGGGAGCTTCACGTTCATGAGCGCATTGACCCCTCTGTTTATCTGGCTGCTGCCCCTCGCGTTTTTGCCTGTCATCATCCACCTGCTCAACCGCCTCCGCTACCGGACGGTGAAATGGGCGGCGATGATGTTCCTGCGCACGGCGGACCGCGACGCCTCCCGCCGCGCCAAGATTCGTCAATGGATCATTCTCGCCGCGCGCTGCCTGATGCTTGCGATGTTTCTGCTCGCGTTGGCCCGTTTGCAATCCAAGGGCAAACTTGCCCGCTTTTTTGACAAAGGTTCTAACCTCGTGGTGGTCATTTTCGACCGTTCCGCCAGCATGGAACAGCTGCGCGGTGGATCGTCCGGCCGTGAACGCGGTTTGGCGCTGGTCCAACAGGGCCTGGTCGAAATGGGTTCCGGCACCCGGGTGTTGTGGATCGACGGGGCGACGGGTTCGGTGATGCCGCTCCCGGGTGGCGTCGAACTGTCGCGTCTTCCCTTCAGCACCCTGAGTTCCGCCCCGGTGGACATCTCCTTGTTGATGCGTACCGCGTTGCAGGAAGTGGCCCGGGCCGGTGTCGTCCGTGCGGAAATCTGGATTCCCAGCGATCGACAGGCTTCCGCCTGGATGCCCGAAGGGGCTGCGGTGCCCGACTGGTCGGAGTGGAGCGGCATGAACACCCAAATTGCCGTACGACTCCTGGATGTGGCTCTGGTGTCTCCCGACGCTGGCAACCGCGCACTTCAACTTACAGGCGAGCCCCAGCGGGATGGGAATCAGCTGATGATTCCACTTCGTTTGATTCGGGACCGTGCCGATGCGGAGGCCGTGGCTCTTACCATTGAAAGCCAGGGACTCTCCCTGCAGGAGGAAATTCTCGTCGAGGGCACAACCTTCCGCTGGGATCAACCCATGGAAATCCTTCCGGGACAAGATGAATTCAGTGTGCGTCTGAAACTCCCGGCTGACAGCAACAACGCCGACAACGACGTGGCGGTGGCCTGGCGGACCCGAGGGGCCGTCCGGGCAAAGATTGATTTGTCGAGTCCTGGGTTGACGCGAGCGGTGCGGGCCGGTCTTTTGCCGAGGCCTTTGCTGCGGGAATTGACCGATCGTTGGGCAAAGCTGGACGAAAGTGTGGCGTTGTGGGTTCGCGAGGCCGGAATAGCCCTGACGGCGGAAGAACAGGCCTGGGTGGATGCCGGCGGCGTGCTGTTGCAGCTTCCGGGGGAAGACACTTTGACGTCGGCGGGTGAAGAGCCGCTTTCCGTCCGCGAATGGAATGAGCAGAATGGACCGTTGGCCAGTGAACAGGGGGAAGCCCTGCGCCTCGATCTCCTGCGGGTAAACCGATTTACGGTCCTCGCCCCCGCTGAGGGCACTGAAGTGATGGCCCGTCTGGAAGATGGCTCTGCGCTCCTGACCCGACGCGTTTCCGGCGAAGGGGCGATCTACAGCCTCGCCACTTTGCCCATACCCGATGTGTCCAATCTCGACGCTGGCTACATTTGGGTGCCGATCCTGCAGCGCCTGCTTCAGGAGGGACGCCGCAAAGAAACCCGCTGGGGCAACCAGCGCCTTGGGGACTGGAAACCGGGCGAAGGCGAAGAATGGGTCTCGGCGGAATCCGAAGAGTTGGATCCCCGCCTGAACAGCGGGTTATTCAGCTTTGATAACCGACTGGTTGCGCTCAATCGTTCGCTGGCGGAAGACAATCCACAGGCCTTGTCGATTGATGAACTCAAAGCCTGGGCTGCACCTTTGGACTTCCGTGTGTTCGAAGACCGCAGTGAGCGCGGGGGTGCCGAACCTCGTCGCGTGGAACTAACCTCCATCCTTTCCTTGCTGGGACTTTTGTTCCTGGCGATTGAATCCTTCCTTCTCACCCGAAATGTGCGCCGGCCCTCCGCCCCGCGCAGCGCCTGGAGCGCCACCGCATGAATACGATTGGCAGCCAGTGGATTTTTAACGCTTCCGGGACCATGATCAGCGTGGGTCTGGCGTTGTTTGGGATCTACGTCCTCATCACCCTCTACCATTTGCGCCAGGTGGGGCTTTCTCCCCTGCGGATCGGCAGCGAAGCCCTTAAATTCTGCGGGGCGTTGCTGCTCCTGTTCACCTTGCTGCAACCGGAAATTCACAGTCGCCACGCGCGAAATGAAAATGCCCGGGTGGCGGTGGTGGTGGATACGACGGACAGCATGAAAACGCAGGATGCCCAACTTCTGGGGGCTCCGGCCACCCGTTCGGAATGGGTCGCGCAGCTCATGAAAACGCCGGAATGGCTGCAACTCGCCGAAGCCGTCCAGCTCGAAGTTCTGGAAATGGGCCACGACGAAAATCCCCTCAACCGGGAGACCAACCTTCAGGCCTCTCTGGCGCGGGCGCGTTCGGTCGAACAGCTTGCGGCCGTGTTGATGCTCAGTGACGGTGCGCACAACGCGGGCAGCTCTCCGCTTCCCGAAGCCTTGCGCCTGGCGGAAGCCAAAATCCCGGTTTTCGGGGTTGAAATCGGAAACCGCGAGCGTCTGCCCGACCTGATGCTGGAGAAGATTCAGTTTCCTTCCTATTCTCTGGTCAACGAAGCTCTGGTCCTGCCTGTGCGGGTCAGCAGCACGCTGCCCGAAGACGCTCCCGCGCGCCTGGTGCTTCTCTCCGAAGGGCAGCCGGTGGCCCGGCAGGATGTGTTGGTTCCGGCTGGCCGCTCGGCGGACACCTCCTTCCGTTGGGTGCCCCGCACGGCGGGAAATGCGTCGCTCACGGTCGAAGTGGAGGCCCACCCGCTGGAGCGCTTCACCGACAACAATCTCCAGTCCGCCGTTGTCGATATCCGCAAAACCACGATTCGCGTGCTGGTGATCGAAAGCTGGCCCCGTTGGGAGTTCCGCTATCTGCGCAATGCCCTGATCCGCGATCCGGGGGTGCAGGTGGACTGCCTTCTCTTCCATCCCGAACTCGGTGTTGCGAAGGGGCCTGGGTATATTCCCGAGTTTCCGACCAGTCGCGAGATGTGGTCGCAATACGATGTGGTTTTCCTCGGGGATGTAGGGCTGGGCCGCAACGAATTGCGTCCGGACGACCTCAAAAACATTGATATTCTCGTGCGGGAACAGGGCAGTGGTCTGGTGTTTCTGCCGGGGGCACGCGGCGGACATCTCCGACTCGAAAACACGCCGGTGGAACAGCTCATGCCCATCGAATACGATCGGCGTCTTCCCAACGGTGTTGGCCTGGATTTGGAAATGCGCATGTCGCTGACCCGCGAAGGGCAGGGGCACTTGCTCACCCAGCTCCACGGCAACCCCATCCGCAATCAGCAAATTTGGCGCGCTCTGCCCGGGTTCTATTGGTTTGCCGCCGTGGCCCGTCCCCGCGTCGGTGCCGAAGTGCTCGCCACACACGCCTCCCAGCGCAACGAAAACGGACGCATTCCGCTGCTGGCCACCCGCAATGCCGGGGTGGGACATGTGTTGTTCCTGGGCACCGACGCCGCCTGGCGCTGGCGCGAAGGCGTGGAAGACCTCTATCACTACCGCTTCTGGGGTCAGGTTGTGCGCTGGATGGCCCACAAGCGCCACATGTTCAGCGACGAAGGCGCCCGTGTGTTCCTTCAACCCGAACGCCCGCAGAGCGGCCAGCCCGTGACCTTGAACATCACCCTGCGCGGTACGGTGGGGGTGGCGACCGATGTGCCCGTGCGGGTCCGACTGACCACGGCGGATGGCGAGGTGGTTTCGCCGGTCCTCAGCGCGTTGGAAGGTGGTGGCACCTACCAGGCCCAGTGGACCCCGACAGGACCGGGGGACGTGCAGCTTGAAATTTTCCCGGTGGATGATCTTTCCCGGGCCCTTTCCACCAGCAGTTTCAGTGTGGAAGGCCGTTCGCCGGAGGAAATTGGCGAACCGATGCGTCCGGCGATCCTGCGCGAAGTGGCGCAGGTCACGGGCGGACAGAGCGTTGATATGGATGCGGCCGTGGCCCTGCTCGCAAAACTGCGCGAGCTTCCGCGTCAGCAGCTCGTCCTCACCGTCAACCGCGTTTGGCAACATTCGCTCTGGGTGACTGGTGTTTTTGTCTTTTTTGGATTATATTGGATTCTTCGCAAAAGGAATGGTTGGATATGAACACTCCGAATACACATGAATTGCCCGATGAACTGCGTTTGGCGCTGGCTCGTTTCCAGCGCAAGTGGAAATGGATCCACTCCCTCACCGTCTTTGGGTTGATCCTTCTCATCCCGCTGATCAGTTTTGGGCTGCTGGCATTGTCGGACCGACTCTGGGCCACTCCAGGCTGGGTTCGTTTTCTGTTGGCCGTTCCCGTCCCCTTGTTGCTGGTGGCCTCGCTCGCCCCCTGGCTGAAACGATGGGTGATTGACCGGCCCGGCCCGCGTCGTCTGGCCCAGTTCATGGGCAAACTCGATCCGCGTGTGGGCGACCGCCTGCTCGGTGCGGTCGAGCTTTCCGAAGACGGGGACGAGACCTGGATGGGTTCGCCTGCGCTTCGTCGTGCCGCCATTTCCCAGGTTGCGCGTGAGCTCGCCAACGTGCGTGCGGAAGAACGCCTGGATACCACCAAAACCCGCAAGTTGCTCGTGTCGGCGGCTGCCCTTTTGGTGGCGGGACTTTCCTATGTGTTTTTCGTGCCCGACGCGGCCCTGAACAGCCTGCGCCGCTGGTTGAAACCCGCCGCGGCCATTGAGCGCTTCACCTTTGTGCGCCTGGAAGGATTTCCGGGACGTCTGGTGGTGCCCCATGGCGAGCCCTGGACGGTCAACGGGCGCGTGGTTCATGTCCACAATGAACATCTTCCCTCCGTGGAAAGCCGAATGGATGGGACTGAAAAAGTGTCCGTTCAGGTGAAGGAAGGTCTTGTGAATGTGGACGGGGAGGGGCTGACCCTGGACCGCAAATTGTGGCTCAAAGCGGGCGATGCCCAGGCGCGGGTTGACGTTCATCCGATGTTGCGCCCCGAATTGCAGGCCATGGAAGCGCAGATTTTGTGGCCAGCGTATCTGAAGCGCCCCTCCGAGAAAGTGGCCATGCGCCGCAGGCGTCTGGAAGTGCCGATGGGCAGTCAGGTGGTTTTGGCAGGTCAGGTCAGCCGCGAATTGCGGGAAGCGGAAGAGGCGCTTTTGGGCGCTGCCAGCGTGGGAACCAATTGGTTTACCTTGCCGGCTTTGCTGGTGGATACGAACAAGACCCTGTCCGTGACGTGGCTGGATGCCGCCGGACTTCGTCCCCGCCAGCCCGCTCAGGTCGATTTGGTGGCGAAGGCCGACGAAGCGCCCCGCGTGGCCCTCTCGGGCATGCCGCCGGCCATTGCCGTGTTGCCCGATGAATTTGTGGAATTGGAAGTGAGCGCCCGCGACGACTATGGGCTGGAGCGGGTATGGACCCGTTGGCGTGTGGTGCAGGACGGCGTTCCCGACGACAAACTGCGCGATGCGGTGATCGAAGGCCTTGCCGGCAGCGAGAAATTCAGCTTTTCGCCCGAACGTTTTGGGTTTGGTCCCGGTTCGTCGATCGAGCTGGTGGCCATGGCCGTGGATGCGTATCCGGAGCGCGAGCCCAGCGTAAGTTCGCGTCATCGCATTCTGGTGATCAGCAAAGAAGATCACGCCAAGATGATTCTGCAGCAGATGGATGCTGTATTGGCCGAACTCGACGAATCGATTCGTCAGGAGGCCTTGGCTCTCGAAGATACGAAAAACACCGCCGAGCGCAGTGAAGAGGATCTTGCAGCCGAAACAACGTCTGAAAAACTCTTGGAGAAAGCCCTGGATGAGCTGGCGCGTGCCGAGCGGCTCATGGAAACGCAGGGAAAGATGGAACGTCTGATTGGCGAAGCTACCAAAAATGAACAGATCGCCGATGACTTGATTGGGGAATGGGCCAAAATTGCCGATGACTTGAAAAACAAAGCCGCTCCCGCCATGCAGGCCGCTGCCGATGCGTTGAAAAAAGCTGCAGAAGCCAAAGGGTCTGAGGCTGGTGAATCGGGCGAATCCGGTGAATCGGGCGAATCCGGCGAGTCTGGCGAATCCGGTGAATCGGGAGAAAAAGGCGAGGAAGGTGAAAAAGGTGAAGAAGGTGAGAAGGGCGAAAATGGTGAAGAAGGAGAAAAGGGTGAAAAGCCCTCCGATCCGTCTGATCCCTCCGATCCGTCTGATCCTTCCGATCCGTCTGAGCAGAGCGGTGAGAGTGGTGAGAGCGGTGAATCAGGCGAGTCCGGCCAGAGTGGGCAGTCTGGCCAGAGCGGGCAATCCGGCCAGAAGCAGGAGCAGAAAAAATCGGAACGCAAGAAGCAGGTGGAAGAGGCCGCCAAGAAACAGGAGGAGGCCCTTGCCGCCATGCAGAAAGGCGAAGAGAAGCTCAATGAGTCCATTGAACAGAGCCTTTCGGAGAGTTTTATCAACCGTTTCAAAGAACTCGCCCGTGAGCAGTTGGAAGTTGGCGAGGTCATGAAAGAGATGATGTCGAAAACGTTGGGGCTTACGGTGGACTCCCTACCGCCCGAACTGGCATCGGTCCTGCAGACCAATGCGGTGAAACAGGTGGAGATTTTCCGCGAAACCCGTTACGTTTTTGATGACCTCAATGGCTTTTACCGTCGCTCCCAGAAAGAAGTGTTGAAAGAAATCACCGAAGACATGGTTAAAGAGCAGTATGACGCCCGTCTGCCGGCGTTGCGTGAACTGATTCTTCGCAACGTGATCGGAAAGACAACGGAAGAATCCACGGAATGGAACCGCTTGTACCTTGCCTGGGCCGAAAAGCTGGGCGAAGAGGCGGGCGGCGGCGGGGGTGGTGGGGGCGGTGGCGGTGGCGGCGGAGAAGAGGAAGGAGAAGACCTGGAGACGATGATCGCCCTGATCCGCGCCCGCGAGCAGCAGGAAAAACTGCGTCGCCACACCCGGGAACTCGACGAATCCTATGCCAAAAATCCCGCCTACAACCGGGAGGCGACTGTTTTGGGTGAACGCCAGTACGAACTGGCCCGCACGCTTCAGCCTTTGGAACAGCGGGTAAAGAAAGACCAAACCAAAAAGTTGGTCAGTTTGGCCTCCGGCGAGATGATGAATGCCGGGGTGAATTTGCGGCGGCCCATGACAGGACAGGAAACCGTATCCGTTCAGACCGAGATTATTGAGTTGCTGGCCAAGGCACTCGATCAGAGCATGAACAATCAAGAGCAGGAATCGTCTTCTTCGCAACAGCAACAGCAGCAGCAACAGCAGAATGCCGCGATGATGCAGGCGATCATGCAGATGATGGCAGGTTCTGGTGGAGGAAAACCTGGGCCTCAGGGTGGTGGAGGATCCACCGGCTTTGGTGATCCGGGCAACCAGGACATCCGCGGTCCCGGAAAAGGGAATCAGCCGGGAACCGAGGCGGGCGGAAAATCGGGAGGATCCGATCCGTCCGTTTGGCCGTCTTCGTATCGTGGAATGATGGATTCCTACTTCACGGAAATGGAGGCCGCACCATGAAAAACGTATGGATGATCGTATGTGCAGGCCTGTTGATCCTGAGCCCTTCGTTGCGGGCTCAGGACCCGCTGTCGGGTCTGATCGTAGGGGAGGGCGTACCACCAGAGCTGGAAACCATGTATTCGGGCGCGTTGGCGTATTTGGCGGCGACCCAGACTCCGAAAGGAAACTGGCCGGACAACTATGGAAGCCAACCCGGCGTAGTCGGTGTCTGTGTGCTTGCGTTCCTGGCCAGTGGAGAAGATCCCAATCACGGGCCCTTTCGGACCACCATTCGCCGGGCGGCTGAATACATCGTCAGCCAGCAGGATGCTGCCACGGGATACATCGGCAACTCGATGTACAATCATGGATTTGCGACCTTGGCGCTGGCCGAATTGTATGGCCACCTTCGCGAACCGGATGTTTCACAACCTTTGAAGCGCGCCGTGGATTTGATCCTCAAGTCCCAGGAACAGAATCCCCTGGGAGGCTGGCGTTACAGTCCAACGGCCAAAGACGCGGATACAACGGTCTCCGGCGCGCAGATGGTGGCCCTCTTTGCCGCACGGAACGCCGGCTTGGAAGTGCCCGACAAGGCATTCGAACGCGGTTTGGCTTATTTTAAATCGTGCATGGAGGACAGCGGAGGTGTTGGCTACACAAATCGGGGTGGTGGAAATGCCACGCGCACCGCCATTACCAGCCTCGCCTACAGCCTCTACAACGATTACGAATCGGACGCCTCGAAGAAAATGTTTGATTACGTCCGCAAAAATCGCGACGCGTCATCGGGCTACATTCATTATCATTTTTATTACATGGCCCAGGCCTTGTTTCAGGGAGACATGGATGAATGGCGCGTGTGGAACCGGAAAACCATCGAACTCTTCAAAGCCACCCAGCAGGAGAACGGCGCGTGGAACGGGCAGCAAGGGCCGGCGTTTAGTACAGGTGCCGCTTTGTTGTCGATGGCCCTCAATTATCGAATGATGCCCATCTACGAACGTTGAAAACATGGAATGGATATCAGGCCGGATTCCCATGAAATTTCCCGTTGTGTTTTTGGTTGGGGCCTGGGTTCGCCTGCACGCGTCGATGCTGATCTTATGGGATGAAACCCCGTTTGCGGCCGACCTGAAACAACTCGACGAAACCCAAATGGTGGTGCAGCCGGCGTGGTCGCCCGATCCGGTAACCTTGTCGCTTTCCTCCCTGCGGGAATGGATTGGACCTGCGCTGAAGGAAAATGATCCGCAGCCGGCCCTGGATGTGCGTCTGCACTTGCGGCATGGGGATGAACTTTCGGGCCGTCTGCGATCCATGGACGCCGAATGGATCCAACTCACCACCCTTTGGGGCCAGGACATTGGCGTTCGGCGCAACATGGTTGCCCAGATGGAGGTGTTGCCGCCAGCGAAAGATGTTTTGCTGAGTCGCCCAGGCCCCCGGTGGGAATGGATTTCTTATGCCCGAAACGCCCGGGCCGATCTGCGCGAAGTCGGACGCTTTCTCCAGTTCAGCCCGATGGCGGGGAATTCCTTCACCCGGACGATGCCCCCGTTGCCGCAGCGCTTTCGACTTGATTTTCGAATGCGGGCCTTGGGTAAAGATTCGATGTGTCTGGTTCAATTTACGCCAACAATGCGGAACACGGCCAGTTTTGGCGGGGTGATGCTGCAATTTCAACAGGATGACCTGCGGGTCAACCTCTACGGATCCCAGATGCAGCCGGGAACCGATCTGCGCATGGCAACACCCAAAACGCCAACTGGCAGCCAGGATATCACGTTATTCGGGGATATGGTCGCCGGAAAATATCAACTGTGGATGAACAATGTCCGGGTTCATGCCTGGTCGGGTCCCCGGCAAGCCGAAGGGGTTGCGGCGATGACGTATCAATTTAATCTGCGGCTCAACGACCAGAATTCCTATCTGATGGAGGACTTACGTCTGTCCCGCTGGGATTCGGCCCCTCTTCAGGAGGATGTCTACACTCCCCATGAAAAACTGAACCGGGTGTTGTTCCGGAACGCCGATACGTTCCGGGGATCCGTGGAGGGATTCCGGGATGCCGCATTTTCGCTGATCGATGAAAGCGGCACATCGCTGCGCGTAGCGCTCATTTCCGTGGACCGTTTGGTCTTCCCCACCTCCGCCGCCCGCAAACCACGGCGCAATTCCCGGGATGTGCTCGTGATTGTGGGAGCTTCGCGTGACCGATTGACGCTGCAAATGACCGGGCTGGATGATGGGCATCTGGAGGGGAAATCCGAGTGTTTTGATGTACCGATTCGCCTTCCCATGTCCTCCGTTTCGTATTTGCGCTTTAA
The DNA here is from genome assembly GCA_964497855.1 of uncultured Verrucomicrobiota bacterium. Classification (GTDB taxonomy): domain Bacteria; phylum Verrucomicrobiota; class Kiritimatiellia; order SS1-B-03-39; family UBA6053; genus CAYLNG01. The sequence goes on along the minus strand of CAZCFM010000015.1, from coordinate 13,092 downwards.
TTTGTATCAATCTGGAAGCCGCAAATTAGCCTCGGGGATGCCCTAAGTTCGTGTGGTGACAAACCCCAAACCCTGTTATTCCCGTTTCACCATGAAAAGCTCCTATTGTGTCTTTACCCTCCTTTCCCGCGCCGGATGGATTTCATTTTTGGGGCTGGGTTGTTTCTGTGCATCGGCATGGGGGCAGGAGATGTCTCCGACGGAGATTTCCCCACCCCCACAACCTGCGGGCATTTTGAAAGTATTGAATGGGGATGAACTCCCCTTCACCTTTACGGAACTTGCCAGTGGCATGTTTCGGGGAAAACCCTCCTGGGCTTCAGGAGATATCCGCATTCCGGCACATGCGGTTGATTTTTTCGAAATCTCTGCGGAACCGATTCCTCCCTCCTTTCAGACCACCCATGTGTTTCGCCTGAGCAACGGATCGGAGATCGAGGGCCGGGTTGTGGACGGGGCGGAACAGCTCCTGCAAATCGAAACCACCTGGGGGCAGAACATCCGGATCCGGCCGGATATGCTTTTGGCGATGGACAGAGTTCCTCCCGCTGAAGCGCTGAACGTTCGGGGTGCCTTGCCCTTGTCTCAATGGACTTCGGATGCATCGAGTCCCATTCTCCCGCACATGCTGCCCCGGGAATTCAGGGGCCGGGGGATTCGCATGAGCACGGGGAACGGGCTGTGGAAAGAAATCGGCGACCTCCCGGAGCGCTTTGTCGTGGAGCTGCGGCTTGGGGGTGGCGCGCAGAACCAGTTCACGGTGACCTTTGATACGGTCGAAAAAAACAAAAACAATCGCTTTGCAGGACTCATGATCTCTCTGACGCAGTCCATGGTGTTTGTGCGGGGAAAAAACAAAAACTCTTCGCAACAAATTCCGGGATTGAAGGCGGATTCCAACCATTTTCGTTTTTATGTGGACCGGAAAGAGCAGAAATTCCAGATGGAAGCCAATGGACTGCTTCAGGATGCCCTGCAAATGCCACTGGTGGAGTTGGAGGGGAGCGTGCGTCTCAGCATGCGGAGTCAGACCAATGACATTCTGGTGGAAAAAATCCGGATGGAGGCCTGGGATGGGTTGTATTCATTGGAAATGCCTGCCAAACCCCTGCCGCCTGGGCAGGTGAGGATCCGTCTGAACAATGGCGACATCCTCGATGCGGAGTGGGTGTCTCAGGATCCTCAGCAGACGCGGATCAAACGCGCAAACGGCGAGGAACTCACACTGCCGCTGGGGCTCGTCCGCGAAATCCGCAGCTCGCCCGAGTCCCTCAAACGGCCCCGGCGCAACCCACGCGATGTTTTTGTGTTTCTACACGCTTTTGAAATGCCGGTAATCGTGGAATTGACATCGCTGAATCTGGAATTTCTTGAAGGGAAAAGCGAGGCTGTCGAGGAGATTCTTCAGATCCCCCTTTCCCACATTCAGCGGATTGCGTTTAATCCCTATCGGCAGAAATACGGGGAAGATTCGGGCATGCCCATGGCCTGGCCGAGTCTTTGGGACAAATAACGGGGCGAGACCTCATCGTTTATCCTCCTCGAAGGTGACGGAGCCCCAGGCGGCTGGATTGGGATGCAGGAGAAGGGCGGGGTCGTTGATCGGGCCAGGATACGCGTTGTTCCAGTAAAAGGTCTCGCCACTGGGACGACGAAACCCTACATCCATGCGACGGGCCCCTTCCCCTGCGCCAATCAGTTTCCAGGGAATGAGGATTTCCGCACTCCAATCGTTTCCTTTGGAGGCCTTCTGCTCTTCTTTGATTTTGTCGCCCATGAGATCGTCGCCAAAGCCCCCTGCGCTGCCGAGATCCAGGTCCGTCAAATTGATGTCGAGAGCTTTGTCCCGCATGTGAATTGCTAGTTCTTCGGGCGACAACAGGCGCACTTCGTCCAGGAATAAATCGAGGTTGGGGGATTTCAAGGTCCACGCGTCTTTTCCAGCACCCTCGGGACGCAGGGGTTGATACAAGACGGCCCGCCATTTTCCCTGGTGGCGGATCACGACGATGCGTTTGTCCCCGGCACTTGGCTCTCCTCCACTTTGGTTTTTTCCGGGGCCTCGCACATGAAGTTCGAGGGCAAATCCCTCCTGAAAGGCCTTGCGCCAGTCCTTCACGTCGCTCTTCACGTCCCCGCTGCCGTCGAAAGCCACGAGGATGCCTTGATCGTTGTAGCTGAGGGCAAAGCGGGTGCTGCGGGCCTCGTCGATAAAGGTGAAGGCCCCACGGTCGCCCCAGTCGTCGAGCAGGCCGTCGAGGGTGAAATTGCGGAGGCGCTGTTTCTGGGGGCGGGCGCTTGCGGATAGCCCCCGGTTCGCCTTGGCGCGGCCCAGAAGAACGTCTCTCAGGGCCAGGGCCTGTTTGGCTTCGTCCGGAGTGACGCGGTGGGGGCGGGTGATGACCTTGAAGTCGTTCAACCCGTCAATTTTCGCAATGGCATGAAACGATTTGCCGCCCTGTGCGTAGTAGTTGCCGTCATTGGCCCGGAGGAAGTCGCCATGCCAACCTTCCCATCCGAAATAGCGGCGGGTGACGTCCATGCCGCGCACGGGTTCCATGCCGTGCCAGGACCCATCTTCGGCGGTGAAAAACCGTCCGACCATCACGCCATAATCGACGGCCCAGACATGCCAGGCGCCTTTGAAGCTGTTGATGATGGCGATCTCACCGATGTCGGAATCGGTCATCGCGCCGCCGGTCCAGGACCATGCGGTTTGCACGACCTGACCGACGATGGGGGGGCGGTACTCCGAGGGTTTGCTGTCGACGGGGCCGCCGAGGATCGTGCCATCGGCCTTGACGACAAAGGGCTGGCCTTCCTGGGCAAGGTTGCCGGTGGAGCTGACGTATCGCATGCCACCGTAGCCGGGTTTGGCGGATCGGGGGCCGCTGAGGGTGTAGTTTTCGCGGTAGTGCGGTGCCAGGGCGTCGTAGGAGAAGGGCTGAATGTCGGCGAGTTTAAAGACGGGGACACCGGCCGGGGTAAAGGATGCGGGTGCCCAGCGGTACGTGGATCCCCAGAGACTCAGGCCCGGCCCGAGGGTGCCGCCCCCCATGCGGGGAAGGGTGGCGCTTTGCACCATTTCCACTTCCTCCACCTGATACTGGCCGTCGCCATTCAGATCGGTCCAAACAAAAAATTTGTCACTGAGATCAAATTTGCCCCAGTGTTTGTTCCAGACGTCTTTGCGGAGGAGGAAGGGGTTTTCATGGGCATATCCTGCGACAAAGGCCGGCTTCCAGGTGGGGCTGTCATCGGGTTTGCGGACGATGATGAGTCCGGAGTGCAAATAACGCTGTCCGTTGTGGTGCACCGGTCGTCCAATCGAGGTAAAGTCAAAGGTGCTGGTGCCATCATCGGGCGTGTTGGCATGGTAGGCGCGGTCGTTGAGGTTTTTCAGACGGCTCGTGCCCGCTTTCCAATCCAGTTCAAACTCCATGCCGCGGTAGAAGAACTGTTTCAGGTTGGGGTCCAGGTGCCCGCCGCCGCCGTACATCGGGGGGCCGAGAAATTCATCGATAAAACTTCCATCGCGTCCAAAACGGGCGACGCGTTTGGGTGCGAAGGTTTCCTCCGCCACCCAGAGCTCCCCGGCGGGGGTCAGTGCCACGGCGCTGGGACGGGCGATCACGTTTGGATTCCAGGGGCCGGGCTCGCGGCCACTTCCCGTGCCGATCTTGTGCAGCAGGCGGCCCTGACGGTCCATCACAAAAATGATACTTTTGCCACGGTCCCCCACGGCAATGCGGTCGGCGGATACGTCCATGCTGTAGGGATCGGTTGATTCGAAACGAAGATCCCCGACGGGGACATGGGAGAGGGTTCCGGTGTCTTTGTTCCATTCCGTGCGGTTGAGCCGTCCGTTGGCGATGCTGTACAAAACCCCATCCGGAGAAAAATCCATGGCGTCGATGTCAGAACCGACCCCCGTCCAGGATTTGCGAAGTTCGCCTTTCTGGAAATCCACCCAATGCAGTTCATGCGACGGGGCCGCGCTGTCGGGGCGGGGAATGTGCAGCAGGGCGACGTGCTGGTTTTCACCCAGAAAAGAATCGTCTTTTCCATCGCCCCATTTGCCTTTTTGATATCCCTGCACCATGCGGAAACGCAGCGCGCGGGTGGTCTGCTCTTCGCGCAGCGAAGCCATGCGTTCGAAATAATGCCGACTGGCGGTCAGCGCGCCCAGTTTTTTGGCGAAACCTCCCTTGATCACGGCGACTTCACTCCAGTCGGTTTCGCTCGCTGTTTTAGGGTCCACGCCCTTGCGCAGAACGTCCACTTTCAATTCGGGATGTGTGGCGTTGTACACGGCCACGGCATTGAAACGTTGCTCCTTGCCATAATCGAGGACCATCTGCAGCGGATACACCGTGCTGATGGGGTATTCCGTCAGCACATTCCAGCCCGAGTTCCCCGCCGGCCGCGACTGCTTGACGCCGGAGTCCGCCGTGACGGAAACAGGTTTGGAGGGGGCTTCCTCAATGCGTTCCGCGAAAACGCGGGCGAGGCCGAGGAAGGGCCGCCAGTTGTTCGGGGCTTGTCCGCGGGGCGTGGCTTTGAAGAGCAGCGCCCGGGTCTTGACGGGGGTCTTCTCCGCCGGAATCCAATTCAAAGGAGCCGTGGCGGGGCTGCTGCCAAAAGGAATCCAGTGCTCCCCTTGTTCCTCCAGCGACAGATCCAGGGCACCGCCTTTGGACGCAAAGGGGGAGTGCGCGTCTTCAAATGCCAAGCCGCTTTGGAGCGTGAAAATTTCAAGGTTCGACACATCCGGGACCGCGGGCAGCAAGACGGTGCCCACATCCACATCTTTGTTCAGGACGAGAAGCAGATACGCGACCCCTTCGTGTGGCACCATATGTGCCCCGTTTTGACGGTTGCCCGCCGAGGTGAAGGTGTTGGCAAATCCCGCCTGCGGACTGATCATGAATTCGGTCGGAGCACTCGTATCGCTGACTTGTGGCCGTGAACGGGTAAAATCGATGGTTCCGTTGCCGAAGGCCGTGCGGAACGGGTTCACCCGCGTCACGGGATTGCTGGTCACGGCGAGCAGGGTGTCCCCATGCACGGCGATGTGTTGAATATCGTTGCTGCTGAAAACGTTTTGTTTCGCAAGGCTCTTGCGCCCCCGGTTGTCAGAGGTCATTTCGACAGGCATGCGGTAGACCGTGTTGCGTTTCCGATTCAATACGGCCACGTTTTTTCCGTCGGAGCTGATCTGGTGGGGGCCGTCCCAGCCTTCGAGTTTGCTGCCCCAGATTTTTTCGCCGTCGAGGCTGATGGCGGCGAGGTTGTCGCCTTCTTCGGCCAGCATCGTTCCCAGCAGGAGGCGATCCCCCGCAAAGGCAATGGAGTTGGGGGCGGAGTGATCGCCCATCCATCCGCCCGCGCGGCTTTGACCGTTGCGCGTGAAGTCGCCAAACCAGGGGGCGACCTTGGGGGCGCTAACCGCCATTTCGTAGGTGGCCTTGATTCCGGGACTAAAAATGATTTTCAGGTCGAGTTCCGTGCCGGCGGCGACCGGATTTCCGAAAAGGTCCAGGCCGTCCCAGCGCAGGCGGTATTCCCGGGCTTCCACGGGAATGACCTGTGCGAGAATGCGCACAAGACGTCCGCTGCGGGTGTAGAGACCGACGGTGGCAGTGCCCGCCTTGTCGAAGGAAATGGGGAATTCGATGGAGCCCAGACGGCCCAGTTGGTTGTTGGCCTCGCGGACTTCGTCGCCATCCTCGGATTCAAGACGTCCAATGTTGTCGCCCGCCTCACGATTCAAGTCCAGATCCTGGGCGGAGGCAAAGGCGACGAAAAAGATAGAAAGAAAAATCAGAGGCAAGCGCATAGAAAACTCCACAAAAGGGGTGAACCAATCCGAGAGTCCTTTTTTGAACCTTTTAGTCAAAAAGCGCAAGCGTCTTGTGCGGGGAAATGCAGTAGTGGAATCAGGGGGCTGGTGGGGGTGGAAGATCGTGTGTGCCAACCCGCAGCACTCGCATGTGACGATCTCCACTGGGGTACAAAAAGAAATAGTTCGCTTTTTCCGGATCGACATACATTCGCGTGGATGCGGCGAGACGGGTGGTTCCCGACGCGTCACGTCGGTGGATTTTGACCCGGGGGTTCACCGTGGCGAATGAATCCTTTTGCAGGTAGAGTGTCTCATAGGGTTTCAGCAGGACGGGGTTGTTGGAATCATTGATGCTGAAAGCCACAGGTCGTTTGTCTGCATTGTAGAGTGTGACGTCTCCTGGGCGTAATGTTGTGTTCATGACTGGCATCGGAAACGTCACCATGCCTCCCTCCGGATCTTTTTCGTGTGGGAAGGCGATCAGAACGATTCTGCGGGCTTCTGCGGGAAAGGTGGCCCGGAGTATGGGGATGCGTCGCTCCATCAATACCGGGCGCGCCTCTGGAGGGGCGTCCTCCGGCGGAGCAACCCATTCCCGTTCCACGTCGTAGAGCTCCAGGGGCAAAGGTCCTCGATAATGGTGCACGTGACTGCTTCCGCCCCGATTCAAATAAATGCGCTCCATGCCCTGCAGTCCGGTGAAAAAAGTTCTGGGGAGGGAGGGCACTGTGCTGTCGGTGGTCAGGATGCCCTCGGTTGGCCAGACATAAACGGAAAACAAAACATCTGCGACGACTTGTCCTTCCTCAGCAATTGGGGGGCCGGGTATGGGGATGGGTTTGAAATCGTTTGCCCTCTCCTGGGCTCGCAACCCGACTGCCAGGAGGAAAGACACAATCCAAGGGGTGCCTTTCATCAAATCTCCTCCTCGCCTAGCCAGCGGAACGAGATGATGCGGAAACGGCGTCCAAACTTTTGATTGATGACATTCAGGCTGGAGGGCAAATCCCCGGCAGAGTTGACGGGGTCAACATAATTGGGGGCCCGTTGTACGACCACTTCACACCAAGCGCGCGCAGATGAGGTCCCCGAGGGTCCCAGCGAACCGTAACTTCGAACCGTAAACGTATCAGAGCGGACTTGAAGGACGCTCCCAATCCGGCTGAGGATATCGGCTTGGGTGATTTCTGCGGAGGCACCACTGGTCTTCCGTCCGCTGGTATTTGCGGTGGAGAGTCCAAAGTACATTGGACCTCCGCGGGATGCGGTGCCGGGATAGTCCGTGGCCGGGTTGAGCCACATGTCCGTACCTGTGGTGCCGAGGGCGTTATTGAGTCCCATGGTGTCAATCGCGGACTGCAGAACCCCGGCGTGCGCGTCCGGATTGCTTGCGGGTACCAGGGAGCGGTTCACGAAATCGGCGAGGGAAATGAAGGGGCCCCTGCGCTTGATTTGGCGCACGATTTCCACCGCCAGGCCCGTGTTTGAGGACGGATTCCAAATCTGCTCACGACTCAGGACCCGATTTCCGACATGCGCGGACACGGACGCGTAATCGTCGGTTTCACTGTCGAAAAATGTGGGGTTCTGGGTCAGAAAACGGCGGAAGGAGGACACGTCCTGTGGCGCGGAGCTGTCCACCCCCAGCATGGATTCCAGAAGAAGGGCCCAGGCGGCCACGGAAGTGGAATTGACGTTGAAAGCCCCTTGAACCAGCATTCGGGACGCACTGTCCGTGAAATCGCGGTGTGTGCCCTGCATCGGATTGCCTGCGGTACGGTACGCGGGATCCTGGTAGGGCGGGTACCAGACAAACCGGGTGTTGTAGTCTGACGTGAACAAGAAGTCATCCCACAGAACGGTGTTGTAGATCCAGGAACTGTCGTAGCCGGGAAAAAACGAACCGAGGAGCCCGTCATTATGTGCATAACTTCCAAAATCCCTCGGGCTTTTTGTGGATGCATAGGGGATGGATTCTGGAATTTGCGCCGGGTCGCTGTTCTCGTAGGAGGGGTAAAAACTCTGGATCGCACGGGAGCTGTCCACCAGCAAATGGCTGAAGGAGTTACCAATGGTGTGTGCAGGCATCATGTAGCCGTAGTTGGTGGTGTGGTCGGCAAGGGTGCGGGCATCTCCGCCGGTGCCGGCATGACGTGTGGGATGGAGGCGGGCTTGCTGCAAGGAGGCCATGCTTGTCAGGTCATTCACACTTTCCGGGATTTCGTATAGAATTGCCTTGGGGATATCTCCCTGTGTCTCGAAAGGGATGTCGCTGAATCCGATAAAAACATTTCCAGTGTCGTTGAAGGAAAACTGGTCGATATCGGCATACGCTCCGTCACCCATGTAAAACCCGCCGATGTAGAGAGGATTGCTGCGGTAGCCAAAGCGGTCAAACCGTGAACCGACGAGGCGAGAGGCTGGGTCCCGGATCAGGAAGGGTGCGGCTGGATTGAAATCCCGGAGCCAGCGAATAGGGGCGGACATGGAAGCCGCATTCGGATCGGTTGTGTTGAATTCAAAAGAGGGATCGGGCAACCGAAGTCCCCAGGACATGCCCCAAGCCGGGAAGGAAGGGGTCACTCCGATGATGAAGGGCTCGTCGTCGGCGGGTATTTTCTGTGGCACATAAACGGGGGTGATGTTTTTTCCATCGTCTGGAGAGGCCGAATGGATCCACCGGGGCAGTTGTTGGTTGGCAAATCGGAACTTTCCCCACTCCTTGTCTTTGTTGGCATCGGAAATGGATTCTCCGAACAGATCAAAGCTCAACCCCATCAAGTTGGAGCCCGTCTGTCCTCCCTTGCCCAGAACGACTCCGATTTCCAAAATATCCCAATGAGTGAGACCGTTGACATTGACGGCAATCGGCTCCAAGGCGGGATCCAAAACTTCATTTTTGGCCCCGGTGGGCTTGTTGCGGGGCAGGTTTGTCACCGGATCCCGGTCCAGATAGAAAGGGAAAGGGTAACCCCAGGTGGTGATTCCATCATTTGGGTCTGTTCGTTTGACCTTGACGTGATCCCATGCGGAAACGCCATCCATATAACCATGGGGGGAACTGATCGCTGACTGAACCACCTGATCGTTGACATTTTCCTTCACATAGAAACTGAAAAGTCCGAGGTTCGAAAGGCCCTGACGCAACTCAATGGTTGTGTAGGCAGGAGAACGGTGCGTTTTATAGTCGCCGGGGTCACTGGGTGACGTGGCGATTTCCTTGTGCCGGTGCATGGTGAAAACCACCGCCTCGCCTGGGGGGATTACAACCCGGTTGCCCCCGTTGCGGTCCGCGAGACGGAAGAGGAAGGGGCCTGGGTTATTGGGATTGTATCCGACGGTGAGTCGGGGGGTCCATAATTCCTGATTCACGATATGGGCATAGCTGGGACTGGGATCCCAGGCGCTATTACGGACTTTGAGTCGAAATGGGTACCGATTTCCATCGTTCAGGAATACGGTGGTTCCGTAGTTAAGGCGAACATGCCACTGTTGACCACTCGGGAGGCTCAAGGGTTCCGAGTAAGGATTCCACAGGACGACAAACGGCACCATGTGCAAGGCCACATGGGGCCAATCCAGAGTGTAGTAAAAGGATAAATTGATTCTGGAAAGTACTGGCATGACCTCCAGGGCCTCCGTGGGTCCGGTGTTTCCGTTCCATGGTTTTGCCGACTGCAGGGCTCCATTGGCCATGCGTCGATTCCGGAGGGTTGCATGGCTGAGAAGTTGCGACCAGGTCACTCCTCCGGGATCGTACGTGATGTTGAGGTCCGACATGGGAGGAAAAACGTTCTCATTGAAGGCAGGATTTGCCTGGTCCGCGCGGAGGCTAATCGCATTCAGGCTGTTCCAATGTCGATCTGCCAAATGAGGGGGACGCGTGGAGGGTCGTGCAAGGGTTTCTCCGCGCCAACGGAGGATTCGATCCTGCTGGAATTTCAGAAGTTTGCCAAACTGACTTGTGGGGGAGGCGCTTGCCGCAGGGGGAGTTACCGCTCCTGGGAGTTTTGAAATCTCCTGCATCACCGCCGTCAGGTCCCGTTTTAGGCCACCAAGGCTTGTGTTTGCAGGCAACCCCAGGCTTTGTAGGGTCACGTCATGATAAAACTCACGGGAAAACGCCTTGTCTCCATACCCCGTTACGTTAAGCTGTTCAGCGGTGAGTGCACGTCCCAGAATCAGATTGTGCGTTGGACTTTTCGGGTCGAATTTTGTGAGTATCCGCTCCGTGGCGTTGCGTTGCGCGGTTGCCCTCCGGGCTCGAATGTCAGACGTCGTGGTGGACGTCTGTAGCGTGTCGACCAGATTGATTTGCGCTTTGAGCCCCTCGTCCCGAATCCAAAAGGAATAACTCCCGTCGGGTTGTCCTTTGTCGTTTTTAATGTCCAGTTCAGGAGCCGCTATCCGTTTTCCAAGGCTGTCCACCGTACCCGGACCAACGAGCAAGGCGTGTCCCGGCAAGGGGATTCCATTTGAGGCAAATGGAGTGTAGGTTGCCAAGTCAAAGGGTTGGGTTACGTCAATCGACAGGAGATATCCCAGAGTTTTCGCAAAATCGGGATTGTATTCCAGCGCTCCGCCTGCTGCTGGGGTCCGGAACGCCGAGGACTCCAGCACCATTCCAATCTGACGACGATATTCAGGATCCGATTCGGGCAAGGCAGGAGGGGCCGTCACCCGCGTGTCGGGACCCGCCAGCTCCTGGAGGCGGGCGATGGCCAGATTGGCCCCGAGCAGGGCATTGGCTTGAGCCTGCCGGAGCTGCTGAACCTCCCGCACGCTGCGGAGTTCCATTCGCACATGTACTGAAAAGGCGAGAACCAACACCACGAGAAGGGATACCACTAGGAGGGTCAGCACCAGGGCGGAACCCTCGCGGGATGTTGAGCGGACACGATGGGAAAAGAGTGTGGTCATATTTGTAATGTACCATGTTCCGAATAATAAGTTAATGTGTCTTTAAGAAAAAATGTTTGGTTTTTGCGAAGAATTGTTTTTTTCGTTACCCGGAGGGGGTTTTAGGCTAGGTTGTCCGCTCCCATGGCCGCCTCTTGCCCATCGTCTCCCCCTCAAAAAATCGCGTTTCTCTTCCGCTATGGTGCCGGAGAGCATGTGGATTTCCTGCCTTCCCTCGAAGGGATTGCCGAAATCCTTCAACGCTCCGGTGCGGAGGTTCATCACTACGGTTTCCGCTCGGACCGCCCCATCCCCGAGCGTTTGAAACGCGCGATGCAGATCCATGAACTCCCTTTTCGGGTCCGCCGATCCTCGGCCTGGGACAAACATCTCAAGGCCTGCCTCTGGTTGCTTCTTTTGCCTCTGTTGGGAAGACACCTGAAGCGAAAGGGCTTCCACACTGTTTTTGTCGATGAAACCCTTCCGCTGAGTGCTCCTTTGCTTCGCAGCGCCTTCCCGGGATGCCTCGCCTTCACGATTCACGATTTTTTCGTGGATATTTACCTGATGAAACATCCTCTCTTCCGCCCTCTAGGGGCCTGGGTCAAAGGCCTGGACCTTCGCGCCTGGCGTAAACTGGATGCCGTTTTCACCCGGGTGCAGGCGGCCAAGGATTTTCTGGCAGGGCAGGGGCTGGACGCCTCCCGCATCCACGTGGTGTACGATCCCGTCAATCTCCATCAGTTCTGCCCCGGAGACCGTCCTGCCGCACGCCAACGCCTTGGGTTTGCTCCCGAAGACATCGTGCTCGTCCATCACGGCATCCTCCACCCGAACAAGGGCAATCTCCGGGTCGTCGAGGCCCTGCATCGCCTCCGCCAGCGACTGCCAACCCTTAAATTCCTGCTCATCGGTGACGGGCCCGAAATGCCCTCCCTGCGTCGCCGGGTGCAGGAACTGGGCTTGCAGGAGGTTGTGCTGCTGAAGGGCTGGTTGCCCACTTTGATGGACATTGCCGACGCGCTGCGCGCCTCCGACATCGGATTGGTCATGCGCAAAGGAGACGACGGCGATCATTTCCATGTGACCAGCACCCTCGTGCACAACATGGCCAGCGGACTTCCCCTACTGGCCGCGAGGTTACAAGGCATTTGCGAAGTGCTGCAAGAGGGTCGCGAGGGCCTGCTCTTCGACCCGTCCTGCGGCGCGGAGTTCGACGAAAAACTGCTCCGCCTGGCGACGGACGCTGCCCTTCGCGCCCGCATGGGGCACTGCGCCCGGGCCAGCGCCGAGCGCCTCTTTGACCCCGTTGATATTGCCCAGCGTTATGCCGGACCTTTGCTCGACGGGCCTCCGGCAAGCTGATCCACCAGCGCTTTGGCGAAGGCCGGCAAGTCCTTGGGCGTGCGGGAGGCGATCTGATTGCGGTCCACCACCACGGCTTCATCCAGCCAAATCCCACCGGCGTTGACCATGTCGTGGTTCTCGATGATGGCCAGCGTTCGTTTCATGGGAAGTTCCTCGGGTGAAAAAAACAAATTGGCATGGACAAGCGGCCTGCGGCAAGCAAAAAGCATTCTCCTATGCAACCCCGCCCCTTTGGTTCCGCGTTTACCCGGAAAATGTGGTCCGATATGGATCACATCCTGTTGGTGTACGTGGGCTCCGCCGCCGAATTCGCCCTCGTGGAGGAAAACCACTGGCTTTTTTACACGAACGCCCTTCCCTCCGCGCCCTGGGACCGCTTTGTCAGCACCTTTGCCTGGAACAAACGCATTCTGCTCAGTTCTGCCGACGACGCCCCCGCCCTCGCCCGGAAAATCCGGGGCTTTCACGATCCGGTCGAACAAAAACGCAGCGACGAGGAGGGCGGTCCCCGCCGTATTTCCAATGAAGCCTTCAAAGCCGTTGGGGCCATGCTCATCGAATACGCCCTGCTGGCCGAAGCCTATCTCGAAAGGCGGGAACTGTCGCCCGACGAAACCGAAACGCATTATCAGGACCAGCGCCGTTTTTTCAGCGACATGGGCATCGTCGAATTGGAACCCAGCTACGCCGACTTTTCTGTGGCCCGCACAGAAAAAATGCCCGCCCAGCTTCGCCGCAATGCCCATACCGACCCCCTGTTTTCCGCCTATCGACGCGAATTGGGTTCCCTGCGCTATGGGCTCCTGCTGCAATTCATGGCCCATTTTGTGCCCGAACATGTGGTGCAGGAACTTGGACTTCGCCGTTCCGCGCTTTTCACACCCTTCTACCGCCTCTATCCCCGTCTTCGCTGCCCACCGCTCTCCGCCCTCCTGCATCGACTGCTCCTTCCCGCCCGCGTTCGCAAGGGTCTGGCCGCC
>CAZCFM010000014.1:30543-39126 GCA_964497855.1 uncultured Verrucomicrobiota bacterium | reverse complement strand
CCATGTCCCACAAAACTCCCAAAACCTTCGCCGAACGCCTCTACATTTTTTTCACCGGACTCTGCATGGGGGCGGCGGACGTCGTGCCCGGCGTCTCCGGGGGCACCATGGCCTTCATCATGGGCGTCTACGAGGATTTGCTCGACGGCATTCAATCCTTCAACCTTCAGTTAATCCGCGACCTGCTCGGGCGCCGTTTCCGCGAAGCCTTCGCCCGCGTGCCCGTTCAATTTCTGGCCCTGCTGCTGGGCGGCATCGTCTTTGCCTTCCTCTCGCTGGTCAAAGTCATCAAATATCTCTTCGAAATGCAGCAAGCCCTGCTCTTCGCTTTCTTTTTTGGTCTTATCGTGGCCTCGATTGTCCTGCTCGCCAAAACTGTTCCCTGGAACGCGCGCCGCCTGCTGGGCCTGGTCCTGGGAACCGCCGCCGGCTACATCATCGTGACCCTCACGCCCCATGACACGCCACGGGATCCGCTGACCCTCTTCGGCTGCGGCGTCATCGCGATCATGGCCATGATTCTGCCCGGCATTTCGGGCTCTTTCCTGCTGCTGATTCTCGGTCAATATGTGTGGGTCATCGGGCAGATCGACGAAGCCCTCGGCCACCTGAAGGCCTTTGAAATCGGCCCACTGTTCCAGATCGTTTTCCGCCTGCTGCCCCTCGCCCTCGGCGCGGTTGTCGGCCTCCTCGCCTTCGCCCGCGTCCTGCGCTGGGTGCTGTCCCGCTGGCACTGGACCACGGTCTCCGTGCTCATCGGATTTATGGTCGGTTCGCTGCGCAAAATCTGGCCCTGGAAAGAAACCACAAACTTCATCATCGTCCACGACAAAGAGCGCATCCTGTCCGACAAGATGGTGCTCCCCGCCGTCGGCCCCGAACTCTGGGCGGCCATCGGCCTCGCCCTGCTCGGCGTGGCGATCATCCTGCTCATCGAATGGGTTCGCCTGCGCAAAAGCGTCAGCGCCAAGACGTGAACGTGGCGATGAGCTGGTTCGTGGAGCTGTCGTGGGCCTCCGGACGGGGGCTGCCTTCGAGTTCCGGCAAAATGGCTTTGGCCAGGACTTTCCCAAGTTCCACGCCCCACTGGTCGAAACTGAAGACGTTCCAAACGATGCCCTGCGTGAAAATTTTGTGCTCGTAGGCGGCGATGAGCTGTCCCAGAGAGTGTGGCGTGAGTTCGCGCAACAGGATCGAGTTGCTGGGCCGGTTGCCGGAGAAGGTTTTGTGCGATACGAGGGCTTCAGGAACGCCTTCCGCGCGCAGGGCTGCGGCGGTTTTGCCAAAGGCCAGGGCTTCGGTCTGTGCAAAGAAATTGCTCATGAGCTTGACGTGGTGGTCGCCAATCGGATTGTGGCTGCGGGCGAAGCCGATGAAATCGCAGGGCACGAGTTTGGTCCCCTGATGGATGAGCTGGTAGAAGGCGTGCTGTCCGTTGGTGCCGGGTTCGCCCCAGAGAATGGGACCGGTCTGGTAGGGCACGCTGCGGCCCTGACGGTCAGTGGACTTGCCATTGGACTCCATGTCCGCCTGCTGGAAATAGGCGGCGAAGCGGTGCATGTACTGGTCGTAGGGCAGGATCGCGTGGCTGTGGGCACCGAGAAAGTTGTTGTACCAGACACCGAGCAGGGCGAGGATCACGGGCAGGTTCTGGTCCAGCGGCGCAGTGCGGAAATGTTCGTCCATCGCGTGGTAGCCGGCCAGCAGGTCGCGGAAGGCGTCGGGACCCACCGCGATCATGATGGGGAGACCAATCGCGCTGCAGAGGGAATAACGTCCGCCGACCCAGTCCCAGAACTCGAACATGTTGGCGGTGTCGATGCCGAAGGCTTTGACTTCTTTCGCGTTGGTGGAGAGGGCGACAAAGTGTTTGGCGACGGCGGCCTCGTCTTTCAGTGCGGCGAGGAGCCAGGCGCGGGCACTGTGCGCGTTGGTCAGGGTTTCCTGGGTGGTGAAGGTCTTGCTGGCGACAATGAACAACGTTTCCGCCGGATTGAGGTCCCGCACACATTCCGCCAGATGAGAACCATCCACGTTCGAGACGAAGCGCAGGGTCAGGCTGCGCTCCGAAAAGGGCTTGAGCGCCTCGCAGACCATGACCGGCCCCAGGTCCGAACCGCCAATTCCAATGTTGACGATGTTGCGGATCGGTTTGCCGCTGTGACCCATCCATTTGCCGGCGCGGATGCGCTGCGCGAGCGCGGCCATGCGGTCGAGCACGGCGTGGACGGCGGGGACCACATTTTCGCCGTCGACGACAATCCGCGCGTCGCGGGGAGCGCGCAGGGCGGTGTGCAGAACGGCGCGGCCTTCGGTCTCGTTGATCTTGTCCCCGCGGAACATGGCATCGCGGGCCGTCTCCACGCCGGTGGCCCGGGCGAGGTCGAGAAGCAGGGCGAGGGTTTCGTCCGTGATGCGGTTCTTGGAGTAGTCGAGAAAGAGGTCACCGAAGCGCAGCGAAAAACGGCTGGCACGCTCGGGATCGTCGGCAAAGAGGTCGCGAAGGTGGAGGGAGGAAGTGGCGGTGGCGTGGGCTTCGAGGGTTTTCCAGACGGGGAGCTGATGGACGGGGGCGTTCATATATTTTCAACCATGATTTTGACGCCTTCTTGACGCAATGTGGTTTCAAAGGCTTGTTGGAGTTGGGAGAGGGGAAAGCGGTGCGTGATCCGTTTTTCGATGGGCAGTCCGATGCGTTCGGCGCGCTGCAAAAAACGGTAGGCATGGGGTATTCCCAGCTGTTGTAGATCCTGCTCCCCGTTCACGTCTCCTCCCCGGCAAACGCTTCGCCCAACCAGGTCTCCATTTCCATTTCCCAGTCTTCCTCGTAACTCACATCCAGAAATTGGTAGTCGGACATCAGTTCACTTCGCACCATCATGTCGCAAAACAAGGAGGCGTGCGCCGTGCTCTTGGCAAGCACCGTAACCCGATACAAGCCCTGGAGTTTAGCGTTTTCCAAACATTCCTCAAAAAGAGCCTGCGCATCGGCGGTGAAGTAGTGCAGGGTCTGCACATTGATCTGCAAGACAAAGGGCCCCTCCGCGCCGGCCAGTTCGTTCTCCAATTCAAAGACGAAGCCCCGCACGTCGTGTGCGTCGATCTCTCCGTCGAGGGTCAGGCTAAATCCATGGGCGCGCGCTTGAAAAAGAAACATGGTATATCTTTACGCGGCAGCCTCCGATTTGCAAGCGTCTCCGCACGGAAACAGCCTTGACGGATGCCGGGGCACTTCACAAGGTGGGGCCATGCGCCTTTTTCTATCCCCCCCCCATCAATCCGGCGACGAACTCCGCCTCCTCCAGGAAGCCCTCGCCTCCAATTACCTTGCACCCGCCGGCCCCCAACTGGAACGTCTGGACCGCGACGTGCCCGCCCTCCTTGGCTTCCGCCACGGCGTCTCGCTGAACTCCGCCACCGCCGGAATTCACCTGGCCATCCGCCACCTGCTGGCCCTCCGCGCGGCCTCGCTGAACCCCGATCCCCGCCCTCCACTCGTCCTCGCCTCCTCCCTCACCTTCATCGCCAGCGTCTCCCCCGCCCTTTTCTGCGGCTGCGAAGTCCGGCTCATCGACGCCGAACCCGAAAGCTGGACCCTCGACCCCTTCCACCTCCACCACGCCCTCGAGGACGCCGCCGCCGAAAACCGCCCCGTCCTCGCCGTCATTCCCACCGACCTCTACGGGCAGTGCTGCGATCTCGACGCCATCTGCGGCCTCTGCGATCCCCGAGGCATTCCCGTTCTGCTCGACGCCGCCGAATCCCTCGGGGCCGTCTTCACCGGCAGCTCTCGCCCCTGGGCCAGCGTGGTCTCCTTCAACGGCAACAAAATCATCACCGGCTCCGGCGGCGGATGCCTGGTCAGCGACGATGCCGCGCTCATCGCCCACGCCGCCAAACTCGCCCAACAGGCCCGCGAGCCCCTGCCCTACTACGAGCACCGCGAACTCGGTTACAACTACCGCATGAGCAATCTCGTCGCCGCCGTCGTACTCGCCCAACTGCCCAGCCTCCCGCAACGCGTCGAACGCCGCCGCCAGATTTTCGAGCGCTACCAGTCCGCCCTCGCCGACCTGCCCGGCATCACCTGGATGCCCGAATCCCCCTGGAACCGCAGCACACGCTGGCTGAGCGTGCTGACCCTCGACGCCTCCCGCTTCGGCGCCGGCCCCGAAGACCTCCGCCTCGCCCTCGAAGCCGCCAACATCGAATCCCGCCCCGTCTGGAAACCCCTCCACCTCCAACCCGCCCTCCAGGGACTGCGCTTCTACGGCGACGGCGTCTCCGACGCCATCTTCCAAAAAGGCCTCTGCCTCCCCTCAGGATCCGGCATGAGCGACGCCGATCAGGATAGGGTCTGCGACCTCCTCCGCCGTCTCCACACCGACGCGGGGCGATTCACGGATTGACAGACCCCGCCGCTTGCCACAAAGAGGTGGGCATGAACACTCCGTGCAACTCCCCTCTGCCGTCCCATGATTCTGCCGAACTCTGACCGCCTGCACCCGGCCCCCTTTCTTCGCGTCCTCCGCTCATACCGGATGCCCTGGCTGCGCGGCGACCTGCAGGCCGGTCTCACGCTGGCGGTGTTTGCCGTGCCCCAGGTTCTGGCCTTCGCCAACCTCGCCGGCCTCCCGCCCGTCCACGGACTCTACGCCGCCGTCGTCGCCGCCATGCTGGCCGCCCTCTGGGGCAGCGCTCCGCACGTGAACACCGGCCCCACCAACTCCTCCGCCATGCTCACCGCCGTGGCCATGGCCCCTTTCGCCGCCCGCCCGGACTTCCTCCAGATTGTCTTTTTCTTCACCCTCATCGTCGGCGTCATCCGTCTTCTCATGGGCCTCTTGCGCACCGGACATCTCGTCAACTTCGTGCCCGAATCCGCATTCCTCGGCTTCACCGAAGCCATCGGCCTGAGCATCGCCCTCGGCCAAACCCACGAACTGCTCGGCATCCCCCGCATCGAACGCGCCAACATCCCGCTTCAACTCTGGGAAAACCTGCGCCGCGTCGGCGAAGCCAATCCCCACGCCGTGGCCATCGGCGGCATCACGCTGCTCTGCATGTTCGGCCTGAACCGCTGGGCCAAACGTTTCCCCGTCGGCCTCTTCGCCATCGCCCTCGCCATCCTCTACACCCGCGTGGTTCCCGGCTGCGATGCGCGGCTGGTGCGCGACATCGCCCACGTCCCCTCCGGCCTGCCGCCCTTCTCCCTGCCCTGGGTCTCCGACAGCATGTCCCTGCTGCCCGTGCTGATGGTCTCCGCCGTCGCCGTCGCCATCGTCGGCCTCGTGGAAGCCGTGTCCATCGGACAAAATCTGGCCGTGAAACACCGCATGCACATCAATTTCAACCAGGAGTTTCTCGCGCAGGGACTCTCCATGATCGGCTGCTCCTTCTTCAGCGGCATGCCCGGCTCCGGCAGCTTCAACCGCTCGGCCATGCTCGAAGAATCGGGCGGGAAAACCTTCGTCGCCAACCTCTTTTTCGGTGCCTCTATCCTCCTGTTCCTGATGACCGTTCCGCAGGTGCTGGAGATGATCCCCACCGCCGCCATGGCCGCCCTGCTGCTCTACCTAGGCGTCAAACTCATCGACATCAAAAAAATCAAACGCGTCTTCCGCACCACCCGCCACGACATGTGGGTGGCCGTCATCACCTTCAGCGTTTCGCTCTTCATCAAAATCGAATACGGCCTCTACACCGGCATCGCCCTCGCCGCCCTCCTCCTGCTCGCCAAAAGCCGCGTCCTGCACTTCATGGAAATCCTCCCCGCCCCGGACGGCGCTTTCGAAGAACGCGAATACACCCCCGGCTCCGCGCATCAGCCCAGCGCCGTCGTCGCCGTCTCCGTGCATGGCGACCTCAGCTACGGCATCGCCCACGAACTGATGGAGCAGCTCAACGAGATCGCCACCCTCCAGGACCCCGAAATCATCGTCCTCCGCGTCCGCCGCGCCTTCTCCATCGACTTCTCCTGCTGGAACGCGATTTTCGATTTCGCCGAAGTCTTCCGCGCCCGCGGCGGGCTTCTCTTCCTCAGCGGCATCGACGAAAAAACCCAGCGCACCATCCGCGGCGCCCGCGCCCACAAATGGATTCCCGACGACCAGCTCTTCCCCGCCACCGAAACCCTCTGGGAAAGCTTCTGCGACGCCATGCGAAGCGCCTCCACCCGTGTCAAACACCCCGAACGCATCAGCGGGGCCTGGCGCGACTGGCTCGACAACCCCACGGTCCTCAGCAAAGACCAAATCCGCGACATTCACAACTTTCTCAACGGCATCAGCACCTGACCCCCTTCCCGCTCCCCATGAATCCACTCTACGTTATCGGCCACCGCAATCCCGACACCGACGCCATCTGCTCCGCCATCGCCTACGCGGACCTCCTCCGCCGCACCGGACACGCGGACGCCCTCGCCGCCGCCTGCGGCACCGCCAACCTCCGCACCAAATTCGTCCTCCAAAAAGCAGGCCTCCCCCATCCCCGCCTCATCATGGACGTCCGCCCCACCACCGGCGACATCTGCCACCGCAACGTCCTCGCCGGCCGCGCCGAGGAACCCTTCATGGAAGTCTACCGCCGCATGCAGCAGCACCGGCTCAAAGCCATTCCCATTCTCGACAGCGACCGCCGCGTCACCGGCATGCTCTCCCTCCTCCGCCTCATGCACCTGCTCATTCCCGACGAACACGACCTCGGCGAACAGCGCATCCTCCACACCACCCTCGCCCGCATCCGCTCCGTCCTCGGCGCCTCCTTCCAGCACGAAGTCGACATCCAGCGCAAAGACCCGCTCGTCATGTTCATCGGCGCCATGTCCCGCGACGGCTTCCAGGACCGCATCAAAGATTACCCCACCGAACGCCTCGTCGTGCTCGTCGGCGACCGCCCCACCATCCAGAAAGCCGCCATCGAACTCGGCGTCCGCGCCCTCATCGTCACCGGCGGCTTCACCATGGGCGACGAACTCCTCGCCCTCGCCCGCGCCCGGAATGTCGCCGTCATTTGCAGCCCCCTCGACACGGCCATGACCGCCCTGCTCGCCCGCACCGCCAAACCCGTCAGCGAGGCCCTCAGCACCGATTTTCTTACGTTTCAGAACAACGAACTCATTCACACCCTCCGCGACAGCGTCCAGGACGCCAGCCAGGACCTCTTCCCCGTGCTCGACGAGGACGGACGCCTCTTCGGCGTCTTCGCCAAGTCCGACATGATCGACCCCCAGCCTGCCCGCCTCATTCTCGTCGACCACAACGAATTCGGCCAGGCCGTCCTCGGCGCCGACGAGGCGCAGATTCTCGAAGTCATCGACCACCACCGCATTGGCGGCGGACTCGTCTCCCGCGAACCGATCCGTTTCATCAACGATGTCGTCGGCTCCACCTGCACCATGATCGCCCGCATGTTCCGCCAGCAGGCCATCATGCCCGACCCCGCCGTCGCCCTCTGCATGGCCTCCGGCATCATCTCCGACACCCTCTTCCTCAAATCCCCCACCACCACCTCCGTCGACCACGACATGCTCGCCTGGCTCCGCCACTACGTGCCCGTCGACCTCGACGACTACGCGCGCGAGTTTTTCGCCGAAGGCTCCACCCTCTCCATCAGTTCCGCCGAGGAGGTTCTCGCCAGCGACCGCAAAACCTACACGGAAAACGGATGGACGATCGCCGTCTCCCAGGCCGAGGAACTCGGCATGGAACGTTTCTGGGAGCGCAAACAGGACCTGCTCGACCACCTCAGCGTCTACGTGAAGGCCAACGCCGTCGATTTCGCCTGCCTCATGATCACCGACATCGGCACCCAGTCCAGCCACCTGCTTGCCGCCGGAAATCCCAAAATTCTCGCCGCCATCGACTACCCGCCCATCGAGAAAAACCTCTACGACCTGCCCGGCATCGTCAGCCGCAAAAAACAACTTCTCCCGCAACTGATGTGGATCCTCAACCGCGTGCACCGCTGAAGGGGCGATCATCCGAATGACCGAAATGACGGACGAAGAGTTGATGCTCCGCGTTGCCCGGGAGGACGACGACGCCGCACTCGTCACATTGATGGAAAAATATCGCGGGGCTTTAGTGAACCATTTTTTCCGGCGCGGCGTTTACCATGAATGTGAAGACCTCGCGCAGGAAACCTTTGTCCGTCTTTTTAAAGCCCGCCGCCGCTACCGGGTGTCGGCGCTCTTCCGCACATATCTCTATCACATTGCCCAGCATGTTTGGATTGACCACTGGCGAAAACGGCAACGGCGGGACCGCCGTCATGCCGCATTTGCAGAGGAACCCCGTTCCCAGTCCACCGACCCCCATCCTGGAAAACAGGATGTGGACTGGGCCCTCGCCAAGCTTCCCGAAACCCACCGGAGGGTTGTGGTCTACTCGGTGTTTGACCAACTTCCGCACGCCGAAATCGCAGCCCTTCTCGGAATCCCGGTTGGAACCGTTAAAAGCAGGCTCCACAGTGCTCTCCGTGACGTGCGCAACCTTCTTGAATCCGATGGAGCCCCCTCATGAGCGATGACCCGGATTTGTCCTTTCTTTCCCGTCATTCCCTGCGGACGCCCCCGGAAATTTC
>CAZCFM010000014.1:0-30443 GCA_964497855.1 uncultured Verrucomicrobiota bacterium | reverse complement strand
ACCCGGATTTGTCCTTTCTTTCCCGTCATTCCCTGCGGACGCCCCCGGAAATTTCAGGCGATTTCGACCAGCGCGTGCTGAAACAGGTCGAGTCCTGTCGACGCCAAGCCGCCAAACGCCGTGTTTTTATTTCAGGATTGGCCCCGCTTCTCCTCTTCGTCGCCGGTGTTTACAGCCTCCATCGCCACACGTCCGATCCACGGGGTGACGCGGCACGGGCCGGAACCGAATGGCTTTTGGCGCGTCAACAGACCGATGGAGGTTGGTCCGCCTCCGACTGGGGTGGACATGAACGTTTTTCCACCGGAGTGGGCGCACTGGCAACGCTTGCCTTGTTGTATTCCCCCGATGGGGCACCTCCCCCGGCCGTCGATGCGGCGGGACGATGGCTGGTGGAACGGTTTGACCCCAAGGCCCCCCTTCGCGAAGAAGGTCCCAGTCTCTACAACCATTTGTTCAGCCTGCATGCCCTGCTGGAGCTGGAGTCACGCTCCCCGGATGCAGAACGTCGCTCCCTTCTGCGTCAGGCGGTGGCCAGTTTACTGCGTCAGCAACAGCCGGATGGTGGATGGGGCTACGCGGCCAACGCGCCGATGGGCTACGGCCACCATGCCGAAACGCGCTCGAATAGCGCGATCACCTGGTGGGTGCTTCGTATTCTGCAACAAAGCGAAGGGCTACAGCTTCCTGGATTTCAACTGTCGCGGGAGCGTGGCGAGGACTGGCTTGCACGCTGCTTTCAACCAAAGACGGGGCCCAGTTATCATCCCGGAACTGAGGCCCTCGGTCCTGGGGCGGCTCTTTTTTGGATGGCGCGTCTAACAGACCAGGCAGAGGAAAAAACCGCCGAATCGGTTCCTCCAGTCAACGATGCCTACCGGGACATGTTCCGGATGCGTTCTCTGGCAAGCGAAGCCCCGCTGCGGGAGATCATCCGCGCTCAACACTCCACCGGTGCCTGGTACAACCCGAAAGACCGCTGGGCCGTTGCCGGCGGCCAAATTTATACGACAGCCGCTGCGGTTCTGGCTCTGGCGCCCCGCGATGGGTGAATCTGAAGTCAAAGCGCCTGAATGTCGCGGTCGCGCATGCCCAGTAGATAGAGAATCCCGTCCAACCCCACCGTGCCCAATGCGTGACGGGCGCGCTGCTTGACCAGCGGTTTTGCCCGGTAGGCGATGCCGAGGCCCGCAATGGCAAGCATGGGCAAGTCGTTGGCACCATCCCCCACAGCAATCGACTGCTCCAAGCGAATCCCTTCCCGTTGAGCAATTTGACGCAGAAGTTCGGCTTTGCAGGCTCCGTCCACAACCCGTCCGCAGATGCGGCCCGTCAGGCGCCCATCCACGATTTCCAACGTGTTGGCATGGACCTCGTCGATCCCCAAGCGTTCCTGCAAGTCCCTGGCAAAATAGTCAAAACCACCCGAAAGAATCGCCACCCGGTAACCCAACTGCTTAAGCGTACGGATGAGCCGTTCCGCCCCCGGCGTGATGGGGAGACTCTGCGCCAGTTTTGGAAGGATCGACGCATCCAGACCCGCCAGCAGTCCGAGCCGCTGACGAAAACTTTCGGTGAAATCGAGTTCGCCCCGCATCGCCGCCTCGGTGATCGCCGAAACCTGCCCCCCCACTCCGGCGGCTTCCGCCAGCACATCAATCACCTCGGCCTGAATCAGCGTGGAGTCCATGTCAAAACACACCAGACGCCGATTGCGACGGAAAATATCGTCCTCCTGAACGGCGATATCCAAGTCCAGCTCCCCGCCCAGAGCCAGGAGTTCCCCGTGCAAGGCCGTCAAATCCGCCACAGGACCTTTCAGCCACATTTCGATGCTCGCGTGTTGTGGTTTGTCGCCCGAGCGACGGGAAATGCGCCCGGACAGGCGGCTGATCTGCTCGATGTTCAGGCCGAAGCGCGCCACGACCGCCGACACGCGGGCGATGGTTCCGGCAGAAAGAGTCCGCCCCAACAACGTCAAAATATGCCGGGGTTGCCCCTGCGCACGCACCCATTGTTCGTATTCGTCCGGATCGATCGGCGTAAAGCGCAGCTCCAAGCCAAGACCATGCGCGGCAAAGAGCAGCTCCTTATACACGGGGGAACCGTTCTCATCGGGCACTTCGATCAGCAACCCCAGCGCCAGCGTGTTGTGGATCACCGATTGACCAATATCCAGCACGGTAACGCCATGCCGCGCCAGCACATCCGTGAGGGCGACAGTGATGCCCGGCCGATCGCGGCCGGAAATATCCATCTGAACAAGTTCGGGCATAGGGAAATCACCAGGGGTAAAGCGTCAACGCATCGGCGTCATACACAGGAAACCATCCCTTGTAAATTCCAGACACACCCGGCTTCGCCAAAACCGCATTATTGCATCAGCTGCAATATTGAATTTACCGTCCAGCGCAATTCAGTCCGCATGTATCCTTGTCTTCCGGGTGAACCACGCTATTGCATCAGCTGCAATATTGAATTTACCGTCCAGCGCAATTCAGTCCGCATGTATCCTTGTCTTCCGGGTGGGGTACGGCGTAGGATACGGGTGTTGTGTTCACCCCCAGCCAGGAGATTCCCATGGACTTCATCCGCATTGCCAATTTCAACAACAAACTTGAGGCCGAAACGGTCGCCCATGTCCTGGATTCCGCCGACCTGCCATTTATGATCCACAGCGACGAAGCGATCTTCGGCGAGGGCGGAATCGGGGAGTATGTGTTCCTGAGCGTTCCGGCGGAGCGGGAGGCGGAGGCCCGCGACCTCCTGATCGGCCTCACGGGCGGAGAGTCCGAGGCTTGAGCGGGTTCGAAACGTTTCTGGGAATATCCGCCAGCGCAGGCAGTGGCAAAACCCATGCCCTGGCCCATCGTTTTCTCCAACTCCTGGCCCTGGAGGCGGCGGCGGACAGCATCGGCGCCTACACCTTTTCCCGCAAGGCCGCCGGCGAAATCTTCGACGAAATCGTCAAATACCTCCGCCTCGCCGCCGCCTCGGAGGCCGCCGCCGCCCGGACCTCCCGGATCCTGGGCCTGACCCGCTCCAGCTCCGCCTTCCTCCAGGACCTCCGCGCACTGCTCGGCAACCTGCACCGCCTGCGCATCGGCACCCTCGACTCCCGCATCGCGCAGATGCTCTCCGCCGCCTCCATCGAAATCGGCCTTCCCCCGCACTTCGGACTGCTCGACGGCGACTCTCCCGAGGCCATCCGCCTGCGCGAGCAAACCATGGACACGCTCTTCCTTCCGGGCCGCCTGCCGGAGGCCTCCACCCGCCTCTTCCTCGACCTCTTCGAGCTGGCAACCTTCGGCCAGGCGGAAAAGTCCTTCGACCGCAAACTACACCACTTCATCGGCGCCTACCGCAGCACCTTGCTGGCAATTCCAGACCCCGAGGCCTGGCAAGGCCCTCCCATCGACGACGCGCCCCGTCCGCTCCCCGATGCCGAACGCCGCGCCCTCGCCGCCGCCATCCACGCCTCCGCCGAAACAGAAATCCCCGATAAACGCTGCCGCGAGGCCCTGCTCAAGCTCCTGGACGCCTGCGCCGCTTTCGACGCCGGAACCGCCTGGTCCTCCCTCGCCTGGCCCGGCACCCTCGGCACACAGATCCTCGACGGCGAAACCACGCTGCTCTACTACAAAAAAAGCAGTCCTCTCTCCCCCAGCTTCCACGCGCAGGTCTTGCGCCTCCTCCAGCACCCCCCCGGCGTCGTCTGGGAGCGTTGCTGCACCCAAACCCCGGCCCTGCACGGACTCCTCCGCGTGTACGACGCCGCCTACCGCCTCCGCTCTCTCCCCCGCGGCCAACTGACCTTCGAGGACGCCTGCTCCCTCATGGCCGGATTCAGCCAACTGGCCCCCGGCGACATCGCCTTCCGCCTAGATGGCGACGTCGCGCACTGGATGCTCGATGAATTCCAGGACACCAGCCGCGCCCAGTGGGAGGTCGTCCGCCCCTTCGTCGAGGAAATTCTCCAGGACCCCACGCACCAGCGCAGTTTTTTCTACGTCGGCGATGTCAAACAGGCCATCTACGCCTGGCGCGGCGGCGCGGCGGAGTTGTTCAACGAAATCCGGGAGCAGTGGCCCGACATTCAAACACAGCAGCTCAACACGTCCTACCGCTCCGCGCCGGCCGTGCTCGAACTCGTCAACACCCTCTTCGCCAACATTCCAGTGCCGGACGGGTTTCCCAGCGCCGCCGCCGCGCGCTGGAACCGTGAGTTTTCGCCCCACGTTGCCGCCAAACAAGAGCTTGGAGGCTATGCGACCCTTCAACGCCGTCTCACGGACGAAAGCGAAGTCGCGGAAGAGATTCTGGCCATCCTGAACACCACGCCGCCCCAGGCGGAAGTGGCCATTCTCACCCGCGGCAACGAAGAAGGCCGTGAAATTGCCGACGCCTTGCGCGCCGCCGGCAAAAACGTCGCCCTCGAAGGCTCCACCCCCCTGCGCGACGACAGTGCCGTCGAAGCCGTCCTGGCCGCCCTGCGACTCGCCGCGCATCCCGCCGACGACTTCAGCCGTCAGTTCACCCGCCTCGCCGGCCTTGGCGAGCTGAACGCCTTTGACCTGCTGACCCAGCTCCAGCACCGGGGTTTCGCCTCCGTGATCCGCGACCTGATTCATCGCCTGGATTTGCTGCCCGACGCCGCGTTTTCGCGCCACCGTCTCGAGAAACTCAGCGCCCAGGCGGCGGCCTTCGATGCGCTGGGCGACGCCTCGGTGGACCGTTTCCTCCAACACATCGACGGAGCCCGCCTTCGCGAACACGAATCCAGGGGCGTGATCCGCATCATGACCATCCACCAGAGCAAAGGCCTCGGATTTGATGTGGTGATCCTGCCCGTGAACAAAGGCACTGGCTTCGTCCGCGTCGAGGCCAACCAGATGGTTTCGTCGCAGCCCGGCGAAGATCCGGCCTGGGTCACCCTGCTTCCGCCCAAGGAGGTCTGCGAATGGATTCCGGAACTGCGCGAGATCCGCGAGCGCGAAGAAGCCATTTCGGCCTACGAAAGTCTCTGCACGCTCTACGTCGCTCTCACCCGCGCCAAACAGGCCCTGCACGTCCTGCTCCCGCCCGCCCCCGCCTCCAAAGAGCCCTCGCTCAACCTTTGGCACAACTGGATCGCCGACCGCATCGGAGGACCCGACGCGACCTGGGGCGATCCCCACTGGCTCTGCGCTCCGTCCCCCGCCGCAGCCGCCACGCCGCCCTGCCCCTTCCCGCTGCGGCCCGGCAGCCCGGTGATTCCCCGGCTGGAGCCCTCCCGCGCGGACGCCCATCCCGAGCGCATCGACCGACTCTTCGCCCTGAACCCCCAGGACGGCCGCGACCTCGGCCAGCGCGTCCACAACATCCTCCAGAACATCACCTGGTCCGACGACTGCGACGCCGAGGCCCTGCTGGCCGCCGCCGGCGAAGCCCCCGACTCCGACGCCGCCGCCCACCTGCGCCGCGCCCTGCGCTTCCCCCAGCTCCACTCCGATCCCGCCAGCACCGGCCTCTGGCGCGAGCAGCGTTTCGAGACCATCCTTTCCGACGGCTGGATCACCGGCATTTTCGACCGCGTTGTCCTCTACCCCGACCGCGCGCTGATCCAGGACTACAAAACCAACCGCCGGAGCGACCCCGACACCGTCGCCCACTATGCTCCCCAGATGCAGCTCTACCGCCGCGTGCTGGCCGACATGTTGAGCCTCGCCCCGGAACGCATCCGCTGCCAACTTTTGTTCACCGGCACCGGCGAGGTCCACGAGCTGTGAGCCCCGTCCTGCAGATCAACGGCCACGGGCTTGCGGGCGCGCTGCTGGCCGAAACCGCCTCCGCCGCCGGCATCGAGCTGCGGGTCCGGGACAACGGCGGCCCCTCCGCCAGCCGCGTCGCCGCCGGACTCTTCACCCCCCTCACCGGAATGCGTCTCGCCCTCACCTGGGCGGCGCCGGAAGTCTTTCCCGTGCTGCACCGCGTGTACCCCGCCCTCGAACAGAGCCTGGGCCTCCGCTTCTTCCATCCCCTGCCCACGCTGCGCCTTCTGAACGACCTTTCGGAGCTTCCCCGCGATTGTCCGGAAGGCGTGGAGGTGCTTCCCTGCGATTCCCGGTATTTCCACGCCGCGCCCCTCGCCCTGCGCATTGCGGACAGTGGATGGGTGGACCTGCCGCGACTGCTCGATGCCCTCCGCGCCCGCCGCATCGAACGCGGCGAATGGGGAGAGCATCCGCAGCCCGATCTTCACATCGACGCCACCGGTTCCGCCGCCGCCCGCCATCCGCTCTGGCGCGAAGCCGGCTGGCGCAACGCCCACGGCGATGTGCTCACCCTGCGCATTCCGGGGCTTCCCGGCGACCACATCACCAACTTCGGAAAATTCCTCCTGCCCCTCGGTGGCGACCGTTTCCGCTGCGGTGCCACCTACACCTGGGACCACGACGATCCCCTCCCCCGCGAGACCGGACGCGCCGAAATCGAAACCGCCCTGCGCCAAACGCTGCGCCTGCCCTACGAGGTGCTGGACCATCAGGCTGGTATCCGTCCCATCGCCCTCGCCCGCAGCCCACTCGTCGGACCGCATCCCGACGATCCCCGGCAATGGATTTTCAACGGATTCGGCAGCAAAGGCGTCCTGTACGCCCCCTGGCTGGCCGAACGCGTCGTGGCGAATCTCCTCCGCAACGAAGCCCTTCCCCGCGAAGTCTGGGCCCCGCGCCGCCTCCTCCGTCAGCGCGACCGAACTCTTTTCATTCGCCGCTGTCACTCAACCATTTCAGCATGTTCTTCTCCATGCAGTCTGGACAGATGCCATGACTGAACCAAGCATCAGAGTGCTCACTCAGATATCTTTCCAATTGCTGCCAGCTGTTCTGATCGTTCCTGATTTTTTTGCAGTATGAGCAGATTGGAATGATTCCTTCCAGTCGTTTCCCTCTGGCGAGTAACCCCTCGGCAATCACGGCAGCTGAACGGAGCAATGCCTCTGCATCAACAGCACCTTTATCCAGCAACACCTGAGCAGTCTTTGTGGCTTTACTGAGCAACGCCTTGGCATCTTCATCGGCTTCATTGGCCTGAGCCTCAGCACGGAGCAACACCTTGGCATCCTCGGCAGCTTTATGGAGCAGCGCCGCCGCACAAACTGCATCTGAACGCAGCAGCGCCGCGGCACTAACTGCATCGTTGCGCAATGCCGCCGCGGCAGCATCTGTATTTTTACCCATCATCGAACTCATGTTAACTCCATTCGTTCAACGTCCACCCGCACCGACTCGTGTTCGGTGGCAGGGGTTGTTGTGAATATTCCCTATGGCTACAGAACCCCAATAGCAAGGACAAGTAGCGGAGGGGTCGCGGACCCAGCCATCGAGCTGGGCGCGGGCTCCTTGAGCTGCTGGCCACGGAGGCGAAAATACTTCTCCTGTTGCACGATTCGTACTCATCCAGCATTTTGCTCTTGAATAATGTACACATAATTGTACATTTTACCCATGGTTTCCCTAGGACAGCTTCTAAAATCCCCTGTGCGGATTGATGTGCTTCGATCCCTCTTTTCGGTTGAAGTGCCACTGGGCTTGCGCCCTTTGGCTCGAATGTCGCAAGCGCACCCCTATGCCACCAGTCGTGTCCTGCAGGATCTGGTTGAGGAGACGTTGGTGGAAAAAACGAGTTCTCTCACCCGGCCCACCTACCGAATTTGTGCGAAGCACCCACACGCTTCACGGCTGCGTCGTATTTTTGAGGCGGATCGTGAAACATGTGTCCTCCAAGAGCAGGAGGATCTTTCACGTCGCGCACAGGCGTTTGTGGAATTTAACCGCAAAGCATTGCAGATGTTGAAGCAAGCCAGAGGATCAATGAATGGATTTGGTTGACCTGTTCTCCAAAGCCGTGAACCTGCTGCAAACCCGGAACGTTCCTTTTGTGTGATCGAATCGCAGAGGAAGTATGATCAGGACTATCTCCGCAAGGGTATCAAATCCCACGGACTCAAAATCCCGTCCACGGCCCGCGAACTGGTGCCAGAAGAACTTCGTGTTCTTTTTCGTGCAAACGGGTGAGTGGGCGAAGGGATGTGGAGTGCGGCATCTTGCTGCCGCTTTTAACGGGGGGCTCAATCAAAGTCGCAGAGTTTTTCGATGGCGGCGGCGGAGTGGTCGCGGACCCAGCCGTCGAGCTGGGCGGGCTCCTTGAGCTGCTGGCCGCGGAGGCGTTCGACGCGCAGGAAGCCGCAGGGAACTTCGGGGAGCGCGGTCATGTCGCTCCAGAGTTTTTCGTACTGCGAAACGGGAAACACATCCTCCTGTCCGTGGCCCCAGCGTTTTTTGACGTCTTTGAGCGTGATGTAGGTGGGCAGTTTGGCGGCGACGCGGCGGATGGCCTCGGCAACGGCGGGCCCGTCGCGCAGGCTTCCGCGCGTGAGTCCGAAGACCTGCAGCAGTCCGTCGAGATCGATCCAGGTAGTCATGCTGTTGTAGTAGCGGAGTTCGACGTCGAGTTCCTCGCGGGGAAGGGCGAGGCCTTCGACGAGTTGGACGCGTCCGTTGACGCGGCCGAGTCCGCCACCGCTGTCCTGAATGCGGCGGGGAATGACTTCGAAATTGAGGGTTTTGCCGGAGAGAATGTGGTGTCCGAGCAGGCTGGGGTCCACATCGGCGCCGACGGTGTCGATGTTGTGCAGCATAAGCCAGCGGAGCTGCGGGCGCTCGTCGAGCAGGGCGGCGAGAACGCCGTTGCGGAGCAGGCTGGGCACTTCGAACCAGTGTCCGACGGGGTGGAGGCATTGCAGGGGGAGATTGTCGGTGTAATCGTGTCCCTCGCCGGCACTGCGGGCCCAGCCGATGAGGGCGGAGCGCAGGCTTTCCCGCATTTTCTGGGCCTGTTCGTCGAGCAGTTGCTGGGGCATTTCCTCCCAGGCGAACACGAGGTCGCGGACCATGGGAACCATGCGGATGCCGACGGCGTTGCCCTTGGAGAGGATCACGGGGCCGTCGTAGCCGAAGTTGCGGGTGTCGGCGAGCGTGTCCCGAATGGGGTCATGGGTTAAATAACTGGTGGTGAAGATGTGCGGCAGGGGGCAGCCGGCGAGGCGGCTGATGCGGCGGGATTTGGCGAGATGCAGTTCGATGAAGCTGCGGTGGCGTCCGGCGAAGCGGCAGAAGGGGTGGAGGCCTTTGACCACGCCGGCGCCCTGGGTCCAGCGGCTTCCGGTGCCGGCGGCGAGGCTGAGAACGGCGACTTCGCCGCGGCGCAGGGCCTCGAGGCCGGCCTTCTCTTCGGCGGGGCCGAAGCGGCGGGCGTCGGCCACGTCGTCCTCGCGGACGTTTTCGATGACGGTGGAGGCGGGAAGGCGGTTTTGGGCGAGTCCGAGGCGTCCGGCCTGGAGTTTTTGGCGCACATCCTCCTGCTGGAGGGGGTCCCAGCCGATGTCGTCGAGGAGGGTGGAGAGGGATCGGTCCTGGACGCTGCGATTGCGGTCGGAGGGGAGGAGCTGGTCGAAGAGTTTGGGCACGAGGGCGGCGAAGTCATCGTTGCGGTGGCTGACGTCGGCGAGGACGGCGAGTTCGGCGCGGCGGGCGGACGGGAGGCTGCGGGGATCGGCGCGGACCCACTCCGGGAGGGTCTGGGCGTAGTAGGGCGCGGGCATGAGGGCGTCGGGACCCTGCAGCAGTTCGGCGTGGGTGCCCTTTTCGTTGATGGCGAAGTCGTAGACGACGGGATCCATGGCGAAGGGCAGCGCGTGCTGGAGGGCGCGTTTTTCGCGGAGCATGGTCTCCTGGAGGAAGTCGGCGGCCTCGCCGCGGATGGCGGGATCGACCATGAAGCCCATGCCACCGCCGGACATGCCGCCGAGCATCCAGAAGCCCCAGAATTTGTCGCCGAAGCGGGCACGGACGGCCGCGATGAGGCGTTCGGTGTAGGCGTTGGAGGCCCAGGGGATGATGTCCTGCAGGGGGCCGAAAAAATTGCGGGTGGTGAGTTCACCGAGTCGGCGGATGTCGCCTTGCCCGAGGGCGTCGATGACCTCGTCGATGAGGGCCATGGCCTGCTGGCGGGCCTCCCATTCGCGTCCGGCGCGGAGCAGGTATTTTTCGGTGACCATTTCGAGGATGGGGCCGACGTTCTGGGCCATGCCGCCGTGGACGAGAATGAGGCTGTCCTGAAGGGCCTGGCGGGCTTCGGGAGGAACCGTGAGGATGCGGTGGCGCGGCAGTAGGCGTCCGCGGCTGATGCCGAATTCGGGGTCGCCCGTCTCGGCGGCGCAGCCTTCGATGAGTTTAATGCCGGGCCAGACCCCGCCGCTGTCCTGCCAGCCTCCTCCGGAGCCGCCGAGCCATTCGCCGAGAATGGCGCGGGAGGCAACAACGCGCCGCTCGGACGGGGTGAGGCTGCCGGTGAGGGATTCGGTTTGTCCAGTGGCCCTCATGCAGGCGGCGATGAGGCCGGCGAGCAGGTTGGTGGACACGGCCAGTCGCGAGCCTTTGGGGATGCCGTTGACGCTGCTGACGATTTCGAGTCCGAGGCCGGGACCGAGCATTTGGGCGAGCAGGTCGGAGAGTTTCTGGCCGGAGCCCTCCATGCCGGGCGGGACGATGCCAGCGGCGATGACGGCGGCCTTGAGCAGTCCGAGGTAGTCCTTGGCGAAGTCGTACACATCGGCGAGCTGGGTGAGGTCGGTCTTGACGCCGAGGTCGACGGAGCAGAGGCGGAGAACGGGTTCGTCGATGACGCGGAGATAGACTTCGACGGGAGGACGGGGCTGGGCATCGCGGCCGCGCAGGGCGAGGTCGATGGAGACGTTGATGACCTTGGCGCCTTCGGGGTAGTCCATGCCGAGGAAAAAGATGTCGCTCCAGCCGCTGTGGGTGAGGTCCATGCGAACGGGGGTTTGTTCGCGCAGGAGGGGGTATAGGCCGGGGGCTTCGGGGCGGAGGAGTTCGGGGCGGATGCGGAGGGTCTGGTCGAGGGGGTGGCCGAGGCGGAACATCCACTGATTGCCGCGGACGGAGCGGACGGAGCGGCGGACCTGGTCGGCGAGGCTTTGGAAGGCGAGGCGCTGGTAGACGGTGGCGAGGGCGCTGCAGAGGGGATCGGAGAGGCCCTGGGAGGCGGCGGCGTCGAGGCAGACATCGATGGCTTCGGCGAAGCGGCGCTGGTGGAGGTGGTCGATGGCGGCCCAGGGGATGCGGCCTTCGGCGGGGAGTTCGGGAAGGGCGGGCAGGTGGTAGCGGTGGAGGGCGTGGAGGAGGAAGAGGGCGCGGACGCGCTGGTACAGGTTGGCGTCGGCGCGGCGGAAGGCATCGAGTTCGGCGCAGGCGGCGGCGAGGGTGTCGAGGGAGGCCCCGGCGGCCCAGGCGGCAATGTCGGTGTTGCGGCAGTCGGGGTCGCCGGAGAGGATGAGATCGAGAATGGGGGGACGTTTCATGCGGGGGTCCGATGCGGATCAGGCGCGCGGGGTGACGCGTGCGGCGAGGAGACCAACCATTTCGGAGAGGACTTCTTCGCCGTCGACGCCGCGGAGGGCGAGGGCGAGCTGGGCGTAGAAGAGTCCGTAGGGGATGCCGAGGTTGTGGCGGACGCCGTTGATTTCGAGGGCGAGGTATTTTTCGCGGGAGGCGGCGAGGTGCAGGGCGGCGGAGAGGGCGATGCGTTCGTCGGGGCCGCTGGTTTCGAGCAGTTCGCCGAGGGCCTCCATCACGCCGGGACTGAGAACGTGCATGCCGAAGAAGCAAAGATAATGGCCAGCGCGGAGGCCGGGGACCACCAGTTCCTGCTCGGCGTGGGTGGGGCTGGGCTTCTCGCGCACGCATTCAATGCGGAACAGGCCGTCGCGACCGGGGACTTTGCTGCCGCCGACGGTTCCGTAGAGATGCAGGTTGGTTTCGCGGGTGGGTTGCACGGCGGAGACGGCGCAGGCTTCCGCGCGGGCGATTTCGACCAGTTGGCGGGCGCAGGGAATGTCGCTGGCGCTGACGCAGAGGTGGTCGCTGACGAGGTGAAGGAAGGGCTGGCCTGCGGTGAAGGCACGGGCGCAGTAGAGGGCGTGGCCGTAGCCACGGGGTTCGGGCTGGGGGATGAAGGTGAGCAGTTCGGCGCAGTCGCCGGCGGCTTCGGCGTAGGCGGCCTCGTCGCCGGGGCGGAGGACCAGGGCGATGCGGCGGATGCCGGTGTCGCGGATTTCGCGAAGGAGAATGGCGAGGGCGGAGCGGGTTTGGCCGTCGCGGTCCACGAGGGTTTGCAGGGGGATGCCCCGTTGGCCTTTGCCAGCGGCGGTGATGACGGCGGAATCGATGTTCATGGGAGGGAGGGGGTTGCTGGAACGGTAGCTGCAAAAACCTAGACCAAGGGAGGGCAGGTGAAAACATTTTTCTGCAAAATAAAAACGTCTTAACAAGGGAGCCCATAGCGGGTAGTTTACCCCTTTATGCACTCCGGGGTTGTCAACGGTGTTTCTGATGTTTAGACTTTAGGTCAAACCCTGTTGAGCCCCCCACCCCCGATTTCCCATGTCAACACCCTTTCCCGGCCGGCTTCTCGCCGGTGATTCATCCGAAGCCGAACAATCCTGGAGCCTCCTGCAAAACCTGCCGGTGGACGAGGATCAGAGTTCTGCCCAACCCGCACCCATCCGCCAACGACGCCGCACCATTGCCCGTCCGATGAAGGTTCAGGGTCCTGGAACTTTTTTCGGCAAAGAGACCCGCACGATCGAGCTGTTGCCGACCGAGCGGGAAGGCTGGTGGTTTGACCGCGTGGACCTGCCGGAGTCCTTGCGGATTCAAGTGGGGATTCACAACGTGTGGACCACCGGTCAGATCGTCAGCAACATCGTTCTTCGCAGTGGGTCTCCCCACAACTATGTGCGTTTGGTGGAGCACATCATCTCGCTGCGCATGGGACTGGAGATCGACGACTTGATCATCAAAATCGATTCCGGCGATCCGCCTCTGTTCAATGTGGGGGCCATGCCGCTGGTGGAGGCTCTGGAGGCGGCGGGACAATGCGATTCCGGCTTCCCGCTGCATTATGTCACGGTGAAAGAGCCCGTGGTGGTGTCGGCACCCGGCAACAAACTGCTGGTGTTCGAGCCTGCGGACCCGGCGCGTCCGGCGCTGGACCTCGATGTTGCGGTCGATTTCCCCAACGTCATCGGCAAGCAGCGGATCAAACTGACGGTCAACCGCGAGACCTTCCGTCGCGGGGCCCACGCCCGCACCAACACCACCTTCCAGAAAAAGCTGTATTGCCAGACCCTGGGCAAGATGTTTGCCGACATCCGGAACCTGGGCTACACCGACAAAAACGTGTTGATCGCAGGCAAGCGGCGCTACCACAACGAACCCGGGGTGATGCACAACGGTCGATCCCTGGAAGCCTCCTGGCACCGGGCCATCCTGGATTTGCTCGCGGCGGTGGCGCTCATCGACCGCGGACATTTTCTCGGACGCATCTCCTCCCACAAGGCGGGCCACGCCATGGATGTGGAGGCGGTGAATCTCCTCTACCGCAACGACCTTCTCACCCGCATGGAGTTCTGATGGGAATCCACACCGCCTCTTTACGTGTTTTGATTCGCAACGGCCTGATGGCCGCGCTGCTCTGGGGGGCGGTGACTCCAACGGCCCCGCTGCGGGCACAAACCGCTCCCTCGGGCCCCGAAATGCAACGTCTTCTGCGTCAGTTGAATGACGTTCCGACCAAAGTGGCTACCCGGGATTTTGCGGGTGCCCTTGCCTTGCTGGAGCAGGTGCTGCCCGTCATGCGTCCACTGATCGAAACCGACCCCAGCATGAAAATCCAGTACGGCTTCGCCCTGTACGTCAAAGGCGTCTGCCACATCGAGACCCAGGATTTTGGAAAAGCGGAAGAAACCTTCACGCAATTCCTTCAACTGTTTCCCAACGATGTCAATGCCTCCAAGGCACGTTTGCTCCTGGGCGAAAGCCTGCTCATGCAGGAAAAATGGCAGCCGATTCTCCAGATCATTCCGCCGATTGTGAATTCGCGGACCACGCCCTTTGCGGAATTGATGCTCGGGCACCAGTTGATGGGCGAGGCCCGCTTCCAGCTGGAGCAATGGGAAGAGGCCATGCCGCATTTGCAGTGGCTGTACCGAAACGCTCCGGACCAGCAGCTCCGCTTCGCCGCCGCCGGACAAATGGCTATTTGCATGATCCGGCTCGAGCGTTTTGCCGATTTGTACCGTGTCATGCCCCATCTCCACCGCACGGATGCGCGCTACGACATTGGGCTAAACCTCGCCATGCTGGAGGAGGGCGACCGTTTCCTCCAGGATGATCGGCCCGACCTCGCGCTGCTGATGTACCGGCTGGTGGTGCCCTACGCCGAACTCACCAGCAACGTGCTCCGCCAGTTGGAACAGACACGCAAAATCATTGAGGACCTGAAGCGGGCGCAGGTCAGCGCCTCGGCGGACAATCGAAACGTGCGCGAATTGGAACGCCGCGTTGCGGAAATGACGCTAAAACAGGAAGAACTCTCCGCCTATCCCGACTACGATCTCGAGCTGCGCGTTCGTCTGGGCGATGTCTATTCCGAACTGGAGCGCTGGGAAGAGGCCATTCAAGTCTATCTTTCCCTTCGCCAGCGTTACCCCAAACACGAACTCGCTGAACGCGGGTTGTATTCAGCCTTCCTCGCCGCGTTCCACAGCGGAGACCCCCTGCGCGCCTGGGACATCGCCCAGGAATACATCGCCGCGTATCCCGGAGGCGAATATTGGGACGATATCACCCTCCAGTCCGCCGCCCTGCTGACCGACCTTTCCCGCTGGTTTGAAACCATCGAACTCGTAGACAAGGCTCTCAGTGTCCATCCCCAACACGTCTCCATCGACAATCTTCTTTTTCTCAAGGGCTACGCCCAGTTCCAGATGAACCAGATCCGCGAATCGATGGAAAGTTTCCGCCGACTCACCCGCGACCACAGCCGCAGCGCCTTCCTGATCAACGCGGAATACTGGCTTGCCCTCGGACACCTCTTCCTGCAGGAATATCCGCAGGCCCGCGATGCCTTCAAGGTCATCGTCGACCGCGGCCGCGGCGGGCCCCTGCGCGAGGACGGCTACTACCGCCTCGGACAGGCCGAGTACGGTCTCGGGGATTTCGAGGCGGCCAAACGTGTGTTCGAGGCCTATATCGCCGAATTTCCCGACGCCGAAGAAGGCTCCTCCGCCCTCGCCATGATCGGCGACATCTACGCCAGCTGGGGCAAACTCGACGAAGCCATCGCGGCCTACCGCATGGCCGCCGACAAGTCCCGCAACATGGTGCAGGCCGACTACGCCACCTTCCAGCAGGCCCGCACCTTCGAGCTGGAACGCCGCTGGCAGGACATCATCGATCTGTTTGACGACTACAAGACCCGCCACAGCGAAGAGGAGGCCAACTACACCGAGGCCACCTACTGGACCGGCAACGCCCTCAAACAACTCGGCAAACACAAAGAAGCGCTCGACCTCTTCTACGATGCCATCGTGAAACACGGCAACGACCGGAAAGCCTACGGCATCGACTTTATTCTGCGCGACCTGCTGGAGGAGATTCGTTCCCTCGGCGGCAAAAACGCCCTCGCCCTCGAACTGCGCGACCGCCTCAATCAGGAGGTCGAACGCGCCCACAAAGAGGACAAAAAGACCCTCCTGCTCCGCCTCGAAGGCCTGCAATATCAGACCAGCACCAACGAAGAACTGCGCACAACCCTCCGCGAACGGCTGATGCATCCCGACAACATTGCCATCGCCTCTCCCATCAGCCTGGAACTGCTGGGGCAACTGGGACAGGAAACCCACAACCTCGAGTACAGCCGCTCCGTGTACGAGACCTTTTTGGGTCAGTTTGAAGATTCGGACCTGATTCTCAACGCCCTGGTCGGCCTCTCCGAAGTCCGCGTCCGCGAGGAGAAACTCGTCGAGGCCATGGATTTGCTGAAATCGATCACCGACCGCTTTCCCACCACCAACGAAGCGGCGGAAGCCTGGATGCGCATGGGCGACATTCACCGCATGCGCAAGGAATACGACAAGGCGGAGGAGGTCTACACGCTGATCCTGTCCGTCAAGGACTGGCGCGGCGAACTCTGGCCCCGGGCCCTGCTGAAACTGGGCGACACCCACAACGAAGCCGGGAACGCCGACAAGGCCTTCGGTTTTTATCAGCGCGTGTACGTTTTGTATTTGGGCTACCCGGAACAGGCCTCCGTGGCGTATTTCCGCAGTGCGCAGATGCTGGACAAACTCGGGCGTCACGTTGAAGCCCGCAAAACCCTGACTGAAATGTTGGAACAACCCTCCCTGGCCAGTCGTCCGATTGCTCAGGACGCCCGCGCCATGATCACCCGGCTCCCCCAATGAAAACCCTCCCGACCCTCCTCCTGTCACTCGCGCTGCTTCCGGCGGCGCTGCCCCTGCGCGCGCAAGCCCCGTTGTCCGCACAGTTCCTCATGAAAAACCGTGAAGTCTGGAATGTGCTGATCCGTCCGCGCAATCCGGGAACGACCACCGTACAGGCCACCCGCACCGACCGCGAAGGCCTCCTCACCGTCAACCTGGCCGATGTTCAGCGCATCCATTTCGATCTCTCCGCCATCAAACCCGATGCCGTGGCCCAGCTCTATTATCTTGGTCGTCACGACGACGTGATCAACGCCCTGAAGGGCAAGGTGAACCCCTACTTTGCCTTTGTCGATCAGGACGCCAACAGCAACGAAATGGTGTCCCTGTTTATGCGCTCGCTCTACCTCACCGGCAATCACGCCGGGGTCAAGGTGGCGGCGGCGGAAGTCAACAAATACGCGATCAGCGGTCCGGTGCGGCGTCTGAGTGATCTTCTGCAAGCCCTGAGTCTGCTGCACAGCGGAAACATGGCCGAGATGGAGAAACACAAAGAACTCTTTCGCGAACCGGAAGTCGGCGATCCGCTGGCCTCCCTGGTGTGGTATGGCCAGGCCAAGATGGCTCTCGCCACCAACAACTGGAACGATGCCCACCCCCCTCTGGCAAAAATCATTACGGAAACACCGCTGGACACCGAATGGGTGGGCGAAGCGCTCTACCTGACCGCCGAGCACCATCACAGCGTGACCAATCTGGTCGTAGCCCATCAGATCTGCCGGGAAATTGCCATTGTGGCCCCCGTCGGCCCCTGGGCGGGCAAAGCCGACACCTTGCGCGAGCAGGTGGAAAAACAGGCCGCCGAGTTGTCCATCAATCTGGAGGAACTCGCCCAGACCCGGAAACGCAAAGGCGATGCCGGCGAAGCCAAAATCGATTACCGTGAACGCCAGCGCAAGCTGGAGGAAGAAGCCGCCGCCGCCCTCAAAGAACTAAATCCCGCCCCCTGATTTCAACACCAACCCATCCCCTCCCGGAGCCCCGCCTATGAAATTCTTCAAAGTCACCACCCGCGTTTCCCAGGGTACCTACGTTCTGTTGTGCCTGGCCATGCTGTTTTTCATCTTCACCCTGCCGGGAGGTTTCGCGCAGGAGGCCTCACCCACAAGTGCAGCCTCCGTCACAGAGGCCCCCACCCCCACAAA
Organism: uncultured Verrucomicrobiota bacterium; assembly: GCA_964497855.1. Classification (GTDB taxonomy): domain Bacteria; phylum Verrucomicrobiota; class Kiritimatiellia; order SS1-B-03-39; family UBA6053; genus CAYLNG01. The sequence continues at coordinate 12,890 of CAZCFM010000014.1, read as the reverse complement.
GGCACTGCCCAAAATGACCCTGTGGCAAGTCATCGTCTTGGGCGGCGTCTGGATGGTCCCCCTCGCGATCGCCTCCTTTGCCGCTGTAGGCCTTATTGTAAATAATTTCATGATGCTGCAGCGCAAAAAACTGACCCGCAACGAACTCCTGCCCAGCCTTCTGCAACAGCTCGCCAACCGCGACATCGACGGTGCCCTCCAGGCCTGCGCCGCCAATCCCTGCCTCTTCACCAATATTCTGGAAGGTGGACTCGCGCGTATCACCACCGATGATATTGTGACCGCGAACATTCAGAAGGGTATCGATGAAACCGGACAGGCTCAGGTCTCCAACCTCATCAAACCTGTCAACTACCTCACCAATATCGCCTCCGTGTCCCCCATGCTGGGTCTTCTCGGAACGGTGTCCGGCATGATCAAAGCCTTCCAGGGACTCTCCGTGGACGGCGGCGCCGATCCCGGCGCCATGGCCGCCAACATTTCGGAAGCCCTCATCACCACGGCGGCCGGCCTCATCATCGCCATTCCCGCCATGCTCTTCTATTTCTATTTCAAGAACAACTTCATGGAGACGATTTCCGTGATCAATGCGGAAATCGGACGCCTCGTCAACGCCCTCGAAACCGGTGCCGTGATGTACGTTCCCAGTGATAAGATTGACGACGAAGAGGCCGGAGCGGAGGCCTAATCCCATGGCTGTATCCATCCCCTCCAACCCCAAGGACGAGGAAGTCGACATGGCCCCCATGATCGACATGGTCTTCCTCCTGCTGGTTTTTTTCATGGTATCTTCGCACCAGATGTCGCAAGAATACAAAAAAATGCCAATCCCGGTTGCGGCCTCCGCCAAAGCGCCCAAAGAACGCACGGACCGCATCATCGTCTCGCTGGAGGCGGACGGCACTTTGTATCTGGGTCCCGCGATCATCAGCGAGGAGGCCCTGAAGGAAGTCATGAAAACCCGGAATGAATACGCGGTGGCCCGTCTGGGCGAAGAGGGCCGCCTGAAGTTGTTTCTCCGGGCCCATCAACAAGCCGAACATGGCGAAGTGCGCGGCGTGATGCGCATGGCCGCCGAGGCCGGCATCATGGATATCATTTTCGCCGCCCACGAAAAGGAGTAATCTCTATGTACAATTTTCGCGAAGAGATGATGAATGCGGAAGAGGGCCTGCAAATCGGGCCGCTCATTGACGTGGTGTTTCTGCTGCTGATTTATTTCATCGCCACCAGCAGCCTGCGCAAACCCGAAGCCGACCTCGGCATCCGCCTGCCCGGCAGCGTGGCGCAGTCCACCGCCCTCAACATGCCCGACGAGCAGATTATTGAAATCAGCGCTCTCGGCGACGTGAACCTGAACAACCACCTGTTCGCGGAGACGGGCGGACGCCGCATGCCGGAACTGGTGGAGATGCTCAAACGCTTCCGCTCCGCCAGCGAACTCGCCGGCTCCCCGCCCATGGTCACCATTTCAGCGGAAGATGCCACCCGCCATCAGCGCGTCATCGATGTCATCAACGCCTGCGGCGAGGCAGGCATCACCAACCTCTCGGTGAGCATGGGTTCGGAATGACGTTCCACTGGCCCGACCCTCCCCTCAACATCGTGCTGATGGAACCGGAAATCCCGCCCAACACCGGAAACATCGCCCGCAGCTGCGCCGCCACCGGCACCCGTCTCCATCTCATCCGGCCTCTCGGATTCTCCATCGACGACAAACAGCTCAAACGCGCGGGCCTCGACTATTGGCCGCAGGTTGACCTGTCCCTGCACGATTCCCTGGCCGAATGTCTCGCCGCCGCCGGGTCCGCCCAGGTCTGGTATTTCAGCAAAAAAGCCCAGCGGCTTTACAGTGACGCCCCGTTCCGCGCCGGGGATTATCTCGTCTTCGGCCCCGAAACCCGGGGCTTGCCCGAAGATCTATTGGAGGCTGTCGGAGCCCAGGCCCTGGTGCTGCCCATGCGCAATGCGGCCGTGCGCTCGCTGAACCTCGGCAGTTCCGCCGCCATCGCCCTCTACGAAGCCCTCCGCCAGATCAACGGATGATGTAAATCCGCTTTTCCTCGCGCCCGTCCCGTTCGATGTCCAGCACCACCGCGCTCATGCGCTCTTTCATGAATTCGCTGACCAGATATTCGGCGCGGGCCTCATTTTTCATCTCCATCGAATTGACCTTGCGGATCACATCGCCATCGCCAAGGCCCATGGCGGTCAGGAATTCCTGCTCACCCTTCATCTGGACGCGGAAGCCGTGGGCCTCCTCCGCGCTCGTTGCCGTCTGCGTGAACGATTGATAGAGGCCCACCGTGCGGCGGGGATCACGCAGCAAATCGCCCGTGTAATCGAGAATCGCCTGGCGCTGAATCACCCACTGGTTTTCGGCGATGCGTTTGCCAAAGGGCGTGGTTTCGAGCGCGGGCATATCCTCAAAACGGCTGGGTCCCGTGGGCGCGGCCTCGGCACTGGAAACCCCGGCACTGCGACGGGCGAGAAGTCCCGGCAGGGACAGCACCCAGGTCTGCCCTTCCCGCTCCAGGGTGAGCTGGTCCATCCCGATGTGCTGAACGACGAAGGCCCCGAGGGAATCCTTTTCGCGGAGCATGAGCTGTCGCCCCGTGCGCAGATCGTCCACCAGGGCGAGAGAGCTTTGCGGGTTTCCGGCCCCATCGCCAGTGAGGAAGGCGTAGGTGAGAAAGGTTCCGGCAAGCTGATAGTGTTTGACCTCGGCGGAGAGTTCCTCCGCGCCGGGTCGGGCCCAGACATCGCTGGGGGGAAGGGAGGCCTCCACGGCGCGGGGGGCTTGAAAATCACTGGCTGGCCGGGGCAAGGCGTTGCTTTCGCGGGTCAAACGCTGCTCCAGCCAAACACCAGCGCCTGTGAGAAGCAGGGCAGAGGTCCAGACCAGAGCGAAAACCATTTTGCGGGCGCGGGCAATGTCGTACATGGGGACAGCATAACGAGGACGCAGGTTTTGGGAATTCAAAACGTGTCCGGGCGGTTTTCTTCTTTGTGCTGTTGCGGTGTGAGCGGTGGCGGACGAAGGCTTCTGTCCCAGGGCAGGCAGACACCGCGACCGCGGCTGCGGGCGGCCTGCAGGGCAAGCCCGGCGGCTTCGAACAGGGCACCGGGACTTTGGCCGTGGGCGGGAGCGCCCGCCAGCCCAATGCAGACGGTGCAATTCACGGAGGCATCGCCCGACGGGACGGCTTCCGCGCGGACAGCGGCCGCCATGCGCTGCGCTGCGCCGAGGATGTCGTCGGGAAGTCCGTAGAGACAGATCAGAAACTCGTCGTCGCCGAGACGACCGATCAAGTCAGATTCACGGCAGTGCCGCATGAGACGTTGGGCCACCCCGCGAAGCACCGCGTCGCCCGCAGGACGTCCGAGGTGTTGATTGATCTCGTTCATGCCGTCGACATCGATGCGCAGGATGCAGAGAGGACGGTTGCGGATGCGTCCAGTGGCGAGCAATTTGCGGAAGGCATGGGGAACGCGGGCGGGGTGCAGGACACCGGTGAGGGGGTCAAGCAGATGATCCTGGCCCGGGAGAGGTCCGGCATTCATCGTCGGGGTGGGCGGAATCTCCGGGAGTTCGGATGCGGGAAGGAACAGGTCGCTGAAATCGCGGAGGGGATGCGGCGTGACGGGGAATCCACAGAGGTCGTGGAGACGGGGGCAGATGCGCGCACAGAGGCTGCTGAGCTGCTCTTCCTCCATCTGAAGCAGGGCGACCAGCCGTCCATCGCGCAGGGGAATCACCCGGTCACTGCGCCGCAACATACCTGAGAATTCAGTCTGGTATGGCAGTAACGACTGTGCTCCGCAGAGGCAGATCCGGGTGATGGGGGCGGGGATTTTTAGTTCCGCCGCCAGAATTTCGACGTCCTCCACGGCGACACCGGTGCTGGCGAGATCCACACGGGCGTTGAGGACCTTTCGGCGATACCGCATATGACTGGTCAGAAAAACCAGTGAGGCAAAGGCCAGCACCCCGAAACCGAGGAGGGTCGGCAGAACCTGGAAAAACGTCATAGGCTTAGGTGATACGGACGCCGTCGTCGCCGGGAGTGAAATAATTGGCGCGGGCCATGTCCAGCACCAGCGAAACCTCTTGGTTCATGTGGGCCTGTTCGTGACCGTCGACGCGGGCGATGAAGTTTTTTCCGCCCGTATTGAGGTAGAGATACACCTCGGCACCCATCGGTTCGACGACTTCGACGCGGGCCTTGATGATGTTTTCGGGGATGGGATTGACGGCAAACACCGCGTCCTGAATGTGTTCCGGACGAATGCCCAACACCACATTCTCCTGTTTTGCCGCGAGCAGGGCCCGGGCATGGGACTCGTCCACCCGCACGGTGAACGAGGGGCAGGTGAAGAACAGGCCGTCGGCGCTTTGTTTCAGGCTGCCATCGAAGAAGTTCATGGGCGGGCTGCCGATAAAACCAGCCACAAAGCGGTTGGCCGGGTGCTCGTAAATGTGCATGGGCGGGGCCACCTGCTGGATCACGCCGTCTTTCATGACCACGATGCGGTCGCCCATGGTCATGGCCTCCACCTGGTCGTGCGTCACGTAAATCATCGTGGATTGCAGGGTATGGTGCAGCTTGATGATCTCCATGCGCATCTCCACGCGCATTTTCGCGTCGAGGTTGGACAATGGCTCATCAAAAAGGAAGGCCTTGGGCTGGCGGACAATCGCGCGTCCCACGGCCACACGTTGGCGCTGACCGCCGGAGAGGGCTTTGGGTTTGCGGTCGAGGTAGGTTTCGATCTGCAAAATTTTTGCCGCGTCCCGCACGCGTCGGTCGATCTCGGCTTTGGGAAAACGACGCAACTTCAGTCCGAAGGCCATGTTGTTGTAGACCGTCATGTGCGGGTAGAGCGCATAGTTCTGGAACACCATCGCAATGTCGCGGTCCTTGGGAGGAACGTCGTTGATCACCCGCCCATCAATCGAAATCGTACCCTTGGAAATCTCCTCCAACCCCGCAATCATGCGCAGGGTGGTCGATTTACCGCAACCCGACGGGCCCACAAACACCATAAATTCCTTGTCCTTGATCTCCAGGTTAAAATCCCGGACCGCCGTCACATCGCCCGGATAAATTTTAAAGACATTCTGTAAAACAACTTCTGACATGGAATACTCCGTTGAGGGTTGAAACTGCTGTGACATTACTCCGCGCGGACGGAAGAGTCAATCGAAAGCTTTCGCAAAAAATACATTTTTATATGTATTATTATTAATTATTTACGAAGTATACGACAATTTAATTGTCGTTTAAATTTCCGGAGGGGAGTGTCCGGACAGCGGCTGACGCCGCCGTCGCTGTGTGTGGGGGGGGGCGTGCCGTGTTCAGAAAGGTTGCGGCCAGCGGCTAAAGCCGCCGCCCGATATAAATTCAATATTGCATCTGTTGAAATAACAGCACAAAAGACAGCTGACGAAAAAACCCGGAACACCTACCAAGATGAAAGAATACAAATAAGGTCGCCAGTTTAGCAAAAGGATCAGAACATCCGAATTTTTTCATCTGCCGCCAGCAGAAGGGTACCGAGGGGAGTACCCACAACTGGATAAAGGACTGTTCCCGTCAGAACCAGGCAGAGCATACTCCGCCAGGAACAATCCATCGGGGGCTCAAGTTCTCGTGGTTTTCGTCCCACGGGGGTATGACTATCATTCATTCGCTTCGAGCGTGGTGAGACGCTGGGCGGCGAGGGTGGCTTTCAGTTTTTCAAAAGCGGCTTCGAGGCTGGTGTCCATGACCACCGTTTCCTCCGCGCAGAGGATAATCCGCTTGAGCTGCGGAATGCGGGGACTGCCTGTGGCTTCCATGTACAGGGGCTGGATGTAGAGAATGAAGCGGTCGAGCGGGAGGACGATCATCTTACCGCGTTTCACTTCCGATCCCTGCTGGTTCCAGAGGGTGATGCTCTGCGCGATTTCGGTGTTCTGGTCGATGAGGGCGTTGATCTGCGGGGGGCCGAAAACCTGACTCCCCTTGGGGAAGGTGTAGAGGATAATGCGTCCGTAGTTTTCGCCGTCGCAGCCCACCACCGCAAGGGCGCGAAGGCGGCTCATCTTGCTGGACAGCATCGGAGTGAGCAGCAGGAACTCCGGGGTGCCGGACTGGATGAGATCAAGCGTGAGATAGTTGGGCTGCATGCGGATGAGGGTGTCGCGGTGCACGATTTCGGCGAACTGCATCTGGTCCTCGCCCTGGAAGAAGGTCTCGGGATCGGTCTGGTGGTAGCGGGAATAGATGCCCATCTGGATGTCGAAGAGGTCGCGCGGGTAGCGGATTTGTCCGAGCAGGTCCTTGGGCATCTCGTCCAGGGGGCGGATCAGTCCGGGGTACATCCGCTGGTAGGCGCGCGCGATCGGGTCATCGGACTCGGCGAGATAGTAGGCCACACTGCCGTCGTAGGCGTCGACAACGATTTTGACGGAGTTTCGGATGTAGTTGTTGACCCCGTCGTAGCTGGCGGCGTTGGGATACCAGCGGCTGCGGGTGTAGGCATCCTGTATCCAGTAGAAGCGCTCGGGGGTGACGACCAGGTAGGGATCCTTGTCGAGTTCCAGGAAGGGTGTGAGGCGTCCGATCCGGTCCTGGATGTTTCGGCGGAAATGGATGCGGGAGGCGGGAGTCGTGTAGGAAGTCCAGAAGATGTTGCGGTCCTTGAAGTAAACCGCAAAGACCAGTTTCCGCCAGAAGGATGTGCCCACGAGAACGCCACCGGTCCCCTGATAGTCGTGGAGGAGGTCCGTCGTGTCGTTGCCCGGATGGTGCATTTCGCGTTTGCTGTTGGGGGCCAGCACATAGCCGGGATCGCGTGTGCCGTAGTAGATTCCCGGCTGCGCCACCTGCAGGCCCACGTCCGAGACGATCGGCATGTCCCGCATGTACCAGCGCATGGGTTCCTCGCCGCGCTGGGCCGCCGGGATCATCACCGCCCCGTAGCCGTGCGTATAAATCAGTCGCCGGTTCACAAACGAGGTGTTCACGTCCGCATCCAGTCCCTGAGGGTAAATTTCGCGGGCGGCGAGATAAACCTGGTGCAGCTCGTTGGTGACGCGGTAGCGGGAAACGTCCACATCGCTGATGAGGTAATACGGACGGAGGTTCTGGGTTTCCCGGAACACGTCGGCCAACAGTTCGCTGTCCCAGAGCGGGATATTGTCCAGGTCGTTGCGCAGCTCGTTCGGTTTAGCCCCGGGGGGCGTCTGGCGAAGCAAGGCGTAATCGCGCCGTTCGACTTTGTTCAGGTTGTAGGCCTCCAATGTGGCCTGGATGGAACTGCGGATGTGTGGCTCCTGGCGGAGGAGTTCATTCGGGAGAACCCGGAAGTTGGTGACGGAATCCGTCAGAAGCTTCCAGTTGCGGGCCAGGTGCGACATGAAGAGCAGGAAACCGAAAACGACAAAGGTCTTCAGACCGCGGCGGCTGTGGATAAAGGCGATGGTCGACCCTGCCATCATGAGCAGGGCGAAGGCCGACACCGCAATCGCCGGGAGCACCCAGATGACCTGCAAATGCCCGGGGCCGAAAAAGCGCGGGGTGTTTGCCGAGCTGTATTGCAGGCGGAGGGCCTCCATCGCGTAGCCGCCGGTCATGACCAGAAAGATCAGGAACACGATGAGGGAGAGGTGAACTTTCGCTCCCCGGTAGAGCGGCTGGCCTTCGAGGGACAGGGCCTTCATTTCCGCCGCGTAGAGGATGGCGAGGGCGACGAGCAGGAGGAGGAGCGTGAGCAGCAGGCGTCCCAGAATCACCTGCAGCAGGGGAAAGGCGAAGAGATAGAACGAAACATCCAGATGGAAGAGGGCGTCGCGCGTGCCTGTGGCCCTGGAGAAAAACCAGAGCAGCACGCTTTCCCATTCCCGGTACAGAGGCATGGCCAGCAGGACGGCCAACACGAGGGAGATTGGGGTGTACACCTTCAACGAGCCCGTGCGGAAGGCGCGGATGATCCGCATGGAGCGCCCGCCGGGCTTGCCTCCCTGGTTTCGCAAATTTACGCCCAGATAACGCGAGGCACCCCAGAAATTCAGGAAGACAATCAGGAAGAATATCAGCGTCGTGGCACCCAGCACCAGATAGCGGTAGCCGATCTTGAGCAACAGCAGATGCACATAGCCCAGCGAGTTGTGCCAGACGACATCCACCACAAAATCCAGGAAGAAAAAATTGGCCGCCAGCAGCAGCAGTCCCACGCCAAGCAGCGAGACGAGACATCCAGTCAAAAGTTTCGAAGGTTTTTTCATGCGCTCCTTTTATACGGAATCCCATCCCCGGGGGCAAGGGGAATGCGGCGAATCAGGGGGTGACATTTTCAGCGAGCGGTCCCGCCATCTCGCCGGCCAATACGCGGTTCATCCAGAACAGCAGACGGCTTTCCGCCTCGAACTCCAGCAAAACCCATTGTCCTTCATTGTACAACAGGTCCAGAGCAATGGGCGTCGAGCGGAAATCCGGCCCTTGGGGCACGCGGCTGAGTCCGTGTACCCGGTAGCGCGGTTTGGGCGGCAGCACGGGATCGGGGTCCAGCCCCGGATCAAAGCCCACCACCACATCCGCGAATTCGAGCTGCTTCACTCCCGCCGCATCAAAGAGCCGGATGTTCAACCCCAGAAAACGCATCTGCATCCGGTTCCCATCCACCACCAGGCGTCCCGGAGTCGTTTTGGCGGGGGTTTCGACCTTCTCCACCGCACGAAGCAGCTTCTCCATGCGCTCACGGCCGGCCTCGGTGCTTTCCTCCCCGCCGCGCCATCGCTGCAAACCGATCAGCCCCAGCAGAGCTTCGGGCTGACGGCTTCCATCGGCGCTTTCCACAATATCCAGTTCGATATCTGCCGCCTCGAAGCGTCCATACACCAGCGATTTGGCGGCAAGCGACGCCGGCCAGTCGACGCGGAACCGGGCGCGGCCGATGCGGCAGCCCGCAGTGGGAAGTTCGTGGGGCAGATCAATGCCGCGGAGTTCGAAGGTGAGGTCGGGGTTCAGGCGGGTTTCCGTCAGGGTCACCGTGTCGCCAAGCGCAGTGCTCAGGCGTTCTGCGAGCAGATCCCGGAAGCCGTTGGAACGCGCGACCAGCAGGACGATTCCATACAGGATGAGGAGGGTCAGCAGGAGCAGAGAGAATAGGCGGATCAAAGCACGCAAGGGAAAACAGCCGCGGGGAGGCGGCAGGTCCGGCGGTGCGGAGCCCCTCAGCTCTGGCTCCCCGGGGCTCATGCGCCCGCCGCCAATTCCCGGGAGCGGGCCGCAGCCGCGAGCACTCCGTTGACTAGGCCCTCGCTGACTCCCTGCGCATCAAAGGCGGCAATCGCAGCGGCCGTGGTGCCGCCTTTGGATGTCACCCGCAGGCGCAGTGTCTCCGGAGTGTCGTCGGGGGAGGCCTGCAATAGTTTGCCGGCCCCGATGATCGTCTGCACCACCCATTCGCGGGCCTGTGCGGGGTCCGTGTCCAGCCCCGACGCCGCGCGCAGCATCGCTTCGACAAGATAGAACACATACGCGGGACCACTGCCACTGAGGGCCGTGACCGCATGCAGGCCGTCCTCCGCGACCATGGAGGCCTGGCCCACGCAGCGCATGAGGGCGCACACGCGTTCACAGTCGACAGACGTGGCATGCGCCCCGGCCGCCACGCCCGCCGCGCCTTCGCCCACGAGCGCGGGCGTGTTGGGCATCACCCGCACCACCCGCGCGACTCCGCCAAGGGCCGCTTCGATTTTCGCGGTGGGAACGCCGGCGGCAATGCTGATGTAGAGGGCCGATGGAGCGATGCCCGCCAAGGGACGAAGCAACTCGGTCATCTGTTGCGGCTTGACGCAGAGCCAGACCTCCGTGGCACCGTCGAGGGCGGCGGCATTGTCAGTCGTGCCTTGAACCCCGAAGCGCTGCTCCACGTCGTCGAGCCGCTCGCGGCGGATATCGGTCACCACCACGTCGGCGGGAGCGACGACCTTGGAGCGGAGAATGCCCTGCAGGAGAGCCTCCGCCATGTTTCCGCCGCCTAAAAAAACCATTTTTTGTTTCATCGTTTCAGCTCCTGGCTCCAAAAAGATCACTTCCCACCCGCACGATCGTCGCCCCTTCACGTATGGCCACTTCAAGGTCGTGGGACATGCCCATGGAGAGAACCTCCAGGGGGAAACCGGTGGCCGCGCGGGCCTGGTCGCGGAGGTCGCGCAGACGGGCGAAGTGCGGGGCGGCGTTTTCGGGATCTTCCGAGGCCGGGGGAATCGTCATCAACCCTTGGACGTCGAGATTCATGCGCGAAGCAGCCTGTTCGAGCAGGGGGATCAGTTCATCCGGTTTCAAACCAGACTTGCTTCCCTCGCCGCTGACATTGACCTGGATAAGGACTGCCTGAACCAACCCCGCCTCCGCCGCCTCCTCATTCAGGGCATCCAGCAGACGCAGGGAGTCCACCCCGTGGATCAGCTCAAAACGGCAATGGATGGCATGTTTCACTTTGTTGGTTTGCAGATGGCCGATGAGATGCCAGCGCAGCGAAGAGGACAGCTCCGGGATTTTAATCAAAGCCTCCTGGACTTTGTTTTCACCAAAGAGCGTCAACCCGGCCTCCACCGCCTCCCGAATCCGCTCCACCGGCTGCGTTTTGCTCACCGCCATCAACTCAAGCGACGCGCGCGGACGCCCGCAGGCCGCACAGGCACGTTGGATCCGCTCCTCCACCCGCTGAAGATTCTCGTCGATGCGATTCATGCCCCCACCCTACCCGCAACCCCGGATTCCGCAACCAAAAAGACATTGGCCCCACAGGACCAAAGGACAGGATGATCGTGTTCGGGCTTGCGTGCTGGAGAAAAGGTGGCAGGGTTGGGACATGTCATTTCTGAGTGCCACTTCTGTGCGGGACCTGGATGCCGCGGCGATCCGCGACGGCACCCCAGGCACTGACCTGATGGCGCGGGCCTGTCGGGCGCTGGCCGACGAAGTGCTGTTCTTGATGGAACATCGCCGGGGAAGCGTCCTGATCTGTGCCGGTCCGGGCAACAACGGGGGCGATGGCTTTGGCCTGGCCCTGCACCTCCAGCAAAGCGGCGTCCCGGTTGATGTGTGGGTGGCGGCGGGCCGGGAGCGCGTGACGGGGGACGCCCGGGTGTTCCTGGAGGCGGCAGAAGGCTCGGGCGTATCGATTCATTTCCGTCCGGATGCGGCGGAGTGGAGCCATCCGCCGCTGTTCTGCCCTCCGTACGCCCTGCTCGTCGATGCCCTGCTCGGAACCGGAAGCCGCTCCGCGCCGGAGGGCGTGCTCGCGGCGGCCATCCTCGCCCTGAAGACCCTCTCGTCACAGGCCCCGTTATTCGCCGTGGACCTCCCCTCCGGCCTGAATCCGGACACGGGGCTTCCCTTTGATCCGACCCTCTGCCTCCAGGCGGACTTCACGCTGACCCTCGCCGCCGCAAAACTGGGATTTTCCCACGACGCCTCTGCGGAATGGACGGGCTCCGTCACCGTGCTGGACTTGGGATTCAGCGAATCCGATCTCGCTCTTCATGCGGAAGGCGTGGACGCCGTCATGGATCTCCGCCAGGCCCGCCGCCTTCTGTTGCCCCCGGCCGTGGACACGCACAAAGGACGCCAGGGACATCTGGCGGTCATCGGCGGCTCGTCAGGCATGTGCGGGGCCCCGGTCTTGTCGAGCCGGGCGGCTCTGCGCAGCGGTGCCGGCCTGGTCACCCTCTTTGGGCCTCCACTCTGTTCCGCCGCCGCACACATGTACCCGGAACTGATGACCCGGACTTTGAACGCGGGCAAAAAGGGAACCCTCTGCGAACAGCCGCTGGATCTGGGTCGCGCCAACGCCGTCCTGCTCGGACCCGGCATGTCGGTCGACGAAGACACCCGCGCCTTCACCCGCGTCCTGCTGCGCACGTGGCCCGGCCCCACGGTGCTGGATGCCTCCGCGCTGGGGGTGTTGGCCGGACTTCCCGAAAAACTCGGCCCATCGCGGGTTCTGACGCCCCACCCGGGCGAGATGTCGCTGTTGCTGGGTCTCCCGCTGGAGGCCCTGCAACAGGATCGCGCAGGCTCAGTGGACGCGGCCATTCGCCGAAGCGGGAGCACGGTCGTCCTCAAAGGACCCCACACGCGGATCGGCTCTCCCACCGGAGCGCGATGGATCAATCTCAACGGCAATCCCGGACTGGCCACGGCGGGAAGCGGCGACGTCTTGGGCGGCATTCTGGGGGCACTGATGGCGAAGGGACTGACGCCGGAACACGCGGCACCTTTAGCCGTTTTCCTGCACGGACGCGCCGGCGATGTGGCCTCGATGCGCAAGGGTCGCAGTGGCATGTGCTCGGGGGACGTTATCGACGCCATGCCATCCGTGCTGCATCATCTGCAAGGACGCTGAACAGATCAACCGAACTGCAGAGGCAACTACGGCAGCTCCAGTCAGCGTGGTCGGGCGTAGAGAAGTCCGCCCAACGCCATCAGGATTCCGAGGACACTGACGACGAAGGCCCGTGGATTTGGCTTGCGGGTAGTTGACTCCGAGTTCTCACCCGGTTTAGAAGGATTATCCGGTACGGGAGGGGGAGTTGGCTGGAGTGTGGGGACGGGCGTGGGAACAAGGGTGGGGATGGGTGAAGGTGTAGGGGAAGGGGTTGCTGTGGGGGGCGGAAGAGGGGTGGGGGTGGGCGTTGGGAGAGGCCGTGGCGTTGGGGTGGGCGTCATGGTCGGCGCCGGGGGTGGCGTTGCGCTAGGGGCCGGCGTTGGCGCTGCAGGGGGAGGCGACTCTTGCGTCTTCTCTGACTCCGGCGGAGGCTCTTCAGATTCAGCAGCTTCAGACGGCGGCGGCTGCTCCGCCTTTTCGCCTTCGGGCTTGGGTTCGGATTGCCC
>CAZCFM010000013.1:0-39963 GCA_964497855.1 uncultured Verrucomicrobiota bacterium | reverse complement strand
CCTCGACCGCATGGAGCAGGGCGACCGCAAAGTCTACGTCCTCCCCGTGCTCGACATCCACGACCACCTCGTCGGCATCCTCCGCATGCACGACATTGTATCGATGTAGGCCCGCACGTCCCCGACAGGCCTACTCTGCTCTTTGAATTTCATTCAAAAATGAAACAGCACTTGCCAATCCCTCATGATTCTGTCATTCCCCGAATTTATACGCCACCTCGCCAGTCCCCCCGGACCTGACGGGGCGTAGCGTGGGATTCAGGAGGAGAGGTCAGAGGGGAGAGGTCAGAGGGCAGGGGGGAGAGGGGAGGGATACAGGATACAGGATACGGGATAAGGGATGGACAAACCAACCAGTCGCGTGATGTCGCTGCGCTCCAAACGCGGCCTGCGGAAACCCGGAACCAGAAACCATCCAAACCTTCCAACCTTGTAACCTTCCAACCTTGCGAAGCCCGCGTTTTGCGGCATAGCCGCAATCACGCGGCAACCATCCAAACCTTATTCGTGCCTCCGGCGGGCTGACCCCGGTTCGGCTCAAATTTTATACGTAATCACCCTATGCTTCTTCTATGCTCACCGCGGTGAGCATTGTGCGCGTTTCAACAGGATATCCATCCGCAAATGACAATCAGACCCATACTCATCACGGGATCCGCAGGATTCATAGGTTCCCATGTCGCTATGGATCTCCTCAAAAAAGGCGAGGCGGTTGTCGGTCTGGACAATCTCAATGATTATTATGACGTGGGCCTTAAAAAAGCCAGGCTCGCCCGTTTGGAGGCCCATCCCGGCTACCAGCATGTGAACGCGGATTTGGCGGACCGGTCCGCTATTGAATCCCTGTTTCGAACCCACCAACCCCGACGGGTTGTGAACCTTGCCGCCCAGGCGGGGGTCCGCTATGCCGCGCAAAATCCCCACATCTATGTGCAGAGCAATGTCACCGGCTTTTTGCATATTCTCGAAGGATGCCGCCACCATGGGGTGGAACATTTGGTGTTTGCCTCCACCAGTTCTGTCTATGGCGCCAACACGGCCATGCCTTTTTCGGAACATCAAAGCACCGAACACCCGCTGACCCTTTACGCCGCCACCAAAAAAGCCAATGAAATGATGGCGCACAGCTACGCCCACCTCTACGGATTCCCATGCACCGGTCTCCGCTTCTTCACGGTGTACGGACCCTGGGGACGTCCCGATATGGCACTGTTTTTATTCACCAAAGCGATTCTGGCCGGAGAAACGATTCGCGTCTTCAATCACGGACATCACAAACGCAGCTTCACCTATGTCGATGACATCGTCGAAGGCGTTGTGAGGGCTCTGGACCTTCCCCCGGGCGGAAAAAGCGACTGGGACGGGGACAATCCCGATCCGGCCACCAGCGCAGCGCCCTACAGGATTTTCAACATCGGAAGCCCCGAGACCGTTCCGTTGCTTCGTTATATCGAAGTCCTGGAAAAGGAACTGGGCCGGAAAGCGAAGATGGAAATGCTCCCGCTGCAGGTCGGCGATGTGCCGGACACGGAAGCCGACGTCAGTGAACTGTTTCAGGTCACCGGCTACACGCCCCAGGTCAGCGTAGAGGAGGGTGTCGCCCGCTTTGTCCAGTGGTACCGCACCTACCACAACTGCTGACCGAATAATCCGGGGCCAGAGATGGTCTCACTCCGTTCCACCCCATATCCAGTCCCTCGACTGCGGGACGCATATTCCATATCCGCGGCTTCGCCGCTCCCCCTCATGGATAAAACCATCCGAATACAGGACATCACCCAGCAGGATTCTTCGCGAAAGCAGGAATTGCATAACCTTAGTCCCTCGCAACGGATGGAGATGTTGTTTTCCCTGATCAATAGAACGGCTTCTCATCCACGTCTCCAACGCGTGGCAACCGTCAGACATGTACCTTTCTGAAAAATGTCATCCGCACAGACTTCGGAAATTTTGCATAGGGCGGAATTTTTTGACTTGGAGGGAGCCCTCGTCCCCGTTGTCGCAAAAGCCGATTTGATTCAGGCCAAAAAAGAAGCCAACCGTCCCAAAGACCGCATTGATCTGGAAGAACTGCAAAACTCGGCTCCTGAATCATCCATCAAGTGCTGATTTATTTATTCCGGGGCCAGGGATGGCCCACGGTCCATTAAAAGCGGCCAAGGATGGCCCCACTCCGTTCCACCCCATATCCAGTCCCGCGACTGCGGGACGCATATCCCATATCCCACATCCGCGCCGTGGGCGCTCTTCCCCCAACTCCTGTCTTCTATCTCCCAACTCCTCGCGGCTCCGCCGCGCCCCCCCTCTCATATGACTCCCTCCTCCTCTCCCCAAACCTCGTCTCTCACCATCGCCGTAGTTGGATTAGGCTATGTGGGACTTCCCCTTGCCGTTGAATTCGGTAAAAAACAGAAGACCATCGGCTTCGATCTTTCACAGGATAAAGTCGCGGCGTACAAAAAGGGTATCGACCCCACCGGCGAGGTGTCCCCCGAACAGTTGAAAGCCTCCGTGAAGCTGCTGTGCACAACGGATGCCTGCGAACTGAATGCGGCCGATGTGATCATCATCGCGGTCCCCACACCTGTGGACGATGCCCATATTCCCGATTTCTCGCCATTGATCGGGGCCAGCCGCAGCGTGGGCCGCCACATGAAAAAGGGCTGCATCGTCGTCTATGAATCCACTGTATATCCCGGTGCCACCGAAGAGGTTTGCATTCCCGTGCTGGAAAAAGAGTCCGGTCTGATCTGGAGGCAGGATTTTCACGTCGGCTACAGCCCCGAACGCATCAACCCCGGCGACAAAGAACGCACACTCACCAAGATCACAAAAGTGGTTTCCGGTGACGATGCCGCCACCCTGAAAACCGTGGGGGATCTGTATGCCTCCATTGTCACCGCCGGAGTCCATCGCGCCAGCAGCATCCGTGTGGCCGAGGCCGCCAAGGTCATCGAAAACACCCAGCGCGATCTCAATATAGCCCTCATGAACGAGCTGGCCATCATCTTCGAACGCATCGGCATCGACACGATGGAGGTGCTCGAAGCCGCCGGTACTAAATGGAATTTCTTGAAGTTCAGACCCGGTCTGGTGGGCGGACACTGCATCGGCGTCGATCCCTACTACCTGACCCACAAAGCGGAAATGCTGGGCTATCATCCCGAAGTCATCCTCGCTGGCCGCCGCATTAACGACGGCATGGGCAAATTCATCGCTGAAAAAACCGTCAAACAGATGCTCCGGCAGAACATCTCGCCCAAGGGGGCGAAAGTGCTCGTCCTCGGACTGACCTTCAAAGAGAACTGCCCCGATCTGCGCAACAGCAAGGTCATCGATATCATCCGCGAACTCCGGGAATACGGTTGTGATGTTCTCGTTCACGACCCCCTGGCTTGCCCCGCCGAATCCCAACATGAATACGGGATATCTCTGACAGACTGGAAATCCCTGCCCGTGGGAATCAACGCCATCGTAGCCGCCGTCGCCCATCAGGCTTATCTTGATATGCCCCTCGCCGAACTAATTGCCCCGCTCCAGAACGGCGGAGTTTTCTCCGACATCAAATCCGCTTTCGACGCGCCCGCCCTCCGCCGTGCCGGCCACGTCGTCTGGCGCCTGTAAACCAAATCTCCCCCTGGAATTTCCTCCCAACCCCGCGCTCGCGAAGCGAGCCCTCCCCGCTTTCTCTCTTCTCTTCTTCCTTATCCCATCTTCCGTATCCCGTATCCCATATCCTGTATCCGCGCCAAAGGCGCTCTTAAACTCCGATCTTCTATCTTCTAACTCCTCGCAGCTCCGCCGCGCCCCCATGCTCTCCAACATCCGAAAAATTCAGGCCCTCTTTACCCCCCATGAGCGAAAACGGGGCTATCAATTGCTTGCGTTTATGTGCCTGATGGCCCTGGTGGAGATGTTTGGGGTCGCATCCATTTTTCCCTTCATCGCGGTGCTTTCCAAGCCTGAAATTGTGGAAAGCAATCCAATGCTCGCCTGGGTGTATGAATTCATGGGCTTCAGTTCTGTAAATCGCTTTTTGTTCTTTTTGGGTGTTGTGTTCTTTGTTTTTGTCCTGGCCTCCATCGCCATGAAGGCGCTCTATACCTATGCCCAGGCCATGTTTTCGGAGTTGGTGGGCTTCTCACTGTCACAGCGGCTGGTGACCGGTTACCTCCGCCAGCCCTATGAGTGGTTTTTGAACCAGCACAGCGGGGATCTGGGCAAAACGGTTCTTTCGGAAGTGGAATCGGTGATTAATGGAGCGCTTCGCCCAGTCATGGAAGTCTTTGCCCGGGGGCTTATTGTTGTCTCCCTGACCGTTTTGTTGATCTATGTGGACCCATGGATGGCTCTGGGTGCGGGAGGATTTCTCGGGGCCGCGTACGGATTGATCTACAGTCTCATGCGGAAAAAATTGCGAAGCATTGGCCAAAAACAAGTTCAAGCCAACAAAGATCGTTTTACGGCCATTTCCGAAACCTTTGGCGGCATTAAAGATATCAAAGTCGCAGGTCTGGAGGGCAACGCCGCCTTCCGTTTTCGAGGTCCCGCCCGACGTTTTGCCCGTAGCCGCGCACAGTCGGTTATTCTGAGTACTCTTCCGCCCATGGCCCTGGAGGCCCTGGTGATGGGAGGTTTCGTTCTTGTCATGCTTTACTTCATGCGGGATGCGGGGAAAATGGAGGAGACCCTTCCAACCTTGGCCCTTTATGGATTTGCGGTTTTCCGGCTAAAACCGGCTATGCAAACCTTATTCTCCCGATTTGTCACCCTTCGGTTCTCCGGTCCTGCTCTCGACAACCTGCACAACAGTCTCGTGAACCTGCAGGCGGAACATGGAGGAAATCTCTCCCGAACACTGGCCGAACCTCTGGGCCTGAAACGGGAGATTGTGCTCGATCAGGTGTCCTATTCCTACCCGAATGCCGAAAGGAACGCCGTTCATCACGTCAACCTTACGGTACCGGTCTTTCAGTCCATAGGCCTTGTCGGGGCTACGGGCTCCGGCAAAACCACTCTGGTGGACATTCTGCTTGGACTGCTCAAACCCGCCAGCGGGACCATTCGCGTGGATGACATCCCCATAACCGTGGAGAATGTGCGCAATTGGCAGCGGAGCATCGGCTACGTTCCCCAGCAAATCTATCTAGCCGACACCACCGTCGCCGCCAACATCGCCTTTGGACTGGACCCCAAAGATATCAACAGAGCATTGGTGGAGCAGGCCGCGCGCATCGCCAATCTCCACGATTTCGTCACACAGGAAATGCCCAACGGTTACGACACGGTAATCGGAGAACGCGGCGTCCGTCTTTCCGGCGGACAACGCCAGCGCATCGGCATCGCCCGAGCCTTGTACCATGATCCCGATGTGCTCATTCTCGATGAGGCTACAAGCGCCCTTGACAATTTGACTGAGAAAGCCGTCATGGATGCCGTCAACACCCTCAGCCATAAAAAAACCATCATCCTCATCGCCCACCGTCTCACCACGGTTCAAAATTGCGATTGCATTTACATGCTTGAAAAAGGGAAAATCGTTCACAGCGGAACTTACGACCAATTGTTCGAGAAATGTGAGGATTTTCGCCGTCTCGCTTCCAAATAATACACCATTTTCTCTACTCCGGCGCGCTTCCCCCTGCCAGCCTGCGAAGCAGGCGCATATCCACTATCCCGTATCCCTTATCCCTTATCCGCGCCGTAGGCGCTCTTCCCCATGTTGAACAACAAACGCATCCTCATCACCGGCGGAACCGGATCCTTCGGTAAAGCCTTCGTCAAAACGGTCCTCACCCGCTACCCCGACATCAAACGTCTGGTGGTTTTCAGCCGTGACGAACTCAAACAATTCGAAATGGCGCAGGAGTTTTCCACGGATAAATACCGCACCTTGCGTTATTTTATTGGGGACGTCCGCGATGAGGACCGTCTCCGCCGCGCCATGGAGGGAATAGATGTGGTGATTCACGCCGCCGCCCTCAAGCAGGTTCCCGCCGCCGAATACAATCCCTTCGAATGTATCAAAACCAACGTCCTCGGCGCCCAGAATGTCATCGAAGCCTGTCTCGACGCCAAGGTTCAGCATGTCGTGGCCCTCTCCACCGACAAAGCGGCCGCCCCCATCAATCTCTATGGTGCCACCAAACTCTGCTCCGATAAGCTTTTTACCGCCGCCAACAACATCAAAGGCGAACGGGACATCCGTTTCAGCGTCGTGCGCTACGGCAATGTCATGGGCAGCCGCGGCTCGGTGATCCCCTTCTTCATGGAGCGTCGCAAAACCGGCATCCTTCCCATCACCGACCCCGAAATGACCCGCTTCAATATCAGCCTGTCCGAGGGCGTGGAGATGGTCCTCTGGGCCTTGGAGAACGCCTTGGGAGGAGAGATCTTTGTGCCCAAAATCCCCAGCTACCGCATTACGGCCGTGGCCGAGGCCATTGGCCCCGAATGTGAAAAACCGGTGGTCGGGATTCGTCCCGGTGAAAAACTGCACGAGGAGATGATCACCGACAGTGACAGCTACAATACCATCGATCTCGGCCACTACTACGCCATTCTCCCCTCCGCCGGAAAACACTCGATGGATAGCTACCGGAAGATCAAAGGCGGGCAGCCCGTACCCCCCGGTTTCGCCTACAACAGCGGTACGAATCCGGAGTTTTTGGGGGTGGAGGAAATCAGGTGTTTAATCAAAGAACATGTGGACGAAAAATTTCAAGTATAATCAGGGAACAGGAGTCAGGGATCAGGAGTCAGGAGTCTGGTGTCAGGGGACAGGTATTGGGTGTCAGATAAAGAAAGACTAAGTTCATGAGTGTACAGAATGTGAAGGAACTAAGAGCTTACAAATTGTCATACGAACTCGCGATGGAAATTTTCCGTATCAGCAAAGAATTCCCCTCTGAGGAGAAGTTCGCACTCATCTCACAAATTCGCAGGTCCTCCCGCTCAGTTTCGATGAATCTGCGCGAGGCTTGGGCGAAACGCCGCTATGAAGCACATTTTATCAGCAAACTTACCGACTGCGACGGCGAAAATGGAGAAACAGAAACCTCCCTGGATTTTGCAAGAGATTGCGGATACATTACTTTTGATCAGCATTCCGTTATGATTGAGAAAAATAATGAGATCGGCCGCCTCTTGGGCTCGATGCTCAACAACCCGAAACAATGGATACTGAAATAGCCCTCTCCTGCCCCCCTTGATCCAAGTATCAGGATTCAGGTGTCAGCCAATCACACCGCAATCCTGCCTCCTGCAACCTGCCTCCTGCAACCTGCCTCCTGCAACCTGCCTCCTGCAACCTGACTCCTGCCTCCTGACTCCTGCCTCCTGACTCCTGCCCCCTGACTCCTGACCCCTGACTCCTGCAACCTGACTCCTGCCTCCTGCAACCTGCCTCCTGCCCCATGACAATTCCCTACGGTAAACAATCCATTTCCGAAACTGACATCGAAGCCGTCGTCGCTGTCCTCCGCTCCGATTATCTGACCCAGGGTCCGGTCGTTCCGCGCTTTGAACAGGCGGTCGCTGACTACTGCGGAGTCAAACATGCCCTGGCTGTGAACAGCGCCACCTCCGCCCTGCACATCGCCTGCCTGGCCCTCGGCGTCGGCCCCGGCGACCGGGTCTGGACCTCCCCCGTCACCTTTGTCGCCAGCGCCAACTGCGCCCTGTACTGCGGTGCCATCATTGACTTCGTCGACATCTGCCCAAAAACCTACAACCTCTGCCCCGGCGCATTGGAGACCAAGCTGATCGCCGCCCAAAAAAACGGCACCCTCCCCAAAGTCGTCATCCCCGTCCATCTAACCGGACAGCCTTGCGACATGGAACGAATCCACGCCCTTTCCAAAATCTACGGATTCCGCATCATCGAAGATGCATCCCATGCGATCGGAGGAAAGTACCAGGGCCAACCCATCGGCAATTGCACCTTCAGCGACATCAGCGTCTTCAGTTTCCACCCCGTCAAAATCATTACCACCGCCGAAGGCGGCATGGCCATCACCAACGACAAGATCCTCGCCGGAAAAATGGCCCTGTACCGCAGCCACGGCATCACCCGCGATCCGGAACAGTTTACTCTGCAAGTGGATGAAGAAGGAAGGCCAGAAGTCAGGAGTCAGGAGTCGGGAGTCGGGAGTCAGGAGTCAGGAGTTAGGAGCCAGGAGTCAGGAGTTAGGAATCAGGAGTCAGACAGCCCCCTGCCACCTGCCACCTGCCCCAAGCCCCATGCCCCATGCCCCTGGTACTACCAACAAATCACCCTGGGCTTCAATTACCGCATGACCGAACTGCAGGCCGCCCTCGGTCTCAGCCAGATGGAACGCCTCGACGACTTCGTCACCCGCCGTCACGAAATCGCCCGGCGCTACAACCAGGCCCTCGCGGATCTCCCCCTCGTTCTTCCCCACCAGGCGCAAGACAGTTATTCGGCTTATCACCTTTATGTCATCAGGATCAGAGGTCAGAGGGTAGAGGGTAGAGGACAGGAAACAGGAGACAGGGGACAGGAAACAGGAGACAGGAAGCCGGTAGCCTCGTCTTCCCTTATCCAGTCACGCTTGCGGGACGATTATCCCTTATCCCATATCCCCGCCGAAGGCGCACCCCCCAACTCCAGCGGCGAAGCTGCGCATATCCCATATCCAGCGGCGAAGCCGCGCATATCCCATCGCCCTCTCTTCGATTCCCTCCGCGCCGCCGGGCTTGGGGTCAACCTCCATTACATCCCCGTCCATACGCAGCCCTATTATCAACAGATGGGTTTTCGCTGGGGCGACTTCCCCGAAGCCGAGGCATACTACCAGACCGCCATCAGCATCCCCATGTACTCCGGAATGACTGACGAGCAGCAAGACCACGTTATTGCGGTCCTGCACCAGTTGTTCGCATAATTTCACCACAGAAGACTGAAAGAAAGCCCCTACTGAAAGCTGGCATCAGGCGTCAGGACATAGCACCGCAACCCTGCCTGTGTCCTGCCCTCCTGACACCTGTCCCCTGTTCTCCCCCCTATCCAGCGAACGAAGTGAGCGAATATCCCAACTCCCATATCCCCGGCCAATCCGCCCTCCCCATGCCCCATGCTCCATGCCCCTAACTCCTAACTCCAATCTCCTAACTCCTCGCGGCTCCGCCGCGCCAACAGCATTAGCCGTGATCCCCGCCCGCGGCGGCAGCAAGCGCATTCCCCGCAAGAACATCCGCGACTTTCGCGGGAAACCCATGATCGCCTGGTCCATCGAAGCCGCCCTCCAAAGCGGACTCTTCGATCACGTGATTGTCTCCACCGACGATGCGGAAATCGCCGACGTTGCCAAACAATACGGTGCCGAAGTCCCCTTCATGCGCCCCCCCGAGCTCTCCGACGATCACACCGCCACCCGCCCCGTGGTCAATCACGCCATCACCGAAGCCACCCGGATTTGGGGTGCTCCCGACTTTACCTGCTGCATCTACGCCACCGCCCCCTTTATCCGGCAGGAGGATCTGCGAAAAGGATTTGAAATGCTCGAAGAGCAGCCCCTCAACTTCGCCTTCACCGCCACCTCATTTCCGTATCCTATTCAACGCGCCTTAAAACTCGGACCCGAGGGCGTGGAGATGTTTTATCCCGAACATCTCAACACCCGTTCCCAGGATCTGGAGGAAGCCTACCACGATGCCGGCCAGTTCTACTGGGGTAAATCCGCCGCCTTCCTGAACAACATTCCCACGTTTTCTCCCGGTTCCCAACCCATCCTCCTCCCCCGCTATCTCGTCCATGATATTGATACTCTGGAAGACTGGGAACGAGCTGAGATTTTTCACAAAGCACTCTTTCCTTAGATATCCCCATATCCAGCGAACGAAGTGAGCGAATCTCCCATATCCCATATCCGCGCCGGAGGCGCCCCCCTCCTCATCCGCGCCGACGCCGGCGGCACCCTCGGCACCGGCCATGTCATGCGCATGATCGCCTTGGCTCAGGCATGGATGGCGCAGGGAGGAAACGTTGTCATGGCGCTGCTCTCCTGTCCCGAGCCTCTTCTGGAGCGCCTGAAAAACGAAGGCATCGAAACCCGCACCTTGGAGGGTGTCCCCCGCGGCACTGGGGATGACGCCGGACAACTGATCGTCACCGCAAGAAACGTAAACCCGGCCTGGGTGGTTCTGGACGGCTACGATTTTGACCTGAACTACCAGCGGCTCATCAAGAAAGCTGGATTCAAGCTGATGGTGATGGATGACTATGGACATTGTTCCCGCTGGTGCGCCGATCTCATTCTCAACCAGAACTTGGGGGCGGAAAGCCGGACCTACGACAATGAGGTCGCGAATGCAAAAACCCTCTTGGGCTCAAACTATGTTTTGCTTCGCAAGGAATTCTGGAACGTTTCCTCCAAGGCCGCTGCATCCGATAAACCCATCCAGAACCTTCTGATCACTCTCGGCGGTGTGGATGCCGATAACATCACGGGAAAAGTCCTGCAGGCACTGGAAAACGCCACCACGCAATCGTTGCATCTGCGGGTAATCCTGGGTCCGGGCAACCCGCACTTGTCCGCACTCAAAACCCTGGCTCATACCTCCCAACATGACATCCTCCTCCTCCAAAACATCACCGACATGCCGGAGCAATACAGCTGGGCCGATGCTGTCATCTCCGCCGGGGGCAGCACCTGCTATGAGTGGATGCGCTTCGGCTTGCCCGCCGCAGTCCTTCTTGTCGCGGACAATCAACGATCCATCTTCGAGTTCCTCACCTCATCCGGACGCGCGGCAAATCTAGGCTCTGCCCTGAAGTCACCCGTAAACCTTGACCCGCATTCTGTGCAATCCTGGCTGGATCACCCTCCCCGTGGCGCTTCAAAATGGACATCCCCGGTCGATGGGGCGGGTTCACTTCGTGTCGGCGCCATGATGATGGAATCCCCGGTTTATCTCCGGCCCGCCTGTGAACAGGATGTACAGGATTTTTTCCTCCTGGCTAATGACCCAAAAGTCCGCGAGACCGCGCTCAACACCGCCCCGATTGGGTGGGATACGCATGTGAGTTGGTTTAACCGCAAAGTGAAAGACACTTCAGCCTGCCTGTTTGCGGCTTGTTCAACCTCAGACGATTCTTTCGTTGGCCAGGTTCGTTTTGAATATGACCAACACAATCATTGGATCATCAGTTATTCACTACACGAAAAAATTCGGGGCAGGGGGCTTGGGAAAGGCGTTCTTTTGCATGGGATGCGACTCCTGCACACGTTTGTTAAAACCCCAGTTGAAATCGTGGCGGTTGTGAATAAAAGCAATATTCCGTCACGGAGAATATTTACGGCATTGGAGTTCTCACTCGTACAGGAAAACACACTGCCCTCTTCGTTTGTGTCCTATACCCGGATATTCCCATGAGTTTTCTTAACATCGACCAACCCTTTATCATCGCCGAAATGTCCGGCAACCACAACGCCTCTCTGGACCGCGCGCTGGAGATCGTGGATGCGGCGGCGGACGCGGGTGCGCACGCCATCAAGCTGCAAACCTACACCGCCGATACCATGACCCTTGATTTGAACGAGGGCGATTTTGTCATTTCAGATCCCAAATCCCTCTGGAAGGGTCGGCAACTCTATGACCTCTACAAAGAGGCCCACACCCCCTGGGACTGGCACAAACCCATTATGGACCGGGCGTCGGAAAAGGGAATCCTCTGTTTCAGCTCCCCCTTCGACGACTCGGCCGTCGATTTCCTGGAGACCCTGAACGTTCCCGCCTACAAAATCGCCTCCTTCGAGCTGGTGGATCTGCCCCTCATCCAAAAATGTGCCCGGACCGGCAAACCTATCATCATGTCCACCGGGATGGCCACCCTTGCGGAGATCGATGACGCCGTCCGCGCCGCCCGCGAAAACGGCTGTCCGGAAGTGGTGCTGCTGAAATGCACCAGCACCTATCCCGCCTCTCCCGAAAACAGCAACCTCCGCACCCTCCCGCACCTCAAAGACCTTTTTCATTGCAGCGTCGGCCTTTCCGACCACACCCTCGGCATCGGTGCCGCCGTGGCCGCCGTGGCCCTCGGCGCCACTGTCATCGAAAAACATTTCACTCTCGCCCGCGCCGACGGCGGAGTCGATTCCGCATTTTCGCTTGAGCCCCGCGAACTCAAAGCCCTGGTGGAGGAAACCGAACGGGCCTGGCAATCCCTGGGGTGCATCAACTACGGCCTCTTGGAGGCTGAAAAAAAATCCCTCCAGTTCCGCCGTTCCCTGTATATTGGCGAGGCCATGAAGGCGGGCGACATCCTCACCCCCCAGAATCTCCGCCGCATCCGCCCCGGCAGGGGCCTCAGCCCCAAATACTACGAACAACTTCTCGGCAAGACCGTCAAAACCGATGTCCCCAAAGGAACCCCGGTAACCTGGGACCTCTTGATCTAAATGTTCACCACATGAGGACTAAGAGAAAGGCATGGGGCAGGGAGCGTGGGGCATGGAGCATGGGGCAGGGAGCAAGCCGTTTGTTCGGCGTTGGATGTTCGACGTTGGAAGTTCGACGTTCTCCCCCTCTTTCTTCTTTTTATAAGACGACACCAATTCGGGGATGCGCCCATTACGTCGAAATGCCCCATCAAATTGTGGTCATGACCCCGGCCCCGCCTGGAAAAGGATTCGGTGGGGAAGGGAAGGGGATCCCGAATCCTTTCCCTCGCAGCAACCGTTTAGCGTTTCATAAGCGAGGATAAGCGGTTTCCTATTCTTCTTCCCCCCGAACCCCGCCCCAGCGCTGCAAGCATCGCCCCCCCCAAGGCGGTAACAAGTTCCCGCACTCCACGGCGGCTTCGCCGCAAAACGAGCCTGCTCTGCGGCAGGAATGCCGCCTCTCCGCAACCAGAAACCTGAAACCAGAAACTTGAAACTTGAAACTTGAAACTTTATAACTTAAAACTTTTCAACCTTCAAACCAACAACGCGCCTCCGCCCCCCCCCATGATACATCCAACCGCAATCATTGATCCCGGCGCCCATATCGGAGAAGGTACCTCTGTATGGCATTTCTCACATATTTATGCGGGTGCCATGATTGGACGTAACTGTTCTTTCGGACAAAACACCATGGTGGCGGACGGCGTGGAGATTGGCAACAACGTCAAGGTGCAAAACAACGTGGCCATTTACACGGGCACCATCATTGAAGACGATGTCTTTCTTGGGCCGTCCTGCGTCCTCACCAATGTCAGCAATCCCCGGGCACAAGTCAATCGCCGGGGATTGTACGAAAAAACCCTCATCCGCCGCGGGGCAACAATCGGAGCCAACGCCACCATCGTCTGCGGCATCACTCTTGGTCGATACTGCTTTATCGCCGCCGGGGCTGTGGTCACAAAAGACGTGCCCGATTACGCCTTCATTCGCGGAGTCCCCGGTCGACAGGTCGGATGGATGAGCCGCCACGGACATCCCTTGCGCTCTGCGGATGTGGAAGGTATCCTCACATGTCCGGAAAGCGGACTCCGCTATCGTCTGGACCAGGGAAAACTGAGCTGCCTGGATTTGAATGAAGAAGCCCCGCTCCCTTCCGACCTTTCCACCGGACAAAAATCCTATGCGGAGTTTCGATAGTAAATTGAACGTTCGACGTTAGACGCTCGTTGTTCAACGTATTCTGTCTTCTTTTCTTCCATAACCCTTCTCTGCGGCTTAGCCGCCTTCCTCCATGAAACTCACCGCCATATACGATAACGGGGTCTTGATCCCCGACCAACCCGTGCATACCACCCGCAAAATCCTTCACCTCATCATCCCGGATGAGGAATTGATGTCCTTCCCCCTGCCTCGTACCGCTCCCGGCATTGACGAACGCATCACCCGGGCTCTTCCTTTCCTGCAAACTGTGTGGAATCTGGTGGATGAGAAACCGCAGGCGCTCGAAGACAATTCCTTGAGCGAAAAGGAGCTTGAACGCTTGCAAGCCTTTGAAACACGGTCGGAAATCAGGAGGGCAGATGGACGTCCTGTTTGATCTGAATGTGCTGCTGGACGTCGTGTTTCGTCGTGAAGGACACTACGAGCACTCGGCTCTGGCCACCAGCACCGTTTTTGAGAACGGTCATCGTCCATGGGTGTATACCGGTTCGGTGCAAACGCTGCATTACCTGGCGATTTCCGAACTTCGCCGCATAAATCCGGAACTGAATCACAAACAGGCCATTCAACAGGCCGCACGGGTTCTCCAAGAAGCACTCACCCCCTTCCAATGGCTCGCTTCCCTGGCAGGGGAGGGGGAGGGGATCTTCTCCGAGGCGGATCCCGAAGACGCCCAACTCCTCCGCGCCCTGAAACGGCTGGGACCGGAGGCGATTCTTCTGACCCGCGATCACGAACTCCTAACCGCCACGCCCCAAGCCCTCCACCCCCGGGACTTCCTCCAACCTTCCGGCGAACTCCAACCTCTGACCTCGGACCTCTCTTCTCTCCCCTTCATCGACCTCTCCCGGCAACAGGACCATATCCGCCCCGCCCTCGAGGACCGCATGCACCGTGTCCTCCATCACGGCCAATACATCATGGGCCCTGAGATACAGGAACTGGAAGAACGCCTTTCTGAATACGTGGGGGCCAAGCATTGCATCACCGCCTCCTCCGGAACCGACACGCTGCTGATCGCCCTCATGGCTCTCGGCATTGGTCGCGGTGACGAAGTCATCACCGTCCCCTACACCTGGATCTCCACCGCCGAAGTCATTTCCCTACTTGGAGCCGTCCCCGTGTTTGTGGACATCGAAGCCGACACCTGGAATCTGGATCCTGCCAAACTGGAAGCGTCCATCACTGAGAAAACAAAAGTCATCATGCCGGTCGGGATCTATGGACAGCCCGCCAACATGACCGCTATCAATGCGATCGCCGCCAAACACGGCAATCTCCCCGTCATTGAAGACGCTGCCCAGTGTTTTGGTTCCACCCATCACGGTAAAAAATCCTGCAATCTCTCCCGGATCGGCAGCACCAGTTTTTTCCCCACCAAGCCATTGGGAGGATATGGGGACGGCGGCGCTCTATTCACCGATGACGATGCGCTGGCGGACAAAATGCGGGCCATCCGTCTCCATGGGCAAACCAAAAAACACCACCATCCATATTTGGGAATCAATGGACGCCTCGACACCCTTCAGGCCGCCATCGTTCTCGCCAAAATAGAAGTTTTTGAGGACGAAATTTTCCGTCGACAGGCCGTCGCCCGCCTCTACGTGGAGTCGTTCGAATCCATGGAAACCCACAGCGGATGCGAGCCGGACAGCGCAAAGATACGCTTGCCCGCCGTACGGGCGGAAAACACCTCTGTGTTTGCCCAATTCACCTTGCTGTGTGAAAACAGGAATGCCCTGTCCCAGCACCTCAAAGACCGCGGGATTCCAAGCGTCAGTTATTATGCCGTGCCCTTGCATCTGCAACCCGTTTTCGCCTATCTCGGCCACAAATCGGGAGACTTCCCCGTCGCCGAGCATGTCGCCTCCACCTGCCTCAGTCTCCCCATGAATCCGGATCTGGACAGCCCCCAAATCCACCGCATCACCAGTGCCATTGCAGAGTGGGCGGTGGGCGGTAGGCGGTAGGCGGTAGCGTCGACGTTAGAAGTTCAACGTTCGACGTTCGATGTTCGCCTTTACTTCTACCTTCTTTCCCTATATCCCCTATCCCTATCTCTATCCCCTATCCCCTATCCGCGGCGTAGCCGCTCCCCCTTATGAAAACAATCGCTCTTATCGGCTGCGGACGCATTACGGATCGTCACATCGAAGCCATCGCGACGAACCCCGACCTGAAAATCAGCCTGGTTTGCGATATCGACGCGGTGAAAGCCAAAGCCCGCTCCGAACAGCTCGGTGTTCCCTTCCTAACCGATTACCGTGACATCCGCGACGTGGACATCGCCGCCGTCCTCACCCCCTCCGGCCTCCACCCCCGTCACGCCGCTGAAATCGCCGAAAGCACCAACGTTCCCTATATCCTTTGCGAAAAACCACTCTCCCTGACGGTTCGGGAGGCTTACGAGATGTTTGACCGGGTGGATGCCGCCGGAAAAACCCTCCTCCCCGTCTATCAGAACCGCTACAACCCGCTTGTCGCCTTCACCAAAAAACTGATCGACGATGGAACCCTTGGAAAGATCCATCAATTCAACTGCAACGTCTTCTGGAACCGGAACGACGACTACTTCAAAATCGACTGGCACGGCACGCGCGCCCTGGATGGCGGTGTCCTCTACACACAGGCCAGTCACTATGTGGACATGCTTCACTTCTTTTTTGGCGACGTCGTCGAGCACAAGGGCATTGGCGGAAGCCTGCGCGGACTCGAGGTGTACGATTCGCTGTCCGCCACGATGAGTTTCAAATCCGGGGTCGTCGGGTCCCTCAATGCAACCGTCAGTGTGTTCCGCAAAAACTACCTCACCGAATTCACCATTATCGCGGAAAAAGGCACTCTGCGCCTCTCAGGAACCAACCTCAATACCATCGATTTCTGGGATGTCGAGGGCATGGAAAAACCCGACATGGATTTCAAGATTGACCACGTCTACGGCAAAGGCCATGACACCCTCTACCACTACATCGCCCAGGATCGATGGGATATGTTTCCCTCCCGAAAAGACGTCCTCTCCGGCATCCGCCTTATGGAAATGCTCAGCTACTAAGCGGAAGGCGAAAAAAAGTGAACGGTATGCGGTGGACTGTGGGCGGTTGATTCCTACTCATTTCAAAACGGTCTAAAAAACCTTTCTCCAAAAAAACTGTCACCTGTATCCTGCTCCCGGCCTATAGCCTCATGACTATTGTATTGCGTATCCTTTAATATTCAAAGTTTAACGTTCGATGATCTCTTTCCTCTTACTCGCACCCTTTATCTTGCATTCCTCCGGGTGTAGCGAATAAGCTCGTATCCCTTTTCCCCTGCCGCGATACCTCGCGCTTTGTGCCTCTCTCTCCTAAAATACTGTTTTTATAATATGCAAACCGCAATTACAATTGGAGAAATTAAACAGCTGATTGCAAATCAGCTTAGAAATAATTTCCATCTCGATACCAGCGAAATCCCGGTCTTAAATGAAGGAATCGAACAGGCCTTGACACGGGCGGAAACTTGCTACGCAAACTCAACAAACAAATACTTCCGCAAAAACGGCGAGGTGTATTTTAATCCATACCACTGTGACCAGTACTGCATATATTTATACTGGCTCGCCAGATGCATCTATGAATGCGGTGAAGAGAATCGACTTCTCGCTGACCGGGTATATTATCTGAACCGAGTCATGAATAGTGTTGACATCTTTTATGAAGTGAAACTTCCAGAAATATTTTCCGTCGGTCATCCATTGGGATCGGTCATGGGAAGGGCCAGCTACGGCATGTTCTTTTCTTTCTCGCAGGGATGTACAGTTGGGAATAACAAGGGTGTTTATCCAGTCATCGGAGAACACGTTAAAATGTTCTCCAACTCAAAAATACTTGGGAACTGTAAAATTGGAAATAACGTCTGGATTTCAGCGAATTCCTACATTAAAGATTCGGATATCCCTGATAACTCAATTGTTTTTGGTACGCCAAATAATTTAAATATTAGACAACTAACACGATAAAAAAACAAAACAAAATTTTAAACCTGAATTCAAAACACTCAAATAAACATGAATCCCAAAACATACATAAAAAACTTAAGCCTAATGTGTCCAATTAGCCTGGGGAAAAACCCGGAACTAATAAAATTAAAAGGCAAAATTGATATCACCGCACTTGATATAGGTGCAAGAGGCGGTTTTGACAAATCACTTTCACCGATTAAAGAATTTGTGAATTTTATAGGCTTCGATCCAGATGAAAAAGAAGTTAATAAATTAAACAATCAAAATGATAACAAATGGAAAAGTTCTCGGTACATACCAGTAGCTCTGGGAAACAAATGTGTGAACCGGACGTTATATGTTACAAACAACCCGCAATGTACCTCTCTTATTCCACCAAATGAACACGTATATCATGCTTTCGGAAAAAAACATCTATTTGGCATTAAATATCAAGAGACAATATCAACAATGACGTTAAATGACGCAAGTAAACAATATGGGTTCACAGATGCGGATTTTTTGAAAATTGATGTCCAAGGTGCGGAATTAGAAGTCTTAAAATCAGGACAAAATCTTTTGCAAGATTCACTGTCTGTAATTAGAGCGGAAGTTGAATTTATTGACATATATAAAAACCAACCGCTTTTCAGAGAAATAGACGGTTATCTTGATGAAAATGATTTCCAGCTCTCGGCGTTCATAAAACCAATATACTGGTCCAGAAATACGGGCACCTCGAACATTCATAAAATTAAAAGAGGAGTGAATTGCTTGGGGGAAATTGCTCACGCGGATGCCTTATACTTTAAAAAGTTACACGATATTAAAGCTGAAAGTGAAAAAGAAATTATCAAGTGGATTAAAGCCGCCCTTATCGCATTAGCATTTGGCAGAACATCCTACTCATCAGAAATACTTAATAATGAAAAAGTTAAAATATATATGTCTGATGTTTTCGGTTTTAGTAGCCCTGTTTTTCTCACCATGCTAACAAAGGAAATGAAAAAACATATTTCAGCACAAAATATTCTAAAAGCAATATTATAAGATGTTGAAAGTAAGTGTATATATACCACAGTTATAAAAATAATTTGTTGTTAATATTTAAAAAAATGAGTACGTTTTTGCTGCAAACATTTAAGTACTGCTTAAACAGAACTAAAAAACAAATCTGCGTAAACGCACATTTAAGTATCTCTAAAGGAATAAACTACTACTTTGGCAAAACACTCATTAACACAATCACCACTTTACCATTATTAAAACAAAAAAAATGTTTACTTGTTTTTAATACCGGAAAACCAAACAGCAAATCAAAAATACTTTTAGACGAACTGGAAACAAATGGATTAAATTTAGAGCATGTATTAATTCTAAGCAACACAAGTTTGAGTTCAAAATTATTTCGATGTATTGTACGCACTCCTATAATTATTTATTTATCAATCAAGTATTACTGGACTTTGCGTAATAAAAGAATAGATTTAATATTGTTTTTAATCACAATAAAAATTGTTGAAATGTTTGTTAAAAAAAACCCGAAACTCGTTATAGCCATTCTTTCAGATACAACGCAACAAATGGCAATATTTGCATATGCTTCATATATTAAAAGTGGATCACTGCTTTGGTGGCAGGATGATTTTCACCACAAATATCCATTTATGTTTTCACCAAAATATGCAGCCGTTCTAAACCAAACTGGTTATAACTCCTTAGCAAAAGCTAGCGGAAAATGCTTTTTCTTCAAAAGGTCAATAAATGAAATTTGTGCTGACTTTGCGACAATCCCAAACCTATGCCTCAAGGTCGGCATTCTGGTCAACGCCTTTTTTACAGGCCGGAAAAGTGAAATTGACACTATAAAAAAAACATTGCAAAACTTTAACATAAATAAAATTCAAATTAGGTTACATCCAAGAATCGTCAGTAATTCAGTTGAATTGCCTGATTTTTTGGAAATATCAACTCACAGTTCAATTGAAGAATTTTTAAAAGATCAGCATTTAATTCTTGCGGGGAATACAGCGTCTATACTTAAATCTTTAAGTCTAAAAACTCCAGTTATATACACGCCAGGCCTCGACCCTCTGGAAGATGATATATATAAATTTTCCGACAGGTTGCTTGTCTATTCTGTATCAACCCATACCGATGTAACAATTAAGTCAATAAATACTTTTTATCATAATAATTTTAATAAAGAAAAATTTTATGAAATTATGTCTTTTGATGCGATAACTGAAGTTAAACTACAAAACTTGTCAAAGTTAAGGTTAACAATATGAATATTTTAATGATTATACCCAAAGTGCCACCTGAGTTTTCCGGTGCCGGTAACACTGCGATTAAAATGGTATTAGGATTTATTGAAAAAGGGCAAACTATTTTTGTTGTCACATACACAAAGAATCCTAATCTAATTCACCCTTCTGTACGAATGTTATGTTTGCCATTATTTTCACGGAATAGATTTGCAAAAATGATTGCTGTCTTTTATAATTCAGTTAAAATATCAACATTTGTGAAGAGAAATAGAATACATGTTGTTCATCAAATGTGTCTCGATCCAGTTTCTTGTATTTATGGATTGTTTTGCACATTTTTTGTCAAAAAGGTTTTTGCGGAGACAACTCTTCAGGGATCCGATGATGTGGAGACCCTCTTCAATAGAAGGTTCGCTTTTATATGGAAATATATTTGTAATAGATACACCAAAATTATTAACATGTCACCTAGATTGGCAAAATCGGCAGAGCGAGCCCATTATCCAAGTGAAAAAATATGCGTGATAGGAAATGATGTTGATATGAAGCTTTTCAAGCCTGTAGACAGATTTGTATCTGATAAAACACGCGAAAAATACAGCATTTCTGCAGAACAGAAAGTAATTATTAGTATTGGTTCTGTATACCCAAGAAAAGGGATGTATGAAGTTGCGTTAGCTTGTTGTAATGCCAAGCAGTTTCATTCTAATCTAACACTTATACTTGTAGGCCCATTAAGAAAATGGCATGAGGATTATATTTCTAGCATTGTAAAATTATGCGGTTCACATAACCTAAGTTTAGTTTTAACTGGAGAAAGAGATGATTGTCATGATTTATTGGCAGCATCAGATATTTTTGTTTTTGGCTCTAAGGAAGAAGGTTTTGGCACGGTGCTTGCCGAAGCCATGTCTACCGGTTTGCCTTGTATAGTGAATAATATTCCTGATATATCTGAATGGATTAAAGGAGATTCAAATTATGTATATATTTCGCATAACCAGAATGAAATGAACAGCATTTTGCTTCAGGTGTTGAACTTTAAAGCAATGGATCGGAATAATGCAGCGATTGAAAATAGAAAAGAAATTTCCTCTAGGTTTTCGTCTGAAGTTATTTACCAACATTATTTAGATTTGTTTGCGGATATCGATTGATTAGGCAAATTATGTTTATTTCATATAAAAAGTAAGAGAATGAAAAATGGCACAATACTTTGCACAGGAGACTTAGCTCCAAGAGGTAATGTACTGGATATATTCACTGTCGGTTTGCCGGAGAGCGTTGTACCTGATTTAGTAGATTTATTTCAAAATCACGACGTCGTTGTTGGGAATCTTGAGTCTCCGCTTGCCTCGCCACGGACCCCTATTCTGAAAACGGGCAGAAATTTTGCTTGTGAACAAGATATTGCCCCTTTTCTAAAAGAGTCAGGTTTTGATTTTTTCACCCTTGCAAACAATCACATTTTGGATCAAGGATCAGAAGGGCTTGAAGAGACCCATCGGCGACTTGATGCTGTCGGTATCGAACATTTTGGAACTGGACAAAATATAAAAGAGGCCCTTCAGCCAAAGATCAGAATCGTTAATGGTGTGCGAGTTGCTTTATTGGGTATGGCGGATCACGAGTTTTCTCTCGCTGACACCAACAGTCCTGGAGCGGCTCCTTATGATCCGATTGCTTTTCTTGATCTGATAAATCAAAAGAAATCTGAATGGGATCATCTGATTGTGCTTCTGCATATGGGTACCGAACACTATCCGTATCCTTCCCCGGATCTGCAATATATTTGCCGTTTTCTTGCACGTTACGGTGCATCAGCGGTCATCTGCCAACATTCCCACTGTCCCGGAACCTTTGAGGTGTACAAGGATTCTCTTATCGTTTATGGACAGGGAAATTTCTACTCTCCAAGTCAAAATTATAAAAATATCGAATGGCATCAGGGCTTCATGGTACAATTTTCTTTTCTTTCTGCAGACCCTATTGTCCCGTTTCAGTATAAATTCCTTCCCACCTATCAGGATTATGACACCCCCGGCGTGCGCCTGATGACAGATGAAGAATCAGGACCCTTTTTAAAAGCGTTAGATGAACGCTCCAAAGCCCTTCAAGATCCGGAGGAAATCAAAAATCTTTGGTTGAAACGCTGCCAAGAGCAGGAATCTCAATACCTGTGTAATTTGATGGGCTACGGCAAAGTCCTTTCCCGACTGGAAAGGAATTTCCACTTCACCCACCGTCTGCTCGGCCCTAAGCGGGTTGCAACCCTCCTGAATCTGATCCGGTGTGAAACCCACAGGGAATCCCTGTTGACTTTGTTTGAGTCCTACTATGATGAAAAAGCCGCCAAAAAGAGGACCACTTGTAAATGAGTGCCTTCATACTTCATAACCAAACTTACGTTTTCAACAAAAAGGATCTAGATAGCGTCTTTTCGAAGAAGGGTCTTACAATAAGCGAAGAACTGAACTTTGGAGATTTCCATCTCAGAGTTTATGCCCCTCAGGCAAAGCCAACGTACTCTTACAATGAAGGCCAGGATTGGATCCTGGCTTTGGGAACTTTCATCTACAAGGGCTTGCCCTCTGCTGATGGACTCAAGCAAGCCTTGCTCGACACCCAAAACAAGCGACTTTCCCACTCGAATTTCCGTGGGAATTTCGCTTTGTTTCTATGGATCGATCAGAAACTCACGGTCCTGACGGATGCCTTGGGGGTCTATCAGTTGTTTGCGAATGAGGACTGCTCCTGCATCTCTTCTTCATTCCTGGCCCTGATTACATCTTCTCCTCATAAACGGCGCATCAACCGCAAAGCCCTGTACGAAAAACTGCTGACGGGGTATATCGTCGGCCCGGATACTCTTGTCGAGGGCATTCAGCATCTTACCCCGGCACGTCAACGTGAACTACATTCCCCGGAACTCACATTTGTTACCGCGTCGCCTTACAGAGGCAGCTCAACCTGTCCTATCATATTTGATGATGCTGTCGATCAGCATGTCCAAAACTTGCAGACATACTTTGATGACATTACTCCTTTTGTTAGAGGACAACAAATCGACATGGGCCTTTCCTCTGGCTATGACAGCCGTCTGATCGCTTTGTATGAACGATATCTCCCGGCAGATTTCTCCGTTCATACCCACCATGTTCAAGGAGTCCACGATGGGGAGCGCAAGCGCTCGGAAGTCATCGCGAAAGCTTTGGAACTCCCCATCAGGGTTTATCCGCAGCAGGCTCTTGAAAAAATGGAGGTGAATGCCGTCGAGACAGCACTGTTGGACGGTCTCTACTTCTACGACGCTCGTTCCGGCGACAATTCCGGGGCCTACAGCCCTACCTACACCCGTGCCTATAAGCAGCAAAGCCTCGGTGGCGCCAGCCTGCGCTTTAATGGAGAGGGTGGAGAAATATTTCGCAATTATTATCATACCGCATTGCCCAGAGTACATTTCCCGTCATGGATAAAGGACCACCTGTATTACAGCGTCTTTTCCCACGCCATTCCCGACCAGGATCTGCAAGCGGAAATCACAGAATACATCCTTGAAAAACTATGTCGGCAACTGGGCAGAGATTTCAAGGGCGCGGTTGACCTTGAGTGTACACGCGTCTATTACGGAGAAGTCCGCGTTCCGCAGTGTGAAGGGGTGTTGGCAAATGCGGACAGCCAGATCGTCAACTTTCTCATGCCCTTTGCAGAAGCCGATATTCAACGCTCCGCCTATGGTCTCACGCGACATATCGGAGTTTCTGGTCGATTCCAAGCCGCAATGATTAAAAAATTGGATTTAAAGATCGCTTCTCTTCCGTCGCACCATGGTTTCCCTCTCAGTTCTGAACCTGTCAAACACAAGATCAAATCCGCATTGCGTGGATATATCCCTTCCCATATTTGGCTGGAACGCATGAAACGCCATTACGCAAATCCACAATCAGGTGCGACATGCGCCTCGGGATACCAAACCCTAGCCGCTAAAAGCAAACTTCTACAGGAAGCCGAAGAGGCGATACGCGCAGCAGCTCCTGCCTTTGATTTTGATCAAGCCATTCGGGAATCACCCTGCAAAGCAACCGCAGTATTTATGGGACTTTTTTTAAGAGAGTTTTCAGATAAAATCGATTTCTCCTGATTTCTTTATCCGCTATACCCAAGCCCCGGCTCCTATTTCCAATATCCTAACTACTAACTACTCGCGTCCTGACGCGCCTTCCCCATGCTCCGCCCACTCTTCCGCCACTACGTTCCCCTCTTGGAAAGGGACTTTAAGTCCCGAGCTTCCAGAAACCCTTTCTTTCATGATCCGCCCGACTATGTGGCGGAAAGTTCTCCCTGTCGTTTGGGCATCCTTCATGAATATTTTCAGTATCACAAACACTACATCTCAGCCTGCCGCGATTTGGGTGTTTCGTACCGCCTGATCGATATCTCCGGCAACGATTGGGTGGAGCGGGTGCGGAAATCCGGCTGCGATGCCTTTCTGGTCTGGCCCTCCTCCGGCCGCCATGCCTGGCGTGATCTTTTTGATGACCGGCTTCGCATCATGGAACAGGATATGGGTTTGATGGTTTACCCTACGTTGAATGAGACATGGTTGTATGAAGACAAATGCAGGGAGCGGGACTGGATGCTGGCGAAGGGAATTCCCCATCCACAAACTTGGATTTTTTACACGTTAAAAGATGCTGTATTGTTTGCCCAGGAAGCCACGTTGCCCGTGGTGGTGAAAACGCGGCTGGGTGCTGCCAATTGTGGGGTTTGGATTGTACGAAAACGCGGCCAACTTTTGTATTTGATTCGCAAGGCATTTGGACGTGGGTTGCTGGCCCGGAATCGCTATCGCTCTGAATACGAATCCGGTTTTATCTTCATTCAAGAATTCTTGGCGGATGTCAGGGAATGGCGCATGGTCCGAATGGGGGATTCCTATTTCGGGCACATGAAAGGGAAGTTGGGTGATTTCCACAGCGGTTCCGGCAAGGTGGACTGGACTCCGCCGGAGTCCAAGCACCTGGATCTTCTCAAACAGGTTACGGACATCGGGGGCTTCACCAGCATGGATGTGGACCTCTTTGAGACTCCCGACGGAAATCTGTACGTCAACGAACTTCAAACCGTATTCGGTGCAAGTGTTTCCGTTGACCAAACCCGTATCGATGGGAAGCCTGGTCGTTTCGTCCAGGATACAGAAACAAGGCAGTGGACCTTTGAAGAAGGCGATTTTGCGCGTAACGCCTGTTGCAATGCAAGGCTCCAGATTGTGTTGGATTTGCTTCGAAAAAAAAATGAGGAGAGAGGATAAGGGATATGCGTCCCGCAAGCGGGACTGGATATTCGCCGATTCGCGTCTGGATATCGGATACTCACTTCCGGCCTCCCAGGCCTATAGTTCCGCGTTCAATGTCGAACGTTCGATTTATGAAATTCTCTTTTACATTTTTTTGAAAATATTGTTCCTCCTGTCTAACTTCCTCATCTTCCCCAAAGCGTCTGCAAGCAGCCGCACTCTCCGCCGCATCAAGTAAGTCCTTTATCCAGCAAACAACGTGAGTAATTCTCCCATATCCAGCCCGCTAGCGGGCGTATATCCTATATCCCATATCCGCGGCTCTGCCGCATTGATATGTGGAACCGGCATCAACGCCCACTCCCTTCTCCACACCCTTCGCCGGGTCGGGTGGACCGGACGGGTGGAACTGATGCGGCCCGCTTCAGAGCCGCGCGGCTTCGCGGAAATCGTCAATCCCGACGTTCCGTGTTGGACTCCTAAGCTAACGTCCATCGACGAATTTCCTGGCCTGATCGAGCAGCGCTTCGGTCAAGAGGGGCCGGTATACGTATTTTTCACCGACGAGCGTTTTCATCCCGCGTTTGCCGCATGGCTGCGCGTTCATCCCGACAGTCCCATACGCTGTTTTCTGGGTTCGACCACCCACATGACCGCTGTGCTGGACCGTTATGAATTTTGTCGGTTTATCAAAGACCGCAATCTCGCCCCGGTGCCGAAGACCATCACCGGCGAAGAAGATCCCTTTGAGGCCTTCGGTGACAACTTTGTTTTGCGGACCCGCACCTCCTGGTACAGTGTGACGCAACGGGAGCGGGTGAAGCTGGTCGAGGGTCGCGCCCACCACGCGAAGTTGTTAAAGGCCTTCGCGGAACGGGGACTGAACGCCGAACATCTAAGTTATCAGGAACTGCTCAGTATCCGGGACGAGGACAATGTGTCGATTTGTGGTTGGTACGGACCGGAACACCGCCATGTGTACTGCACCCATAAATTACTGCAGTGGCCACCGAAGACAGGTGGCGGCGATGTGGTCGAACGCATGGTTGCCCCCAATGGCATTCAGGTGCAGGCTGAAGCCATCCTCGCCGCGCTGGAGTACGACGGCCCCTTCGAGATGGAATTCGTCTACGATGAAAATAGCCGGGAATACAAAGTCACTGAACTCAATCCCCGTTTCTGGCTTCAGCACGGCCTCATCGAACAGATCTCCGGCAACGCCCTCGCCTCCCGCTACCTCGGGCTCGAACCCCAACCCACCGCCAACGACCAACAACCAGTATCCCCTATCCCGTATCCCGTATCCGCAGCGAAGCTGCCGTCCACCTGGGTCAACCCCCTCTACTCCGTTTTCCGCCTCACCCGCCTGGATACCCGCAACCTGCGGAAATGGATTTCAAAAAAATCCTGGTCGCCCATGACCCTCCGGGAGGCTTTGCGCTACGGTCTATCGTATTGCCGCTTTGCAGCGGATAAGAGATAAGGGATGAGGGATATGGGATATGCGCTCGCAAGCTCACTGGATATGGGGAGGGCTTGTCACGGGGGGGGAAGGAGAGAACGTTGAACATCCAACATCGAACTTTGAACGCAGAAGATAAAGGCGCGCAGCGCCTTGGTGCGGCAGATTGCGGCCGCGTTCGTGGGGTCGGTACTTGTCACGTCGGTGAAATGAGAGTAACTACAAGGAAGTTTGTGGAAGAATCTCTAGCTTTCCGACGTAAAACAGGATGTTGATCCGCTAGTTTTAACTCATACCTAAAATACTCAATGAAATATTCAATATGCCAACTTGCCAGCGGTCATTCCGTAGAGGATGAACGAATTTTGCACCGCATGGCGAGAACTGCACATGATTTTGGCTACACCAGCTTTTACATCGTGCCGCATGATGGTACCGCCCAAGATCCTGATGTACAACTGGTCCCGATTCCCAAAACTAAAAAAAGATTAGGGAAGCTTGCCAGAAGCATTAACGGCATCCGCCAATCCAACTGGATTCTCAAAAATAAAATGGATCTGGTTCAAATCCACGATCCAGACCTGCTTCCCGTCGCATTTTTGCTTAAATTATTCGGTCGCAAAGTCATTTACGATGTACATGATGACTACGAGGCCAGTATCAAAGACCGACTGGCAAACAGGAAAAGACTGCGGACCTGGATGCCAGGACTGTGGTGGCGATTTGAGCATTGGATCTCCCGCCGTCTCGACGGCGTTATCGTCGCTGACCGACACTTGGCGGAAAAGTTCAAACGTTGTGACCCGGTCATTCTCGGAAACTATCCACGCCTGAATTTCACCGAAAAAGCGGATACCTCTCTTGAAGACACCTTTAATCTGATTTACGTGGGTGGCGTGACCGAAGCCCGAGGGGTTGGGATCGCGCTGGAGGCCATTCGGCAGATAAAAGATGAAAAGCTTCGATTCCATATCATCGGCGCCTGCCGCGACGAGACCCTCTTAGCCCGACTGAAGGAAGAACCGCGGGTTGTCCTCCACGGCCGGGTCCCCTGGCTGGAACTGAAAAAATATTACCAACGAGCCCACCTCGGTATCGCACTCTATCAGCCCCTGGAGTGTTTCATGTACTGTCCAGGTGAAAACGCGGTGAAAGTTCTGGAATATATGGCCGCAGGAATACCCGTGCTCACCGCTAACTTCCCAGGGCTTAAAACCTTTGTCGAAGACCAGGGGGTAGGGCTCACCGTCCCTCCTGACTCTGTTGAAATGGTTCGCAAGGGCATCGAACGTCTTATACAGGATTCTGGATTACGGCAAAAACTGGGTGATCAAGGGCGTATGTTGTTTGAGAGCGAATACAACTGGGAGAAGCATCAGGGAAAATTGATCGGCATATATGCAAAAGTGATCAGCAAATCATGAAAGTAATCAACCATCTTGTGGTTGTCAGTGCCAACTACCCCTCCCCGAATCGCCCCACTGATGGAACATTTGTGCGTAACACAGTTAGAGCGTTTTCCCGTCAGGGAATCAAATGCACAGTCATCCACCCCACCAGTTCAAAAAACCCTTTGGTTCAATGGCAAAAACCTGTGTGGGAACTGGATACGCTGTTAGATGGACATGGGGTTACAGTCTGCCATTTGATGTTTTTTTCTCTTGGTGCCAAATCATTTTATGGTAAATTGGGCCCACTTAACCCCACCCGGCTGGCAACTGCCTGTTTTCATTCCAGGGTGAAAAGGATTCTCGATGGTCTTGTACAGAAGCCTGATGCTTTATACGGACATTTCATTCATTTTGGAGGGGTGGCGGCGGCTCAGTTGGGAAGAGAATTGAACATTCCTTCTTTTGTGCGCGTGGGGGAAAGTAGTTTGTGGACCATACAGCGTTATGGATGGAAACGAACAAAAAAGGCTTTAAGTTCTGTAGCGTGCCTATTCACAAATTCATCATCACTTCGTGACGCGCTACACGATACAATCGATATCCCGACAGATAAAATACATGTGATTACAAATGGTATAGACCCCGAGAAATTCCATCCCCGCGATAAAAAACTAGCTAGGCAAAAGTTTGGATTCCATGACAATGAATTTCTGGTGATTTCGGTGGGACATTTTGACGAGCGCAAGGGATTATATAGAGTGGCCAAGGCAATTGATGGATTAATGGGAGTTGGGGGGGTGTTTGTAGGGAAAGGCCCTCTCAAGCCCACTGCGGATAATATAAGGTTTATGATGACCATTGACAATGAGGATCTGCCTGAGTTGCTCTCTGCCTGTGATGTTTTTGCCCTTCCCACTCTGATTGAAGGCAGTTGCAATGCCATTGTCGAAGCCATGGCCTGCGGACTCCCTGTGATCAGTTCCAACGGGACCTTCAACAACGACCTACTTACACCGGAGATCTCTATCCGCCTAGATCCCCTAGATGTCAACGCTATTCGCGATTCCGTCATCAAACTTCGCGATAATCCACAAATGCGTGAACAAATGTCCCGAGCTGCGTTAGAACATGCAAAAAAATTTGATATCAATGACAGAGTTAGGAGAATGATTGAGTTGATGGGGAAGCGCAGCTAGAAAAATTTACCTGTGTCCGAAGGATTACCGGACTAAACAGAAGTAACAAACCATGCCCAGCATTCCCCACTCTCACGATCCAGCTTTCCCCGAATTCCTTGTATTCTTTTTCTCTCACTGTTATAGGTGGTTTTTATCTAGCAAGCTTGCGCGCGAGTATCGAATGTTGAATATCTGTTCCTAAGGTGCATCTTCCCATGCAACTCCTTTATTTCCTCTGGAAACCTGTACGCAAATTCATATGCAATGGCCTTATCCCTTTTTGTCCTTTTAACACACTGCGGATTTGGGGGTATCGACTGTGTGGTTTCAAAATTGGCAAAGGGGTCTTTATCGGGATGCACTGCTATTTGGACGATACGTATCCTAACCGTCTTGTGATCGATGACAAAGTGGTGGTCAGTTATCGGGTGACGTTCGCCTGCCATGGTCCGCGAACGAGTGATTACAAGCTCATTCTCAGAAAAGGCAGCTATGTGGGCTGCTCAAGTACACTCTTGGGCGGTTCGATGTCGGGGGATATTACCATCGGGCCCTATGCCACCATCGGCGCTTGTAGCCTTGTGAACCGTAACATTCCCCCTCTTGCCACAGTTGCGGGCATCCCGGTGAGACTGATGAGAACCACCCGACAGCCCTGGGTCTCCGATTCCCCAAAAGCAACGAAATGGCAGGAGAAATTTTTGCATCCTTCCATTCAATCCCCCGTCATCCACGAGTCCATGCCTGACGACTCCGGCAGTTTCCTTGTAAAGATTTTACCCGATCAACACTGGGACACTCTCATTCGCTTCACACTCGACGGGTCCGACCCGGATGAAGAATCCAAAAAATACCTAGCCCCTCTTTACCTCCAGAAAGGCCAAATCTTGAAGGTTCGCCTCTACCAAGCCGGTCACCATCCCAGCGAAATCATAACAAAAACCATTGATTTCCAGCCTTCATAACCTATTCCTGTAAATTCGCATTCCTTTTTCCATCCCCCCGATATCCCGTATTCCCTCTCCCGTATCCGTGGCGTAGCCGCCGCCCCCCTCCACATGTCCGCTTTCCTTAAAAAACAAAAACCAGACTGGCTCGCCCTCGACCGTCTCATCATGATGATGTTCATTTTTGGCGCCAGTGCTTTTCGGGGCTCCAACCAGCAGCGTTCCGTCGGAATCGCTATGATTTTCATCTTTTTCACGACTTACTACGCAAAAAAAGAAAACCGGAAATGGCCGTTGACCGAGGTCCCGCCCGAGTTGAAGCTGTGGGGGACATGGTTC
The DNA here is from genome assembly GCA_964497855.1 of uncultured Verrucomicrobiota bacterium. GTDB lineage: Bacteria > Verrucomicrobiota > Kiritimatiellia > SS1-B-03-39 > UBA6053 > CAYLNG01. The sequence continues at coordinate 9,473 of CAZCFM010000013.1, read as the reverse complement.
ATCTGGACTTTTTTGACGGGCATCTTTGTTGCGAGCATCAAATGGCATTTTTTTCAAGAAATTTGGCAACTTGTGCAGATGAGCGCTTTGATTTACGTTTTCTATGGCCTCCTTCGCATCAAACCTTCCCTGCATCATGTGTTTTTTGCGATCATCCTTACAGGGCTTTACCAGGGAGGATCAGCGGTGTTTGGGCTTACACAATTAGTGGATGAGGCGATGGTCGGTGGTCTAGAACTTGAGGATGTGCGCTTGCAGGGAAGCGGCAACACCCAGAATTCGAATGCTCTGGCCACGCTCATGGTCAGCGGCTTGTTTTCTTGTTTTTACCTGTGGCGTTCCGATCGCCCCCTGCGCAAACTGTCACGTCTCCTTCTGCTCGCCTTCATGGTCTTTGCCGCCTATGTGGTGGTGTTCAGTGGATCCCGCAAAGCTACCCTGTATTACGCGTATTTTCTGACAGCCTGGTTCGTTTGGATTTTGCCGAACACGAAAGCTCTTTCCGGCGTTTTCAGCAGGTTGTTTTTTTCAGGATTAGCGGCTTTTTTCCTCCTGATACTCGCCCCCAATCTGTTAGAGGGAACGGCTGCGGGTAAACGATGGGGGCAATTTTTTGACCGAGGTAACGGCTCCTTGATGGGTGCACTTGAAGGCGACATCAGGATTTGGATGTATAGAGAAGGGATTCAAATGTTGCGACAAAATCCAATTGCTGGAGTGGGATTGGGGCATTACCGTGTCTATCATTCATTAGGAAATGTTTCACACTCCGATTTCACCGAAAGTCTTGCCAACACGGGAATTGTCGGCTTTCTTTTATACCAGTCGATCAAAATAGTCTTGTTGCGCCGCTGCTTGAAAATGTACAGATGGTCCCGCACACCTTTGGAGCAGTACCGGGCGAAATTGTTTTTGGTCATCTGCGGTTATTTTTTCATCTATAGTTTTGGCTTTTATATATACCGGAGCCAGCCTCTCATGATTCTCCTCACATCCCTGGCCACCGCAACCTGGCTGTGGGAAAAGGACATGAAATTGCGGCGTGACTATTCTTCGCAACATGCCGGTCTAGGTCAGCATCGGAATTTTGCAGCTTCACTTCCGAATACCAACTGAGATGAGGCAACCGCCCTTACACCCTGATGTGATGTTCACGTCTTTCCCTCATAATCCATGGCCGAAAGATCATAGATTCGCCCTTTTTCTATCCCACGATATTGACCAAATTGATGACCGGGAACTGTTTAGGGTATTGGGAGATCTGAACCATATCCGGAGAATGCTGCTTCAAGGTGAAAAAGGGAATATCGCTTTGGCGCTTCGGCGAGTCATGCGCTCTCTTTTTCATCCGAAACCCACCGGATCAGACATCGCTAGAATTCTGGAAATTGAAGCCCGCTACGGATTCCACTCTACATTTTATGTATTGCACGATCCCTACTGGAGTCGGATGGGGCCGAGATACAAACTTTCGTCGAAGGGCATTCACAATATTGTCGATAAGATTCGGGAAGCGGATGGCGAAATAGGGGTACATGGCGGGTATCTTCGCTTTAACAACGCCGATCTCTACAGGGAAAGCCGGGAAGTCATCGATAGGACCTTTGACGTTCAAAGCGTCGGTATCCGCAATCATTATCTGCGCTTCTCTTACCCTGAAACCTGGCGGGCTCAGGTGAAGGCGGGGTTCCTATATGATGCCACTTTTGGCGATTCGGATACTTTGGGGCCAAAAGATGGACAGATGTTTCCCTTTTATCCGATTGACCCGGATACGGGAAAAGCCATGAAGATTCTTGCGTTACCGATCACTGTGATGGATGCGACCTTGTTCCGCTACATGAAGCTGTCGGGCCAGAAAGCGCTGGACGCGGCCTGGGCGGCTATACAGCCCGTAATCGATGCCGGCGGAATGGTTTCCCTGCTTTGGCACAACAACTACTTTGATGAATCTGAGTATTGGGACTGGCAGTGGGTGTATGAACAACTGTTGGAACGTCTTGCGGCGTTAAACCCGTGGTGCGCGACCGGTGAAGAAATCGCTCGCTGGGTACATAAACAGAATAATGTGGAATGCCCTTGGTGATTGGTTGTCGGCGAGTCGGTTTTCACCCAAACTACCCTTGTCTGACACAGCACCTCTCAGTCAACTACCCCAGCTAGTGCTAGAGGTAGTCCCCATGATATCTTTGCCACCCCTGCGTCTAGCGCCATCTTCCCCTACCTCTCTCTATGCTTCTCCTTATCTTACCCGTTCTGGCCCTCGCCTTACTTTTTTTTCTGACCAAATGTTTTTTCCTCGCGCCCTTTAGAATCGGGTGGTCAATGTATCTGGCAAATGTGATTTATGAAACCCTTATCATTAAGCTACATTGGAAACGGGTCTGGATCGATGCGGGACTTTTTGCCCTGGTTCTGATTGGAGCAGGGATCGTATGGGGTACTCCTGGCGTAGGAATACTTTCGCTCCTGATGAGTGGAGCTTGGGTCTATGCCCTGACAACTGAAAATCAATGGCTGTTGGACATTCCTGCTGTTCAGCACCGTGATTTCAAACACAGGGTACCACTTCCGATTCCACGGCTTGTTATTAATATTCGGGGCCCTGTTCTGGAAAGAACCCGCAAGGGTTATCAGCTTGGGGACTGGCCTGTGGGCCACAGCGCTGAGTTCACGATATACGTGCTCAATCCCACGACGGTTCGCGCACAATTACCGCTTCTCGTTTCCGTAAACACAGACGCCAATCACGTGGAAATTCACCGTACAGGTGACGAAATCTCCAATGTAAACGACGACGGAGCGGTCCGGGGATGGACCTATGAGGACACCTGCCCTGAACCAGGCCAACTTCACAGCTGCGCGATTCAACTGAAAGCTCTTAAGCCGGGTCCAGGTAGTCGCATTCGAATTCGCGTGGTTCACGGGGATTTGGTGCTGGAAAAACAACTCCATCTCCGCTCTGTATTCCCCACCGAAAAGGAGTCTATTCAGTCCGCCCAAATCAATCGCTGGCCTTATGGCGCCAAAGGGGCATTTAACTGGCGGGGGGATCATGACCTATACGATCCTTGCACGTTTCAGTCAGAGGATGGCCTGCGCAAGGCCCTGGGTTTGGCTGCACGCTACCGGATGCCAACCAGCATCATGATGTCGGCCAAACTGAGCCTGGTGGAAGAAGAGCATCGCGAGTTCTGCGAACATCACGGTTGGAACCGGCGAAGCGGGGAGATTCCCTCCTTTATACGTTTCATGAAGGAAGAAGTTGATATGCGCAGCGATCAGGAGTTCCCGACTGACAATGACAAACCCTATTCGGCGGAGATCGGAAACCATTTTTATCTTCATTACGCAACCCATGCTGCGGCCGATCCGGGGAATAAATGGACCTCACATGCACGAATGGGGGAGGGGTTCTATTCATGGATGACGGGTGCGGCAGGAGACTCATTCTCCGAACAGCGTGACAACGCTGTTAAAGGTTCAGACGTGCTTGAATCCACTCTCGGGCAACGTCCGAGCAGTTTCACTATTCCTGGGGATGCATTGGACGGGCATACAGCCCGCGCGATTGAAGCAGCGGGAATTGAAGTCGGTACCGAAACGGATGCCGGTAAGCTTCAAAAATTGCTCTTCTTTCCGAAAGAGCATCACCCAGAGGGATGTGATCGTCTGGTGGAATTGACACGGGTACTGCCCCGTGATCCGCAAACAGCCCCACAAATTGCCATGTTGAAATTCTGGGTGGCCTTTGCCCGGCGAAATCGTCGGGCTATGGTCTATCTGGCCCATCACCACATGGTCATGTATGAAGGCATGGCCTGTCTGAATCTGACCTCGGAGTTGTTGCGCTTCATTCTTTCTGACATGGAGGGAGATATCCATTCGGCCACCCTGACCTCATTGGGCCGCTATTGGCGTGATGTGTTAAGTGAAAAACAGCGTTCCATAAATCTCGATGTGGAAGCGGGTTGCCTGCGTGTACATAACACCAGCAAGAGGGCCTGGACTGGAATTCCCGTCGAGGTATCAACCAAAAGTGGAAACACATGGATGATGTTGTTGGATATTGGTTTGGATGGTGCCCTGATTAAGCTGAACCCCGCGGAAGCTCTATGAGTACATCCATTCAAATCAGAGGGATTCTGCCTGAGGATTGGATAGGGATCGATGAGGTACAGCGTGCGACCTACAATGATCATGCGATGGATACCCAGATCTATCAATGGTGGTCCAAAGGTTTGGATCCGCACAACCCTGGCGGTGTCGTGGCGCTTGTTTCGGGGCGGATTGTCGGTGTGCAGCCGATGCAGTTTTTTCCGTATCGGGCAGGATCCACGTTTTTGGTGGGAGCAATGCTGACGGGAGTCGCGGTACACCCCGATTTTCGCAGGCAAGGGATTTTCGGCCGTTTTATAGACACTTGTGAACAAAATGCCTGGGAGCGTGGGGCCTCGTTTGTGGTCACATTACCGAATGAGCGTTCCAAGCCGGGATTCCTTAAGCGCGGCTACAGCGATCTGGGAAGCCGGACCTTGTTAATGGCGCCCACGATTTTTAAACCCCAAAAAAATCCGCAAAACGCGGCCGTCGCGGAAGTGGATCGCTGCAGTGAGTCGTGGGTGGCGCTTTTTTCTGGCTATGAAGGTGCGCACGGAAAACTTTGCATGCACCGGTCCAACACCTGGTTGAACTGGCGTTACCACGAGAGGCCACCGGGTCCGGAGCCTTACCGCTTTTTCGAATATCGTCGGGAGAACGGTAGGGTGAGCGCGGTTGCCGTTGTGGTATGTGACCGGAGAAAGAAGCTTCCGATCACCTACATTCTGGATATGGCTTGCGAAAATGGTGCTGAAATGGGTGTTCTGCTGAAGTACATAAAACATTCCTTGAGGCGAGAGGGGCTTCCTGTGGTCGCAGCAGTGGTGTCGTCTCTACAAACCAAGTCGTTGATACAAAAAGCAGGTTTTCGGATTCTGCCCGGCTGGTTGCCGCTCAAAACGTTTCATACTGTGGCGAAACCCAACCCGGATTTGCCAATCGAAATCTCTTTTGAGGCGGTTTCGGATTGGGAGTGGGCACTCGGGGATTGGGATAATTTATAAAACCATGAAAATTCTTTATATCCATCAATTTTTCGCCGGGCCGGACTCACCGGGGCCCGCTCAACCGCGCGCCTTGGTGCAGACTCTGGCGAACCGGGGCCATCAGGTGACGGTGCTGGCATGTGACTTGAATGCCTACAATGAACAAAGCGAAGTGGAGGAAGTGCATCAAGGAAAAAAAGACGGAAGTTTTGTAGTCCATCGCCTGCATGTTCCCCGGAATTTGCGGGCCGGACTGAAAAATCGTCTTCAAACCTATCTTCGTTTCGCATGGGGAGCGTACCGTAAGGCAAAATCTCTGCCCAGGCACGATGTGGTCTTTGTCAGTATCCAGCCTCTTTTCAGCGGCTTGGCTGGCAGGCGGATCGCGAAAAAATGGAAGGCCCCCTGGTTGCTTGAACTGCGTGACCTCTGGCCGGACGCGCTGGTGGTGAAAAAGGCCATCGCTCTCTGGCAGGGACGTTTGTTGGAACGAATGGCGCGATCCCTGTATTTCTCAGCGGATCGTGTGGTCAGTTTGACCCCCGGGATCAAGACGGAACTCTTGAAAAAAGGGGTTCCCATTGAACGTCTGGACCTGCTGCCCAACGGGTTTCAACCCGCATCTTTCGAATTACCCCCCAATGCCCGGGAGGAGACGCGCCGTCGGTACGGATGGAACGAACAGTTTGTGGCGGTCTACACGGGAACTCATGTGGAAGTGACCGCCATCGATGTGATCGTGCGGGCGGCAGATGCTTTGCACGACCATCCGGAAATGCGTCTGGATCTTTTCGGGTCCGGCCAAAGCAAGGCTGCCGCCATAGCGCTGGCCAAAGAACTGCACCTGGAGAATATTTATTTTCATGACCCGGTTCCGAAGTCCCAAATTCCGGCCATTCTGGCCGGTGCGGACGCGGGCATCATGACCCTGTTCCACAGTCCTCTGATTCACATTTATTTCGAGAACAAGTTTATTGATTATATGGGCGCGGGCCTGCCAATCGCGGCGGCCATGGACGGGGTTCAGGCGGATCTGATCCGCAGGGAAGGGGCGGGGCTTGTGGTTCCGGGAATGGATTACACGGGTTTGGCCCGTTGTCTTCGTGAGTTGGCGGCTCAGCCGGATGCGCGCCGTTCCATGGGTGAAAAGGGGCGGCGTTTCATTTCCGGCACCCTGAATCAGGACCGAATTCTGGACCGCTACGCGGAAGCTCTTGAAGCCCTGGTCGATGGTGCCCATCTCCCGTCCTGGGACCCCTTGAACCTTTCATGACATTCCTGCTAACCATTTTTGCGGCGGCCTTGCTGTCATCGGTGTTTTTCGCACGCCTCTGGTGTTTGGCCGCAACCCGTGCTGGATGGCTTTTTTATATTCCAAATGTGGTCTGGGAGACCCTGGAAAAGCGTCTGAAACGCCCCCGTCTTCTCTTCGAGTCGGGGGTGTTGTTTCTGGGGCTGTTGCTCCTGTTGCTGGCGGGACACGGATTATCCGGGGTGGGCTTGGTGTTGTCCGCGTTTCTGGGCCTGGAGCTTTTGTTCCGGTGGAATGAACGTGAAATGTTCACGGGGGTTCCCCTGGATCTGGACGAGCGGGGATTGTCCGCGGCGTCCGCCCATGGAGAAACGGCCAAGCCGTGTTATCCGGCACCCTGTGTGCATCCGCGCCTCACGGTCACAGTCTCGGGTCCATTTTTATCCCGCACACCCGACGCCACGCTGGGGCTGCTTCCGGAAGGTGTGGCATTTAAAATTGAAGTCACGGTGGGGAACCACACGCCCGCCCCCACCCAGGGACCGGTGAACGTCAGCCTGGATTTCCCGGCCCACTGGCCGTGTTTACAGCCGAAATCCGTTGACCTTGGGCGTTTGGCTTCGGGGGCCTGCGGCCAGTTCACATGGGAGTTCAGCCCGGAAACCGGACCGGAAGGGTACTGCCTGCTGCGTGTGGAATCCGACAAACGGGAATGGGTGCGAAAGATCCACCACGGGGCCTGCCGCAGAATTCAGAAAGAGGAATGGCTTTCGGCGGGGATCACCCGGTGGCCTGGGGCAAGAAGATCAGCCTTTGCCTGGCGGGGAGACATGGATCTGTACGACAGTTCTTCGTTTCAGTCCATCCGGGGGCTGAAAGTGGCTTTGGGTTTGGCCCGACAGTACGGGGTTGCCCAGACCATGGTGACTTCGACTAGGCTGACGTTGGATGAGACCTCCGCCAAGGTCTGGGCTGCGCATTACGGGGTTGACCGTGATGCCGGGGATATTCCGGTATTTGCTGAGTGGCTGAAGCGTGAAACCCATCTTTGCCATCGGAACCCATACCCGGCAGCGACAGAAGGGAAACCGTACACTCTTGAGCTGGGAAACCACGGACATCTTCATTACGACACGGATGCGTCTGGAGATCCGGGAAACCAGTGGCGGCACGGGGTCAAACCCGGGGAGGGTAATTATTCCTGGACTGGATCCGACAAGAGTTCCTTCGGGGAACAAAAGGATAATATTCTGGAGGCAAACCGGTGGTTCGAGCAGATGCTGGTGTACACGCCCAGAACCTGGGCGAAACCCGGTAGGGGTAATGACCAGAATACGCCCCGGGCAGTGGAGGCGGCTGGAATTCGGGTGGCCAGTGGCTCGGATATCCGTCCCAGCGACAATGTGCTCCGCCAACCGCCGCCACATCATCCCAGGGGTACCGGCATCGTGGAATTGACGGCGCGCTATCCCAGTGACCCCCGCCACGCCCACCATGCGTGGATGCAGGTGTTTTGGATGCACCGGGCCTGGCGGAAAGCCATTCCCATGGTGTACATGTGCCATCAGCACATGCGACAGTTCGAGGGACATGCCTGCACCCGCATCACCGAGTTCCTGCTCAGACGGGTTCTGGAGGGGTTCAACGGGGACTTTTATATCGACACCTTGTACGGTTTGGGAAGCTATTGGCTCGATGTGCTGAATCCGGAGAGCTCCAAAATTAGTCTTCAATTTGACCACGGCAGACTCGTGATCGAGAACCATGGCGGGCACGACCTGAAAGACCTGCCTGTCGACTTCATACTCCAAAACAACAAAAGGCCATCCCTCACCGTGTTAGTCTCCCTGAAAGCCGGGGAAAAGAGAACCTTCGATTTGTAGTACTCCAAAGCGCGATCCGTCCTTCACATGGGAAAAAAAACATCCCATCTCTTTCACCCGCCCCCCCCCCGCGCCGCAAAGCTGCCCCCTGCCATGCCCCTCACCATCACCATTGACGTCGAAGACTGGGCCCAATCCACATTGGACCCGGAGTTGCCCATTACGGATCGTGCCGAAGCGAACACGCATCATGTATTGGACCTTCTGGCGCGTCACAGCCAGAAAGCCACGTGTTTTGTTCTCGGTAAGTTTGCGGAGAAGTTCCCCGCGTGCGTGAATCGGATTGCAGCGGATGGTCATGAAATCGCATCCCATGGTTATGGGCACGTGAACGTTTTTCAGCAGTCACCGGAAGAGTTTCGTCAGGATATACGCAAATCAAAAAGGCAACTGGAAGATTTGACCGGGAAAAGTGTGTTTGGGTACAGGGCACCTGCTTTTTCGATCACAAAGGATGCTCTTTGGGCTCCGGAAATCATCGCGGAAGAAGGGTTTCTGTATGACTCCAGTATCAATCCTGCGGTGGCGGTTCGCAATGGAATCGCAAGTTGGCCTTCGTCCACAATCCAATTGACCTTTGAGTCCGGCAAAACGCTGGTTGAATTTCCCATGGCGACCGTGCCTGTTCTGGGCAAACAGCTCCCTGTGGCCGGAGGTGGTTACCATCGCCTGCTGCCCCGGGTTGTCATCTCCCGAATCGTTTCTTCGTGTTTGAAAAAAGGGGATCATTTCGTTGCGTATTGCCACCCGTACGAGTTCGATCCGGATGAATTCAAAAATTCTCCCTTCGAAGTAGATCTGAAAACCCGGCTTCATCAGGGAATTGGAAGGAAAGGCTTTGAAGGGAAATTTCTGGATATACTTAAAAAACACCGGTCTGAGCGTTTGGCAGATTTTCTTCAAACTAGTTCGTTCACAAATTTCAGCTTTTCTCAGCTCACAAGCATTTAAGAAGGCATTTTATTTTGTATTTCTAAATGCGCTTAATCATCGTGATCACGAAAATGGCCGGGGGAGGCATGGAGCGTTTTGCGGCGAATGTCTGCAATGCGCTGATGTTTCAGAAGCGGGAGGTCCTGCTCTGTGCGTTTTATCCGCATGAACCCGGAACCTCCACGCTGTGGCTGGAGGACGGAGTTCCGCTGCGGGTGTTGAATCGTCCCGCGCGTTTCGCCGCCCGCCGTATGATCCGTCTATGTCGGGAACACCCCGATGATCCGGTGTTGGCTCTGGGGGCGGAGATCGTGGTCC
>CAZCFM010000012.1:0-40423 GCA_964497855.1 uncultured Verrucomicrobiota bacterium | reverse complement strand
AGTGGAAAAAGGATGGATTCGGTTGACGTTGATGAGGGGCTGATTGTTTTCCGGCGTCCCCACCCCCCGAAACCCGCGCCGCCGCCGCCCAGCCGACTTTCGCCCGATTCATGCGCCCCCAAAAACCCCGACCAGCCCCACATCGGGATGTTCGCCGGAAACAACCAGAACCAAAAATTCAAATGCGTTTTATCGAGAAAATGTTTGAGGTGGAACAACGAATAAGCTAAAAAGCCGATAGGATTGATTTTAAAACATTCTTAAAGGTTGATTCACTGTATCGGGTGGATCAATGGATCTGTTGAAGCACTTGTATGGGAAAATTTATAGATGTATTGTCCAAATGACATATACATTTACAAATACAATCAGAGGTTGGTGAGAACGCTTCGCGTCTAACACCTTAACCGTTGGTAAATCAAAAAAATGAAATTTGACGCGAAAAATTCGATTCTTTCTGTGGTGCGTGCCTTGGCTAGCTTGCTCTTTGGAGTCTTTACTCTTGTAGCGCTTATTCTGTTGGCAGATGCACTGTTTTTTCGAGGACCAGGTCCGAAAGATGGATCAAACATGTTTTTAAGTATTATCTTTCTGCCGATAAGCATTGCTCTCATTCCTTTCAGCTGGTTTGGCCTTGGTCGAAAAATTTTGCGAATTCCGATTGCAGTTGGGGCTATGGTGGGATTAGCTTTAGTCACATGGGTCGCCTATGGCTTCATGCAAAACTGATGCCAAACATCCCCGCCCCTGAACAAGTCGGTGTGGGTGGACGTTTTTTTCTCTGGTAACATGAAGCAATACCTCACCATACTGCGAGTCTTGGGTGGCAGGGGGGAAACCCTTGCGGAGGAACTGCGGTCGTGTCCGAACAACGATCTCGCCGCCCTGCGGGAGCAGTGGAAGGGGGGTGTCGGGCAGCCTGAACAATTGACGTATATGGAGTATTTCGATGCGTGGACGGGAGGGGATGTGTTTGAAGACCTCTCCATCCCCAGCGGGCTCTTTGAAAAAATTGAAACGGAATGGGGAAGCCTTCATTTCTCGGTGGCGGGTCCAGGACTTTCGCATTGGCTCAAACGGATGGCCGGGCGCAAGACGTTTCAGTTTGAGGAGACGGCCCGCCTATACCGCCGACTGTATGCGTGTTTGACCGAATACGATTCCATCGCCAAAACAGGAGCCATGCTCCTGTTCCGCCAACCCGTTGGAGGCAGTCCTGATGACTGTGAGATCAGGGAATCCCTGGGAAAGTGACAGCATATAGGCTTCAATGGGCGGAGTTGATCGCAGGTGCAGATGCTTGTTCTATCACGTGGTCTGGCAGGTGTTGTGGGGCTGCGATGGCAGCGAAAACGTTGGGACTTGGCAAAGGGCTGGGCTTGTCCCACGCCCGGCGCAGGTTTTCCGGCAACGGCAAGGGTTTTGTTTTGTGGAAAAGAGCCCCCGCAGCTCGCTGCGGGGTGAAGGGTCTTTCGTGCGGACGGCGGGAGACCCTCGATGTGGGAGGCTCCGCTTGGATGGAAGACCCTTCACCCCACAGCAAGCTGTGGGGGCTCGTGGAACAAGGGTGGGGGACTTTCCGTGGGCGGAAAACTTCCGCGCGGCGCGGGGCAAGCCCGACCGCGGCGGCCATGGCTCCCCTCGGGCCACGACGGTGGGGAGGCACGCCACCTCCGGCGACCTTCCCGCGTGATTTCGCTTCGCTCAAAACGCGGCCTTCGGCAACCTTCCCGCGTGATTTCGCTTCGCTCAAAACGCGGCCTCCGGCAACCTTTAAACCTTCCAACCTTCTAACCTTTCAACTTTTCAACCTTCAACCCCTCACCCCCCAAACCCCAGCGACTTCAGCCAGGTGAGGCCGGTTTGGATTTCCTGGTCCCAGAAGCCCCAGGTGTGGGCGCCGGGGAGTTCGCGGTAGGTGAGGGGATAGTGGTGGGCGAGGACGTGGTCGCGGAAACGGAGGTTGTCGGCGTACAGGAAATCCTCGGTGCCGCAGATTTGCAGCAGGGGCGGGCCCTTGGCGCCGTGTTGGGCGACGAGGGCGAAAAGATCGTCGGGACTGCCGGCGACATTCCGGTCGCCGAAAACCAGACCCAAGGTTTCATGAAGCAGTTCTCCCCGCGGGTTGGTTTGTGCCATGCGCAGCTCTTCGACAATGTCCATCACGCCGGAGAGCGACACGCCGCCGATAAAGGCCTCCGGTTTGCGCAGCAGCCACTTGGCCGCGCCGTAGCCACCCATGGAGAGGCCGGCGACGGCGTTGTCCTCGCGGCGTTCGGACAGCGGGAAGAAGCCGCGCATCAGGGCGGGCAGTTCCTCGCTGAGATAGGTCCACCAGGCTTGGCCGTAGGCCATGTCGGTATAGAAGCCGCGTTCGCAGTTGGGCATGACCACGGCGATGCCCCGCTCGCTGGCGTAACGTTCGATGGAGGTCCGGCGCAGCCAGATTGTGTGGTCGTCGGACAATCCGTGCAGGAGCCAGAGGCAGGGCCAGGTTTTGCGGGCGGTGGCGCTGCCGACGCCGATTTGGAGGCTGGAGGCGGCTTGCGGAATCACGACTTCGGCGGAGACTTGCATGCCGAGGGCTTCGGAGAAAAAGTGCGAGTGGAAGAGGGCCATGGTGTTTCTTTCAGGTGCGTTTGCGGGCGCGGTGGGTTTCGAAGGTGGTTCGTTTGGAGCGTGCTGCGCCGCGGGCCACGGCTTCCGCGTGACGGTAGAGTTCCTCCTGGCTGCGGAACGGGGGTTCGCCCACGGCGGGTTTGCGGCGGTGGTACTGGCCGTCGGCGAGAAGTTCGCGGCCCTTGACGTTGTCGTTGAGGCCGGTGTGGAGAATGGTTTCCAGGGTTTCGCGCAGTTGCGGGTCGTCGACCGGGGTCATGAGTTCGACGCGTTTGTCGAGGTTGCGCGGCATCCAGTCGGCGCTGGAAATATAGACGCGGGGATCGCCGCCGTGGCGGAACCAGAAGATGCGGGCGTGTTCGAGGAAGCGGTCGATGATGCTGACGACGCGGATGTTCTCGCTGAGTCCGGGGAGTCCGGGATGCAGACAGCAGATGCCGCGCACGAGCAGTTCGACGTCGACGCCGGCCTGGGAGGCTTTGTAGAGGGCCTTGATGAGAACGGGGTCGGCGAGGGAGTTGAATTTGGCGCGGATGATGCCGCGTTCGCCCTGTTTGGCGCGTTCGGTCTCGCCCTCGATGTTTTGCAGGAGGGTGTCGCGGAGGGTAAGGGGCGCGGCGGCGATGCGGCGGAAGGTCTGGGGCTGGCTGAAGCCGGTGATGGTGTTGAAAAACAGGGAGGCGTCGGCGCCGAGGTCGGGGTCACAGGTTACATAACTGACATCGGTGTACAAACGGGCGGTGCCCTCGTTGTAGTTGCCCGTGCCGAAGTGCATGTAGCGCCGTATGCCGCCGGGTTCGCGGCGGACGATGATGAGCAGCTTGGCGTGGGTTTTGTAGCCCTTGACACCGTAGATCACCTGCACGCCGGCTTCTTCCATTGCGCGGGCCCATTCGATGTTGCGGGCTTCGTCGAAACGGGCCTTGAGTTCCACGATGACGGTGACGCTTTTTCCGCGCGAGGCTGCGCGCATGAGGGCGGCGACGATGGGGCTGTTGCGGCTGGTGCGGTAGAGAATCTGCTTGATCGCGATGACCTGCGGATCTTCTGCGGCCTGTTCGATGAGAGTGATGACGGGATCGAAGGACTGGTAGGGATGGTGCAGGAGGCGCGGCTGGGCGGCGATCTGCTCGAAGAGGGGTTTGGTGAGGTCGAGGCCAGGAGCCGCGAGAGGTTTCCAGTCGTCCTGACGGAGATGGTCGTAGCCGGGAAGGGCGGCGAGGGTGAAGAAGTCGGCGAAATTGAGGGGCCCAGGGATGCGCTGCACATCCGTTTCGGTGGCGTGAAACAGCTTGCGCAGGAGGCGTTCGGCCACGCGGGTGGCGCTGTCTGCGACTTCGATGCGCACGCAGTTGCTGGCCTTGCGGGCGCGCAGGATTTCGCTCATGCGGGAAACGAGGTCGAGGGCGCCGTCTTCGGACACGGCCATGTCGGCGTTGCGGGTGATGCGGAAGGGGACAGCCTCGAGGACCTCGTCGGCGGGGAAATAGTCCTGGATGTGCATCATCAGCGCATCCTCCACAAGCATGTAGCCGTAGCCCTCCTCGGCGCGCAGGGCGATGAATCTGTCGACGTTGCCGATGATGGGCAGAACGGCGGCGCGGGGACTGGGCTTGCCCTCGGCGTCGACCGCGTCCTTAAGGCGGATGAGCAGGTGCAGTTTGAGGTTGGCGTAGTGCGGGGCGGGTCCGCCGGGTTGAATGGCGGCGGGAGTGAGGGCGGGGGCCAGTTCCGCGTGGAAGAGCCGGGCGATCTGGGCGCGCTGTTCGGCGTTGGCGGTGGCGGGGGTGACGCGGGTGATGCCGGCGGCGCGCAGTTCGGGCTCGATCTCGCGGTTGTAGCAGTCGTATTGCTCGCGCACGAGGGCACCGGCTTTCTCGACGGCGTTGCGCAGTTGTTCGGCGGGGCGGAGGCCGGTGAGGTCGGGCTTGGCCGCGCGTTGTTTGTTGAGCAGGTGCAACGATCCCACGCGCACCATTTGAAATTCGTCGAGGTTGCTGCTGGTGATGGCGAGGAACTTCAGGCGTTCCAGCAGGGGGTTGCCGGGGTCGCGGGCCTCTTCGAGGACGCGGGCGTTGAAATCAAGCCAGGAGCTTTCGCGGTTGATAAAGCGGGGGGCGGTTTTGGACATGGGTTAGCCTTTCACCAAAATAACGGTCATACCGAAAACTTCCTCGAACATGCGTCCTTTGATGAGGAGGGCGCTGTTTTCGAGATGGAGGTTGTCCACGTCGGGGACGCGGATAAAGAAGGTGTCGTCGCGGCGTTCGCAGAGGATTTTGCGGATGCGGCGACCGCGCGAGCGCGAGAGGGCGTCGGCCACGCGGAGGATGGCGGAGAGCTGTTGGACGATGATGCGGTCGGATCGGCGCAGGGATTGGTACTGCGGGTGTGTGGGTTTGGGCGGCGAACGGCGGTGGTAGCGGGCGATGTTGGCGACGATGCGGCTGTCGCGCGGACCCAGTCCGAAAATGGGCGCGTTGGCGAGAATGTACATCGAGTGTTTGTGATGGCTGGCGCTGGAGATGAAGGTGCCGATTTCGTGCAGCAGCGAGGCGATGTGCAGCAGGACGCGGTGGCGGGGACCGAGGCGGTGTTCGGTGGCGAGCACGTCGAAGAGTTGCAGGGCCAGGCCGGCGGCCTCTTCGCCGTGGAGTTCGTCGATTGCGAATTTGCGCCCCAGTTGCAGGGAGGAATCGAGCATTTGTTTGACGTAGCTTTCGGTCCAGGCCTCTTTCTGGGCCATTTCCTGGAGCAGTCCGTCGCGCATGGAGTGACCGCTCACGTGCAGGGTGCGCGCGCCGGTAGCTTCGGCGAGACGCAGCGTTGCGTGCAGAGCGGGACCGAGCGTTTCCGCCTCGGCAAAGGTCATGTGGTATTCCTCCACGCAGGCCTCGACCGACATGGCGGTGATTTTTTCACAGTGCTCTTTCCAGAAACGCAGGGGGATGGGCTGGAGCGCACTACGGTCCCATTCGGGATTGGCGAGTTTGGCCAGGAAGCGCGCCTCGCCCCCGAGCAGGATCAGGCGGCGGCCGCGTCCCTTGAGGAAATCGCGGAGCTGGTGCAGGTGGTTTTCCATTTCCACATCGAGCACTTCGCGGACCTGGGCCAGAGGCGTGCGCTGCTGTTCGAGCAGATTGCGCAGGCGAAGGGAGCCCAGACGCACGGCGCGGGTTTCGCCAATGTTGTCGCCGCGTAGGGAGATCAGTTCGGTGCGTCCGCCGCCGACCTCCAGCACAAGACTCGCTTGATCGGCGCTGCCCCGCAGCAGGGGCAACATGCTCAGGTAGGTGAGGCGGGTTGCCTCGGCTTCGTCGATCACCTCCACCTCGATGCCGGTGGCCATGGCCACGCGGTCGATCAGCGCTTCGCGGTTGGTCGCCTCCTGCACGGCGGAGCTGGCCACGGCGCGGATGTCCTCCGCCGCCACGCGGTACTCGCGCATGACCTGCTGGAAACTTTCCAGGATGCGCACGCACTCTTCAATGGTCGACCGGCGGATGCGCCCGCGGGCGAAGACGTCCTGGCCGAGGCGGACGGACTGGTTGAGTTTCTCCAGAAACCGCACGTCGCCATTCGACGCAATGTCGGCCAGAGCCATGCGCACGGCGCTGGTGCCAATGTCGATTACCGCCACGGTGCGGGTGGACACGGCGGCGGAGGGGGAATCGCCGCTCATGTTTTCTTCTCCGTTTGATGCCGGGCCCAGGCGGCAGAGCCAAGGGACGTTGCCTGGTCGCCGAGTTTGGCGATGCGGATCTTACAGACGTCTTCGAGCGCTTTCATCACCCGGGGTTTCATGGCTTTTTCCAGGCGTTTGCTGTAAAAATCCGGCAGGGCTTCGGCCAGACCGCCGCCAATGACAATTATGTCTGGGGCAAGCAGATTCACCATGTCGCCCAGCACGCCACCGAGGGCGTCGCAGGCTTGTTCGACGATTTCGCGCACCGCAGTGTCGCCGTTTTCAATCGATTTGGCCAGCATTCCGGAGCGGATTTTGGCCGGGTCGCTGCCGGTGTTGGCGAGCAGCCAGGGGGCCTGGCCGCGCAGGACGGCGGCTGACGCGGCGGCGGAAATCGCGAGACGTCCGGCGATGGCTTCGAGGCAACCTTGGCGGCCGCAGCCGCAGCGGGGTCCGTTGGGCAGGGCCTGGATGTGGCCGATCTCCATGCAGCTCCGGTTGGAACCGCGGAAAATTTCGTTGTCCACCACCAG
This sequence comes from uncultured Verrucomicrobiota bacterium, assembly GCA_964497855.1. Taxonomy (GTDB): domain Bacteria; phylum Verrucomicrobiota; class Kiritimatiellia; order SS1-B-03-39; family UBA6053; genus CAYLNG01. The sequence goes on along the minus strand of CAZCFM010000012.1, from coordinate 33,586 downwards.
ACCGCCGCCGATGCCCGTGCCGGGGAAGACGCCGAGCACGCAGCGCGCACCTTTGCCCGCGCCCAGGACCGCTTCGCCGTAGGTTCCGGCATCGACATCGTTGGCCACATGGGCCGGAGCCCCGTAGGCCTTTTGCAGAATGTCGGCGAGGTTCAGGTTTTTCCAACCGAGATTCGGGGCTTGAATCAGCAGTCCGCTGCGCGGGTCGAGCACACCCGGAACCCCGATGCCGACGCCGCCGAGTTTTCCGGGAGGTATGCCGGCGGCGGCGAGTGCCGTCTGGCCGGCTTTGAGGAGCCGGGCGAGGGTGGCCTCCTGACCTTCTTCGGCTTTCGTTTTTGCTTTTTCCGATCCCACGCACTTCCATTCGGAGTCGAAAACCTCCGCCAGGATTTTGGTTCCGCCCAGGTCAATGCCCAGCCAATAGGTTTGTTGTGGATCGCTCATGGATCGGACTCTAGCAAATTTGTCCTACAGGGCTCAATCCTTATCGGATTGGGTTTTGGTTAGATTCTTCCCGAGGGAGAGGAACCGAAATGTGTGTGTCCTTTTCGCTTTGTCGATACCCTATCCCTGCCAGAGCAGGCGTATGGCCGCAGCGGCGGCGAGCACTTGGACGATCAGGCTGAAGGCTTTTTGGGGGATGCGGTGGAAGATGAGTTTCCCCAGCCAGGCACCCAGCAGCACGCCAGGCAGAAGCTGCAGGCTGATGTGCAATGCGCTGAGATCGATCATTCCCAATTGGAAAAACAGGGGCACTTTGAGAATGTTGATGAAGAAAAACAGCCAGGCAAAACTTCCCATGAAGTGTTTTTTCTCCAGGCCGAGACTGAGGAAGTAAAGCGTCATCACCGGACCGGCCAGATTTCCGACCGTGGTGGTGATCCCGCCGGCGATGCCCAAAAGGGCTGCGTAAACGGGGTGATGCGGAAGGTCATGCCACCCCAAACGGATGCGGAGTTGGTCCAGAACCAGCATGGCCAACACCACCCCGCCCAGAACGGTGGTGAAACCGGGGCCTTCCAGCGCCCGTAAAATAAAGTATCCGAAACCGATTCCCAGCGCAATCCAGGGCATCAGTCGCGCCACCAAGGCCCATCGGGTGTCCCGCCAATGCACCGCCACGGCCAGACAATCCGCGACGACCAGGATGGGCAACAGAATGCCCACCGACGCGCGGGCGTCCGGAAGAATGTTTGCCAGCATCACCGCGCCCAGAATGGTGGCTCCGGGTATTCCCGTTTTTCCAATCCCCGTACACACTGTGCTGACGTTTCCGGCCAGCAGCATCGGCCAGGGCATCATGCGCAGGCATCCGCCGTGAGCTGCAGGAGGAGCCGGCAACAAGTCAGGTACTCATCCAGATCGGCGTATTCTTCGATGGTGTGAGGATTGTGCTGACCAGCCCCGAGGGTAACCGTGGGGGTGTGGCGGTTCAGGAAATTGGCGTCCAAGCCTCCATTGGTGATTTCGGTGATCAGGGTCAATCCCACGGATTTCAAGGCTTTGGCTGTGGCATGAACCACGGGACTGTCGGCTTTCATGCGGAATGCGGGATAGTCCTGCTGACGGAAAAATGCGACAGAACCCCGGTGTCCTTGCACATTGCTCACGGAAGCGGCGGCCTCGTGGAAACACTGTTCGATCGTTTGGGTGATTTCTTCCAGGAAAACAGGATCATGGCTGCGGGATTCGCCTTTGATTTCGAGCGCATCCATCACTTGGTTTGTTGCTTCGCCCCCCTGAATCACACCCACATTGCTCGTACCGCGTTTATCGCCGATGTGAATCAGACCAAAAAAACCTTTTGCCGCTATAGCGGTAATCGCTCGCGATGCAATGAGTGCGGCCGAGATTCCGCGTTCGGGATGGACCCCGGCGTGGGCGGCCACCCCCGAAATTTCGGCGCGCCAGCGGTGGGCCCCGATGGCCCCGATGACGACTTTATCCGGTTCTCCAGAATCAATGTTGAAGCCCATAACCGGGTAGCCAAGATCTTTGGGGTCGACCATGCGTGCGCCCCAGAGTCCGGTTTCTTCGCCCACGCAAAACAGCAGGGTGATGGGCGGATGGGGGAGTTTTTGTTGCAGAAGGGTTTCTGCGAGGGTGACGATGGCGGCACAGGCCGTGCGGTTGTCAGCTCCAAGCGCGGTTTTGCCGGTAGGAACAAAACGACGGCCTTCGCGTTTGGGGACAGCCCCGCGCACCAGAGGGACGGTATCCATGTGCCCGGCGAAGAGGATGCGGGGTTTATCGGGAAGGGTGCCGGGAAGTTTGACGATCAGATTGCCCATTTCGTAGTCGCCAGGGATGCGGGTGTGGGCATCGTCTTCGCGTATCCACGATTCGTGGCAGCCGGCAGCGAGCAAACGACGTCGGATGTCGTCTGCGACAGGGCGTTCCCGTCCGCTGGGACCTGGAAGGGCAAGAAGATCGAAGAGGGTTTGTTCGGCGCGGGAGCTGTTCATAGGCATGTGGCGCGAGAAAAGCCTTTTGTCTCGGGGATGTCAACTGGAAGCGTGCGCCATCCGACAAAATGCAACAATGCAACAGCTGCAATATTTAATTTTCCGACTAACGCGTCAATGTCGCAACAATGCAACAGTTGCAATATTAAATGTACGACCTGAACTTGCCGGCAGGTGGCATCGGTCAGTGTTCGCCCGGTCCTGGATCCATTTCAAAGCTCAGGCCTTGAACCTGATCCTCGCCGTACTGCGTGCGCAGACGTTTGAGAAGGGCCTGGGGGAGGATACGTTTCATCTCGTTTAGCCAGAGATGATGGCTGACATAGACCGTGAGCCATCCGTTTTCCCAGCGACCGGGACGGGAACGGGCGGCGTTGGCTTTTCCGACAAGATCCGGCCAGAGCTGCTTCAACTCCGCGATGCGCCACTCATTGGCCAACCCAAAATCCTGTAAAACCCCGGAAACAAGATCGCCCACCGCATGAATGTTTTTTTCCGGCGGCGGGCGATAGTCTGGACCGTAACGTTCCCGCTGCAGAGCGAGCCAGCCGCGGTTCAGGGACGGTTTCATGGAGGGTTCAGCGGTGTTTGGCGCGAATAATGTCGCCCAGGAATTCACCGAGGGGATTGCGCACGCGTCCACTGTGCCAATACATCGAAATGGTGCGGCGGGGCGCTTTGCCCCCAAAGTTTTTGATGATGCAGGGGCCTTGCGGGGCTTGGCGCACAAACATTTCCGGGACAAGGCTCAAGCCCATGCCCAGAGCCACCATATTATAGAGGGTGCTAAGCTGACTGGTGGAGCAGGTGACATTGCGGGTGATGCCTTCGGCTTTGCAAAAGGCGTCGATTTGCGAACTCAGGCAGTGCATCGGCTGCAGGACAATGGCGTCCTGACCGTTCAGCATCGAGAGTTTCAATTCGGGCGTGTTCACCAGCGGATGTTTGGGGGGAAGGATGCAGAACAGTTCTTCGGCGAACAGTTCTTCCTCCGCCAAGTGTCCCTCTTCGACGGGAGGGCTCATGATCGCGCAGTCAATCTCCGCGCGCACCAGTTTTTGAATCAGCCGGTCCGTGGTGTCCTCGGAAATATGCAGTTCCGACTCGGGAAAACGTTTGCGGAGTTCGTTCAGGGCTTCGGGCAGCAAAAAGGGCGCAATCGTTGGAATCGCGCCAATGGTCAGGCTGCCTTTGCCTTCAACAATATCCTGTTGGACGGCTTTGGAGGCTGAATTGACCTCGGCCAGAATGCGCTGGGCGCGGGGCAGCAGCACCCGACCCGAGGGGGTAAGTTGGACGCTGCGGCCGAGGCGGTCAAACAGACGCTGACCCAATTCGTCCTCGAGTTTGAGGATCTGTTGGCTCAAGGAGGGCTGGGTAATTCCACAGCGTTCGGCGCCTCGACTGAAGGAGCCAGTTTCGGCGACGGATACAAAGTAACGTAGTTGGTGTAGTTCCATAGTAACTATCTATACATCACGAATGGGCTTGAAGCAAGGCCTGGCAGTGCATAAATCGAAAAAAATTCTTTCGTTTGTATCGGAGACCCTAATGCCCGCGCCTGATTTGGTCGCTATTGCTTCCCTTTATTGGCAGTCCGCTGCCCTGAATGCCGCTGTAAAGCTGGGCGTGTTCCCGGCGCTGGCGGCTTCGCCCGCTGACGCCTCCACACTGGCGCGAACCCTGAACTGCTCCGTTCCGCACCTTGAGTCCCTCTTGGACGCACTTTGTGGATTGGCTCTTCTACTAAAGGAGGCTCAAACCTATATTCTCCCCCCCGAACTCCGCCCCCTGCTCGATCCCGCCTCCGAAGACTGCCTCCTGGAGGCGCTTTCCTTCAACGGCGATCTTTTTGCCCTCTGGCTCCAGCTTCCCGAGTGTATCCGCAGCGGCTCTCCCGTTTTGCCGGGGAATCCCCATCTCGGATCCGACCCCGAACGCATGAAACGTTTCGTTCGGGGGATGCACAGCCGTGCCGCCATCATGGCCTGCGGCCTCTTGCCCCACATCCGTCCAGAGGCCAACGCCCGCCTCCTGGATGTCGGCGGCGGTCCCGGCACATTCAGCCTTAAACTCGCTGAACGCGACCCCTCCTTGCGCATTACCGTGCTCGATCTCCCCCCGGTGGTTGCCGCCGCCGCCGAGATTCATGCCGGAAAAGCGGCATTGCGTTCGATCACCTTTCAAGGTGGCGACTACCACAACGCTCCTTTCCCGCCGGATCAGGACCTGATCTTTTACAGTGGCGCGCTGCATCAGGAACCCGAAGAGGTCCTGCCCGCCCTCCTTTCCCGCATGAAAGCCGCCCTCCGCCCAGGCGGACGACTGCTCGTGGTCGATCTGATGCTGGATGCGGATCGCTGCAGTCCCAGCTACTCCGCTCTTTTCCAGCTCAACATGATGTTGATGCGACCCTCGTCCCGCGTATATTCTGTGCCGCGCCTCGAATTCTTTCTCGAACAAGCCGGATTCATCGCGATTCATACCCGCGCCATACCCACCACGCCCTATTCCCTCACCGAGGCCCTCACACCATGAACCCTCCTCCCATTGAAATTTATTACGCGGAGATCTGCGGTCTTTGCCACAAAGCCATGGACTTTTTCCGTTCACGCCATCTTCCGTTCGTCACCCACGAGGTCCATTGGGACTCCGCCGCCGACGACTGGGTCGACAGCCCCACGGTCCATGAAATGAAGCGCCGCGCCGGGGATGTTGATTTTGTCCCCCAAATCTTTATTGCCGGGCATCATATTGCCGGCTGGCGCAAACTCGAACCCATGATCGCCTCCGGCGAATTCGACAAACTCCTCTCCCAGGTGTCCCCATGAACCGCCACCCGTCCGTCAACCTTCCCGAATCCGCCCGCGTATGGCCCGAGGGTCAACTTCCGTTCGCCCACCCCGACGATCAGGACTTCCCCCGCATGCATCTCTACCTCCCCAGTCCGGAATTCCGCACTGGACAAAGCGTGCTGATCCTGCCCGGAGGCGGGTATAACCTCGTCAGCAGCGCCAAAGAAGGACATCGTCCGGCCCAATATCTGAGCGCCCACGGCATTGCCGCCGCCGTACTGGAATACCGGCATAGCCCCCAGCGTCATCCCGTGCCCCTGATTGACGCCCAGCGCGGCCTCCGCCTCCTGCGTGCCTGGGCCAAAACCCAGGGTCTGCGCGGCGACCAGGTTGGCGTCATGGGCTTCTCCGCCGGTGGGCATCTCGCCGGGTCTCTCTCGACCCAGCCCCTGGAAAACGCCGGAAATATCGGCGACGCCCTCGATGCCGAATCCCACCGCCCCGATTTCAGCATTCTGATTTATCCCGTGGTCAGTTTAACGGCCCCGTTCTCGCATTTTGGTTCGCGCGACAGTCTACTCGGTGTTCCGGCCAACGCCGCCCTCGCGGAGCGCCTTTCCATCGAAAAAGCCGTCACCGCCCAGACCCCGCCGATGTTCCTCGTGCATGCCCAGGACGATGGCGCGGTGCCCGTCGCCAATTCCCTCCGCCTTTACGAAGCGTTGAGCGCCTGCAAAATTCCTTCCGAACTGCATCTGTACCCCTCCGGCGGCCACGGCTTCGGCATGGCGGCCAACCATCCCTGGTGCGGCCAGATGCTCGACTGGCTCCAGCGCCGGACATGATCCGGATTCACTCCGCCTCAGCCCAGCGTGGAAAAAGGAAGTTGCCAGGTGCGGAGATGTTGGACAAGGCTTTCGGATTGGCCGCCGGGGCGGATGTGGGCGAAAACCGCCCCGTCGGACAATGCGGCTACAAGGGCGTTGCGGCGAAGCGCGAGATCGCTGGTGACGCGCTTTTGGTCGGAGGCAAAGCCCGAAAGAATGAGCAGGTGCCCGGACTCCAGCGGCGTCCGCCACTCGGGACGGATGCGGCGCGGCAAACCCCGCGCGGGACAGACGATGATGGGGGAAGCTCCGCGCAGCAAAATACGGAGGCATTCCTGTTCCACCGGCGAGTGGAACCCGCCGATGATGCAGCGACCCGAATCCCGCCAAAGGGCGGCCTGGTCATACGCGGCCAGAATGACGCTCCCCGGACAGCGTGTGGAGCAGAAAAAAGCGGTTTTGGGCAGCGACAGGAGATCCGGGTTACCAAGGGCACTCAAAACGGCGGGCGCGGCCTCACCCAGGCGCTCGCGCAATCGGGCGGGATAGCGGGGAGAGGGCACGTCGCTGCCATCGTTACGGATGAGCAACGGAAGGATGGCCGGCGGCCTCGCGGGCTTTTCTTTCTTTGCTTTCTTCATGCGTTGGGATGCTGCTTTAACCATGTCCGACCTTTCTCGGAAATTGCCCATACGCCTCGGGGACTGTTGGGTTTCATGGCATGTGTTAAAGGTTGCTTGTAGTTCAGGCTGGACGAGTCATTGGGAGTTTTTTTCTTTGCTCAGCCCAAGTGCGAGATGTCGATGTCGCCCCAGTGCTGTTTCAGGTATTCCGCCACGAGGCGTCGATGGCAGTGATGGGGTTTGTCTTCGCTGCAAAGCAAACAGCCTTCCGCCACGACTTCCTTCGGGATGCGCTCTTCAATTTTCCGCTTCTCCATCAGGTCGAGAAAGCGTTTCTCGTAGGTGTCCCAATCCCCCTTCAGCTTCTTGTATTCGTCCAGCATCTCTTGGGTCGGGGCGAGGTCGGGCGTGTGGACATAATCCATACCGCACACTTCCTTGAGGAAAAAGGCGAGGTCGTCCCGTTTGGCGAAACCGGCCAGTTGCGACACGTTGTTGAGGCGCACGTCCACGACGCGCTTCGCCCCGGACTTCCGGAGTGCGTCGAAGAATTGCCGTGCGTTTTTTTTGGTGAATCCGATCGTGTATACTTTCATTGTGAATTTTCCCTCAGGATCATGGCGGTTTGTTCATCTTCAACGTAAGCGATCTGCTGTTCTTGACGGGCCAGAGCCTCTGCCAGCAGGTCTTTTTTGGAACGAAAGAAATCTTCAGTCGGGACGCCCGTCAGAGCGAGCAAGCGCACCATGGCGTCCTCGTGCGTCTCAAGGTGTCCATCCGCGTGAATGTGCAGCACGGACAGCCCCCGCTCCACCAGGGCCTTGGCCACGAGCAGTGTGCGGTGGCACTCCAGAGGCTCTTTTTCCGCACACATCAGGGCCAGACGATAACGCTTCGCGCCATGCATCACGCGATCAAGGCCACTTTGGAAAAGAGGCGTTTGCGCCAAGCGGGCGTATTGCACCCGCCCTTCGATGTAACAGGAACGGTCCTCGGAACGCGCACCGAGTTCTTTCCCGAGATATACATAGAAGATACCGTTTGCCTTCAAGCGCTTTTCCAACGCCTCCCGGTTGAACTGCGGATTAAATCGGCTGAAAGGCGACGAACGAACATCCGCCAAAGCCTCCACACCATGCTGTTTCAACAAGGCGAGGAACACCTCGGCGCTGTGCGTCGAGTGGCCGATCGTGAATACAGAATTGGTTGTCACGTTCATATCGGTCCAGTTTTGCGTTCAGGATATGAACGTTTATAGCGTAAGACGTTCGGAAATGTGTATATACCGTTCGCCTGCATCCAGAAACCTTCTTTACCTTGAGGGCTCATGTATTTGCGGCTCAATCCGATTCGCAGGAAGACCTCTTTTTCCCTGGCGATTTGCGAATTCAAACCCGCCAGAGATTGGCTATCCCGGTGTCGCTGGGCGTAGTCGAAGAAGCCGAGATCTGTGATCGGAAGAAAGCGGTGGCGGAGGCCGGAAGAATCAGTGAAATGCAATTTGATCGTCCCTGGTTTGTGGATGTCCTCGACGATTTCGATGTCACGTGGTTTGACTTGCACGGTGATGATAGACCTCTGAACCTTGTGGACTGACGGTATCACTTTCTCCCCAACGGGCAGCGAAACATCAAATCCCGCTCCGATACTTGGAAAGCAACTTCCCGCAAGAACTTGTCTAAATTCCTCTCCTGAACACGGACCCTCGAAGGAGAGTTTCTGCCAGTTGCAGTCCTCCGTATGGGGTGCTGTTCGTTTGGGCGAGGGAGTGAACTCGCCGGTGAGAATGCCGCCGGGCAGAATCCCCAGTTCCTGGCATTTGGTGAACGTCAGATAAGGTATCGGACGGATGCACTCGCCCGTTGCCCGGTCAATCCCGGCGGTACAGACGTCCGGGTTGCCCGGTTTGAACCGTGTCAGGTCCGTGATGATGATGCTTCGCTTCATAAGGTCATTCTCCCTCCTCTTCCCCCGCGCCCCGTCCGAGTCGGTATTTGATGTCGTAGTTGATGATGAAATCCAACTCCTCCTCCGTGAACCCGTAGTGCGTGGCAAGAACTTTGTCGATCTCGTCGAGGATGGGTTTGGATTCACGAGGATAGAATTCATCGTATTCTATCCATCCAGTTGTCTTGTATTTAATCTTGCGCCGAACTGAGTTTTCAAACAAATCCTTTTCGTGTCTTAGGCCGATAGATCTCAATTCTGATGCCGCAGACTTAGTTAATACATCGATCCCAACAGGAAATGCGAGTACCAAGTCTCGGCCACAGTGGTAGGCATCCGACAGAGCGATGAAAAACACGTAGTAGGTGCTGGATACTAAGAATGAGCGGACGAGCATCGCGTCCTCCTCAGTTTCAACTATAACGACTTTGTAGTCTTCAGACTTCTTCTCTCCGTCACGTTCGTTGCTGAAGAAGGGTGCGGTAAGAAGTGCTTTTACGAAATGCCGCACAATTCGGTGGTAGAGGACCGCTACACCTGACTTCCGCTCTAAATTCGCCACCTTTATCTGCTTTTTATAAAGTTTGTCGATAATCCCGGCGGCTGATGCGCAGCCGATTTTGAAAGGAATCCCGAGGCTACTTTGTTGGACTGCTGGATAGTATTCAATCAAAGAAAACAGGCTCTCTCGCTCCGCAGCAAGCCAGCGGTTAAGTTTGGAAAAATATAACTGCTGTGCTACTCGCTGTTTTGACGCTTTTGAGTAAGTAAAGATGGTATAGCTCATCTTTACCCCAGAAAATAATACTGATGGGTGTGCATCACCTGATAACGTGAGAAACGTTACGCAATCAGCGGTAGTTGCGAGCAGTTTATAGGCAGGTATGAACCGATCTGATGAGACAAGACTCAACGGGGTAATCATGGACATTCGGCCTGTCGGACCCGCCAGATTTAAGGAACGCTCAATGACGAAAGCCCAAAGATTGTCGCAGTTAGTCGTAGCCATGGTTGGCAAGCGATAGAGAACTCCAGACCGCGAGAATTCGACATAAGGGGGATTTCCAATGATGACATCGAAACCTCCGTTGTGGAGGATGCCGTAGAACTGGATAAACCAGTGGAAGGGCTGGTGGGTTTTCAGCCATTTGGCGTAGGCGTTTTTGTTTCCGACCTTCACGCCGTATTCGTCGGCGAGGTGTCGGTTGAGTTCGTCTTCCAGGGCCTTGAGGCGTTGTTGGAGTTCTTGTTTGTGGGCGTGAGGGACGCTGCCGTCGCCTTCGGTCTGGATTTGGCGGAATTTGTCGAAGGTCTGTTGGAGATCGGCGGCTTTGATGGCGATTTTGTCCATCGCGTTGTCGAAGTCCAATCCGCTGGTGATGGCGCGTTTGACTTCGTCGTAGGTGGCATAGCCAACGAGGGTGTTGCCGCATTTGATGTTGAAGTCGATGTCGGGCAGCGGTTCGATGCCGAGGTTGTCGCGGGTGCTGTCGGGCTCCACCTGGGCGGCGAGTTTGAGGAAGAGGCGCAGTTTGCAGATTTCCACGGCCTCTTCCATGATGTCCACGGCGTAGAGGTTGTTGAGGATGATGGATTTCAGGACGAAGTAGCGCCGGTTGGGGTGGACCGCGACGCGGGCGAGGACCTCGCTGAATTTTTTGTGGTAGTTGGGATGGGATTTTTTTTCGTGGGCGTCCCACTCGGCGAGAAAGGCCTCCATGCGTTCGAGGCAGGCTTCGTAGAGGGGATCGAGAATGTTCAGCGCGGCAAAAATGAAGGCCCCCGAACCGCCGGTGGGGTCGAGCACGGTGATGCTGCTGATGGCCTGCCAGAGGGACATGAGCAGGTCCGGTCCTTCGCAGTTCTGGATGACATCCTGCGCGAATTGGCGGAGGTCGAGGTTGAGGGTGATGAAGTCGTTGATTTCGCGGACCTCGCCGGCGGCGAGTTTGCGCCGCAGTTCCGCGCAGCGCTGGCGGCGGGCAATGGTTTCGCGCCAGATTTCGGTGGGCAGGGCGAATTCAGGGGGCGCGGCTTTGTTCCAGGCCTGGCGGCGTTCGATGAGATGGGGCTGGGCGGTGTCGAGGCCTGCGGCGATTTCGGGCGGGAGGTCCTGCTCCATTCCATGGCGGACGGCGGGATAGATGTAGCGCTCGGGATTTTCGCGGAGCAACTCCCAGATCGTGGGTCCGTGGGTGTTTTCGAAGGCGACCCTGCATTTCTCGCGGGCGGCATCGAAGAGGAAGGGAATGACGGTGTTTTTGCTGATGTATTCGGTGATGTCCTCCTTGGTGTAATACGCCCCCATTTGTTTCTGGTTGATGTATTTTTCGAAGATGTAGCCGAGGACGTCGGGGTTGATTTCGTTGTCGCCGCGGAGGGGGCGCTCGTCGAGATGCCATTGGTAGCGGTCGAAGTAGTCGAAGATGCGTGAAAAGGCCTGGTCCGGAATCTGGATGTCCTTGCCGTAGCGCTCGGGCTTTTCGAGTTCGTGCACATCGAAGAGGCCGCCGTTGAGATAGGGGATGTTGCCGAGGAGTTTTTCGAGGTCGGGGGCGCGGTCCTGGCGGCGCTTGCCGAAGCCTTCGTGGAAAAGCCGGAGCAGGAAATAGCGGTAGAAGGTGTAGAACGTGTCCGGTCCCTGTTCGTTTTGGCAGCGCTCAAGCCGCTTGCGGAGGTAGTCGTGATCGCCATCGAGGAACCCTTTGCGCTGGATGAAATAGACGAACATCAGGCGATTGAGCATGACGGAGGCGTACCATTCGCGGTCGGCCACCTCGCCGATGCCCTCGATGAAGCGGAGAAACGCGCTCCGGTGGCTGTCGAAGTCGCGGTAAAAGGCCTTGGTGACTTTTTCGATGTCGAACGCGGCGCGGGCGCGTCCGGCGACGGCGACGGTGGAGAGGCCGGCTTCCTCTTCCTGGAGCGAGACGTAGAGGTTTTGCAGTTTTTGGAGCAGCGAATCGCCGGGCTGGCCGCGGTGGTATTCGTGGGTGCGGGCGGCGAGCGGTTTGCCGGGTTCGCGGCGAACCCACATCCAGGACTGGCTGGAGCGGTCGCCGGTGACGAAGACGATGAGATGCTCGAAGCTGGTTTCGGAGAGTTTGCGGTCGAGCTTGAGGCGGGTGGAGTGCTCAGGCAGGCCGCCGCCGGGCGTTTCGCAGAGCCAGGCGGTGAAGCCGCGTTTTTCCGCCACGGCGCGGAAGGCGTAGTCGGTCTCCGCCACGCGGAGGGTGAGGGTGTTGCGGGCGGGCTCCCAGCCGAGTTCTTCGATGAAGAGTGTGGGAAGATTGCAGCTTTGCAGGAGCGGGCGGGCGCGTGAGAAGTCGAGGGACATGGGTTATTTCTGGTTTTTCGGGTGAAAACCGATTTGCCGTTTTGGGGCTGCGGGAGGAGGGCTTAACAGGGGCTGGAGTTCGCGCCAAATGACGCGGAGGGCCTCGTCGTGCTGGAGGAGTTTGGCGTCCATCTGGGCGAGTTTTTTCAGCACATCCGACTGCGCCATGAGCAATTCCCGCTGCTGAATGAAGGCCCGCACGACATAGACGCTCATTTTCACGGCATCCGGGCTGTTGAGGACGTTGGCGGCCATCAGTGCGCCGTGTTCGGTGAAGGCGTAGGGCGGGTATTTCCTGTGCTGTCCGCGACCCGGCTTTAAGGTCGCAATTTGCGACCTTAAAGCCCCCTCATAAGGGATGGCGCCCGCTTCCCCGTTTGACATCACCATTTGTGACCTCAAAGCATCAAGTTCCCCTGCGGTAAGCCGGAAGACAAAATCGGCTGGAAAGCGGTCTGCATTGCGTTTGACCGCTTCGTTCAAGCGCTTGGTGGGCGCGCCATAGATTGAAGCCAAATCGGCATCCAGAATGACCTTCTGGTTTCGGAGAGTGAGAATAACAGATTCCAAGGGTTTGTTCATACGTCCTTTCGAATTCCAAGCGAGCAGATGATTTTGGGCTCACGGGCTATTCCGTCGTCCTCGGGGAGCTGGGTGAGGTGGTCACAATTTGTGACCACCTCCAGCGTTTCCCCAGCGGTCAGTTGAAAGCGGAAATCATCTGGAAAGCGCTCCGCGTTCCGTTTAACGGCCTGATTTAAGACTTTTGTGGCAACGCCGTAGATCACAGCGAGGTCGGCATCCAGAATGACCTTCTGGTTTCGGAGAGTGAGAATAACAGATTCCAAGGGTTTATTCATAGGTCCTTTCGAATTCCAAGAGAGCAGATGATTTTGGGCTCGCGGGCGATCCCGTCGTCCTGGGGGACGCAGAGGCGATCTTCTTCGTGGAGGGAGAGGACGAGATCGACCAGTTTTGCGGTATCCACGCCGGACTTCATCTCGCGGTTCAGGAGGTCCCGGGCCGCTTCTGTCAGCGGGGTTTCGTAGATGGCGTCAATGGCCTGGTGGAGAGGCTTGATGTCAAAGAGGGTGTTTTTCACTGCTGTGGCGTATTCTTTGAGTCGTTCGTACACGCGGCGGCGGGCGCTGGCGGGTTTTCCAAGCTGCCCCCCCGTGGGACTGTGTTCCTTTTGGATTCCCGTAACGGCCTGTTGTACGAGCGGGTGGTGCGCACCCAGGCGCGGGAGGGTGGGCGTGCCGGGCTCGCAGGCGGCGGCGCGAAGAATGTCATGCTGGCTTTCAGTGACGGTGCGACCCTGTTCGTCCACCCAGGCCAGCGCATCGTTCCCATCGGAGGTGCGCACATAGACCATGACGCCGGAAGTCGGCTTCGCGCCACCGGCCCCGGCGGCTCTGGTCGGTACATCGGCAAGCGCTTTGGTTGAAAAAACAACCGGGGCCAACTCGGGAATGGTTTTCCGGAGGGAGGGGTCCATGTCACAGGCGTTCTTCCAAATCTGGTAGGCGAGGGAGGCGAGGTCCACTTCGTTGTCCTCCGGATCGTCCAGAATCCCGGATTTTTCAGTGAAGAGGTCGCGCAGGAGATCATCATGTTTCTCGTCCTCGAAAAAGGTTTCATCGGTGCCGACAACCTCGGCGTTTTCCTGGAGGCGTTGGCGGACGCGGGAGCGGAGACGGATCACGCGCTCGACCCCATCGGCGGGCAGGAAGGAGTAACAAAGGATTTCCCCGGATTTCTGGCCGATTCGGTCCACACGACCCGCGCGTTGAATGAGGCGGATGATGGCCCAGGGGAGGTCATAGTTCACAACGATGGCGGCATCCTGCAGGTTCTGGCCTTCGCTGAGGACATCGGTGGCAACGAGGATGCGAAGTTCGTCCGCTGCGGATATCGCATCCCGGACCTTGTTGGAAACGGGACTGAAACGGCGGGCGAAAAGGGAAGGGTCCTCCGTATCGCCCGTAACAGCGGCGAAGGCTGCAAGCTTCCGGGCGCGGAGTTGCTCGTTGAGATAGCTGACCGTGTCCGCGAATTGCGAGAAGATGAGAATTTTTTCCGCAGGGTGTTTCCGGGTGATGAGTTTTTCAAGTTCGGCAAGTTTTTCATCTGTGGAGGGATTCCAGTCTCCCGCAAGCTGGAGGATGGAAAACAGACGTTCGGCGTCTTTGCGCAAGTGGTTTGCGAGTTCCTCCATGAAGAGCGTGGGGCGCAACCAGTCGAAATTTCGGCTGTGTTCCGACTGCAGGAGGGTGTAGCCCGCCGCCGCCGCTTGGGCAAAATCCCCGAGGGATTGGGCGGTGATTTCTGTTGGCACAAGGGGCGGGGTTTCGTCAGAGCCGAAGAGCGTCGTGTCGCTGTCGTGGTCATCGCAGCGGGTGTCAAAGAGGCTGGAATCCTGGGTGCCGACAGGTAGGGGCAGGCCCCGCTCGAGGGCGTGAAGGTAAATGAAATTGCGCAGGATATGCCGGCGGACGGACAGCAGGAAGGAGTGTCCACTGCTTTCGAGTCGTTTGAAGAGATTGGTGCGGCAGAAGCCGATGAGTCGTTTTCCGGCGCGGGAGAGGTTTTTGACGATTTCGGCCTCAGGAGAGGAGGGCGAAAGAACGGTAGATGCCTCAAGGTAGTTGGCCAGGCCATAGCGTGGAAGATGCAACATGCGCACCGTGTCCACGACAAAACTGGAGTAGAGTTTCGCATAGGTATCGTCAGGATGTTTTTCCCGGATGCGGAAATGGAGGGCTTTGGGTTGTCGTTTCGGGAAGTGGAAACGGGTTCCGCCCTCCAGCAGGAGGAAACGCCGGTCGCCCGGGGTTTTGCCCTGGCCACAGGTTGGGCAGGCTTCCTGGGTTGCTTTGACGGTGCTATGGCACTGCGGGCACTCCGTGAAGGCATAGTTTCGCTCGACGAAGCTGCGGGTCCGGCGGACCATGAAGAGGCGCATCAATTCGCGCCAGTCGTCCGCATGTTCGCTTTTCTCAAATGCGGACAGGCAATTCAGCGGGCATTGGTGGCGGCGGGTGAATTCATCCGGTTTTCCGTCGCAGTCGTTCCTCAGATATTCCTCAGGCCGGATGGGAACGATGTCCTCCGGGGCCAGGAACAAGCGGAGCTGGTTTGCAAGGTCGAGGTATGTTTTGTTGTAGGGTGTGGCGGAAAGCAGGATGCACTTGCTGGAATTGCGCGAAATGTAGTCGCGCACCACGGACCATCTCCGGCCCTCGCGGTTCCGTAAATTGTGGCTTTCGTCGATGATGACGACCCGATAAATGCGAAGGTTCGGCAGGATGTTTTGCACCTGGGTCATGGGCACGACTTTTGCAATGAGGCGGTATCGGTGTGCGTAGTCCTCCCACATGCCGACGAGATTTTTAGGACAGAGAATGAGGGTTTCCAGAGATCGGGGTGGGTCTTGGAACATGCGCGCCAGTGCCGTGGCCATGATCGTTTTGCCGAGGCCAACCACATCCCCCAGGATAACGCCACCCCTTCGTTCCAAATGCCGGGCGGCGATGCGCACCGCCGCGGATTGGAATTCCAGCAAGCCCCCGCGCAGATCCGCCGGGATGTTGAACTCGGAAAGACCCGCCCGCGCCTCCTCTGCCAAGTGATAGGCCATCTTGACGTATATGTGATAGGGCGGTGGGCACTCCGATCGCGCCCAGCTTTCGTCAATGACCTGTATCAGTTCCTGGGTAATCTCAATACACCATCGGTCGCCCCATCGGTCCTTGAACCACTGTTCCAGCTTGAGTGTCGCATCATGATCCAGGATATCCACATTCAGTTCGCCCTGTTTCGAGAGGCCGGAAAGGGTGAGATTGCTGGATCCAAGAAAGCCCGTGATGGGGTTGTTCGGATCCGCGCGGAAACAAAGATACAGTTTGGCGTGCAGGGTATGGCGGAGGTGAAGTTTCACGACCACTTTTCCCGATTTCAGTTGGGCGGAAAGTCGTCGTAGGCCCGCTTCATCCTCGTCCGTGGGAGCGCCAAGGGTGAGCTGTGCGCGGAACTCCTCCGCCAATCGGCGTTTCAAACGGATGACGACCTGATTGCTGATGGGTTCATCGTGGGGCAGAAGGCTGTAGGCTTCGCGGAGTTCGTCTTGGGGCAGTCGTTGCATCCCCACAAGGAGGCGGCATTGTTGACCCGCACCCCCCGCCCATTTTTCGATCACGGAATCGATGGCCTTCCACCCGCGCAAGTTGAAGTAACCCACGCAGAAGTCCGAACGTTGGGAGATTTCAAGCGTTTCCCGCAAGGCGGGCAGAAGATCGAGGGAGATATTGTCGAAAATGCGGGGCATGATGAATTCTCTCGTTCATGGCAGAGCGCGTGCCGCTTCGCAATACTGATATGTGCAGTAGTAATGTTTTTTTGACTTGGCAACCTGTTCCACAGTGTCAGCCCTGTGTTCTACTCCGACCGGCGCAGGGTGGCCTGCAGGCCGTACTGGTGCAACTGCTGCACGTGCAGCTCCGCCTGCTCGCGCCCCTCCGTCGCGACCAGCGATTTGCCCTCGTTGTGGACCTCCATCATCAGCTTGTTCGCCAGCGATCGGTTGTAGCCAAACACCTTCTGGAACACGTACACGACGTAGTTCATCAGATTGACGGGATCGTCCCACACGATCACGTTCCACAGCGCATCCAGGTCGTTGTGGGTGACGGTTTCGGGAAGCGTATCAATCCCATTGTTGCTAAAAAAGCCTCCGTTGTGCTGCATGGCTTCGTCGTTTACGCACAAAGTCCCCCCGCGTCAACCTCGCGCCCGGCTTGACACTTCGCCCTTCTTCCTACATACAGTCCGCCCCCATTTCCACCCCGCAACCGGGATTTTTTCCATGAATTCTGCCCAGGTCCGCCAATCCTTTCTCGATTTTTTCGCCTCCAAGGGACACCACATCGTCCCCTCCGCCCCCCTCATGCCCTCCTCGCCCAACCTGCTCTTCACCAACGCGGGCATGAACCCCTTCGTCCCCTACTTCCTCGGTGACCGGACCGCGCCCCAGCCCCGCGTCGCCGACACCCAGAAGTGCATCCGCGCCGGCGGCAAACACAACGACCTCGACGACGTCGGCTACGACACCTACCACCAGACCTTCTTCGAAATGCTCGGCAACTGGTCCTTCGGCGACTACTTCAAAGCCGACGCCATCGCCTGGGCCTGGGAACTGCTCACCGAGGTCTGGGGCTTCCCCAAAAACCGCCTCTACGCCTCCGTCTATTCCCCCGGACCCAACGACCCTGCTTCCTTCGACCAGGAGGCCTACGACCTCTGGGCCGACATCTTCACCCGCGAAGGCCTCGACCCCGCCGAACGCATCGTCCGCGGCAACAAAAAAGACAACTTCTGGATGATGGGCGACACCGGCCCCTGCGGCCCCTGCTCGGAAATCCACATCGACCTCACCCCCGCCGGCGACACCCGCGGCAAACTCGTCAACGCCAGTTCCCCCTGGTGCATCGAAATCTGGAACCTCGTCTTCATGCAGTACAACGCCCGCGAGGACGGCACGTTCCAGCCCCTCTCCGCCTGCCACGTCGACACCGGCATGGGCTTCGAACGTGTCGCCGGCATCATCGCCACCACCAAAGGCTTCACCGATTTCACTTCGCCCCCCAGCAACTACAACGCCGATCTCTTCAGCGGCATCTTCGCCAAAATCGCCGAACTTTCCGGCCAGACCTACGGCACCACCCTTCCCAAGGACGTCAACAACCTCACGCCCGACGAGGCCCGCGACGTCGTCTTCCGCGTGCTCGGTGACCACATCCGCACCCTCTGCTGCGCGATTGCCGACGGCATTCTTCCCGGCAACGAAGGCCGCAACTACGTCCTCCGACGCATTCTCCGCCGCGCGGTCATGTACGGACGCCGCCTCAATCTCCTGCCCGGTTTCTTCGCCGAACTTGTCGCTCCGACTCTCGGAAGTCTCGGCGATGTCTTTCCCGAGCTTCGGAAACAGGCCGAGGTCGTCCGCAAAGTCATCGCCGCCGAGGAAAGCGCCTTCGACCGCACACTCGACCGCGGCATGAACCTCTTCGCCGGGTTTGCCGAAAAAGGCAACCTCTCCGGCGCCGACGCCTTCGCCCTGTACGACACCTACGGTTTCCCGCTCGACCTCACGGAAATTCTCGCCCGTGAACGTGGACTCGCGGTGGACAAAGACGGCTTCGAAACCTGCATGAACCAGCAGCGCCAGCGCGCCCGCGACGCGCAGAAAAAGAGCGTCATCCGCGTCGCCGGCGAAGGCGAGGCCACCGATTTTGTCGGCTACGATCCTGAGACCTGGACCGGCTATGTCTCGCGCGTCGTCGAAATCATCCCCGGCGAAAAAGCCAGCTACCTGGTCGCCGAATCCACGCCGTTTTACGCGGAAATGGGCGGTCAGGTCGGCGATCACGGCCATCTGGAGCTCGCGGGCGAACGCTGCGCCGTGCTCGATACCGTCAAAGATGAAGGTGGTCGCCACTTGCACAAACTCGACCGCGTTCCGGACGGCGTTCACGCGGGCATGGCGGTAACGTTGAGTTTGGATATCGAACGCCGCCGCGACATTCAGCGTCATCACAGCGCCACCCACATTCTCAACTGGGCGCTGATGAGCGTGTTGGGCAACCACGTTCGCCAGGCAGGATCGCATGTCGGTCCGGATCGCCTGCGTTTTGACTTCAACCATTTCGAGGCCGTCTCCCACGACCAGCTCGCGGAAATCGAGGCCATGATCAATTGCCGCCTCTACGATGACGACATTGTGGAGGCCTATGAAACGCCTTTTGATCAGAAACCCGCCGAGGTGATTGCCACGTTCGGCGAGAAATACGGCAACATCGTGCGCGTCGTGGACATTGGCGGCTGGAGCAAGGAACTCTGCGGCGGCACCCATGTCCAGCGCGTCGGCGAGATCGGACAGATCCGCCTGTTGCACGAAAGCAGCATCGCCTCCGGCGTGCGGCGCATCGAGGCCGTCTGCGCCGCCGAGGCCGCTGTTCACACCGCCAAAGAGCACCAACTCCTGCACGAAATCGCCGCCGCGCTCAGCGTCAAACCCGCGGAAGCCCCCGCCCGCGTCGAAACCCTCCTGCACAAACTCCACAGCCTCGAAAAAGAACTCAAGGAGCTGCAATCCGCCGCCGCCCGCGCTAAAGCCGCCGATCTGAGCTCGCAGGTTCGGGACATCAAGGGCGTCAAAGTCCTCGCCGCCGCGCTCGACGGCGTGGACGCGAACGGACTGCGCGACGCAATGGACAGCCTGCGTCAGCAGCTTGACCCCGCCGTGATTGTGCTCGGTGGCAGCGCCGACGGCAAAGTGTTCTTCAACGTGTCCGTCGCCCCCGAATGCCAGGCCCGCGGCGCAAACGCCGGACAGCTCATCGCCCCCCTCGCCAAACACTGCGGCGGCGGCGGCGGCGGCAAAGCCGACCGCGCCCAGGCCGGCGGCAAAGACCCCTCCAAACTCCAAGAGGCCCTTGCGCTTGTGGCGGGATTGCTGGAAGGACAGATTCGGTAAGGCGGATCCCATGAAAACATTGCCTCTTCTCTCTTTCCTCTTTCTGACCGGCTGCTGCGCGACGCGGCCCGTGACGAAACCTGTGGCGGGCATCCGCGCGGAGACGCTGTGGAAGTCCACGCGCTCCTGGGACGGGCAGCTCCTGCCCGCGTATCCGGCGGGACAGCCGGAAGTCACGATTTTGCGCATCACGATTCCACCCGGAACCGCCTTGCCCGAGCATCAGCATCCGGTGATCAACGCCGGGGTTCTGCTCGAAGGCGAACTGACAGTCCGCACCGAACACGGCAAGGCCATCCAACTCCGCGCGGGAGATGCCCTGTCGGAAGTCGTGAACACCTGGCACGCCGGAGCCAACGAAGGCAAAATCCCCTCCGTGATTCTTGTGGTGTATGCCGGAACCGACGGGATGCCCGTTTCGATCCCGCGTCCGAAGGAATAGAGTGGCGGGTGTCGCCGTAGCGTTTGATCTGACAATGGAGCAGCGGCGCCCCCGCCGCCTTATCGTCTTTCTGACGTTTGGTTGTTGGGGACGTTGAGGTGGCGGGGGCGCCACGGGTCCATTGTGACTACTGGTTGTTTGGGACGTTGAGGTGGCGGGGGCGCCACGGGTCCATTGTTACGTTTGCTTATCGGGGCGGGGGGAAGAGGAGGTCGTCGGGGGTGTAGAGTTGACGGTCGGGTCCGGCGGAGCGGATGTCGAGTTCGTCGCGGGAGAGGAGGTGGAAGAAAAAGGGCGTGCCCCAGGCGTCGAGGAGGTTGCCTTCGGCGTCGAGGCGGGGATGCTGGAGGGGAAAGATGCCGAGGCGTTGGGGGTTGTTGCCGCGGAGGGCGTTCATGAGCTGGGCGTTGTTTTCGCCGCTGGGGAAGGAATTGAAGCGTTCGCGGTAAATGCGGAACAAGTCGTGGAGGCGCTCGGGTTCCTGTTTCGGGGTGAAGGCGGGGCCGCCGAAGGACACGGCGTCGGGATGGGGCGGGATGGGCAGGAGATCGCGCGGGTCGGGTGCGTGGAAGGCGGGCTGCGAGGGTTGGGCGGGAGGTCGGACGCGGGGCGGGGAGGGCGGCGTGGTCGCCAAGGGAGGTGGCGAGGGCGCGGGGGGAGGCGTCGAAGGAGGCGGGAGGGATTGAGGACGCGGCCAGAGGATGAGGACAAGGACGAGGCCGAGCAGCGCGGGGAGGAGTTTCTTCACGGGCGCATGAATCCGAGGTTGGGATTGGCGAAACGTGCGATGTTGGGGAGGACGGAGGGCATGGCGCTGGGGGAAACGCCGAACCAGCGGGCAAGGGTGGCGGACATTTCGTCGGTGGAGATGCCGGGAATCCAGCTGCCGCGGCTGCCGGTGTCGTCGGGTCCGCCGTTGGTAAGAATGGGCATTCGTCCGTAGAGCTGTCCTCCGTTGACCGCTCCGCCCATGACGAGGTGGTGGCCGCCCCAGGCGTGGTCGGAGCCCCGGCCGTTGCTGTTGTAGGTGCGGTTGAAGTCGGAGCCGGTGAAGAGGGTGACGTTTTCGGAGAGGCCGAGGGTGTCGGAGGCACCTTGGAAGTCGGCGAGGGCGTTGGAGAGTTCGGCAAGGAGGGCGTGGTGGTCGTCGAGCTGGGCGTCGTGGGTGTCGAATCCGCCGAGCGAGGCGAAGAAAATTTGTCGGCGCATACCGAGGGCATTGCGGGCCTGGATGAGGCGGAGGATCATGCGGAGCTGGGCGGCGACGCGGTTGAGGCCGCCGGTGGGACTGGTGCTGAGGGGGAAAAGTTCGGAGTACTGCGGGATGGTGGCGAGAACGGTTTTGAGGAGAGTGTCGTTGGAAACGGCACGTTTCATGATGGCGGCGTATTCCTGTTCGAAAAGATGGCCGTAGCTGCGTCCGATCATCTGGTCGGTGGCGTGATACATTTCGGGCATGGGCGACCAGGTGACGTCGGACTGGGAGAGTCCGATGCTGCCGGAGGGGGTGACGTGGTACTGGAGGACTTCTTCACCGACCTGGAAGAAGTTGGAGCCGGCGATGGAGATGTTCATGGAAATCTGCGAGCCCTCGTTGAGGCTTTGCAGGAGGTCGGCGAGGCGTCCGCCCCAGCCTACTTTTTTAGGCGAGTCGGGAACGGAGGTTTGCCACTGGACCTGCTGGTCGTTGTGGGAGAAGAGGTGCGGGGGGATGGCGGCGCCGCCGGCGAGGTATTCGGCCTTGGTGATGGGGGCGACGAGGGTGCCGACGTTGCAGAGGACGGCGAGTTTGCCGTTGTTGAAGAGGGGTTGCAAGGGGGCCATGGCGGGGTGGAAACCGAATTCGCGTCCATCGTCCGCCGGATGGTTGATGGGCAGGATATTTGCGCGGGGGAGGGCGAGAATGCCGCGGTCGCGCTGGTAGGCGCTGTAAGCGGCGAGGTCGCGGGGGACGAGCAGGTTGTTGGCGTCGTTGCCACCGTAGAGGAAAAGGCAGATGAGGGATTTGTAGTCGTTGCCGAGGGGAGGTCCCTCCTGCGCGATGGCGGCGTTGAAGAGGCGGAGGGTGCCGATGGTGGAGAGGACACCGGTGAGGCCGAGGCCGGCGCAGGCGGACTGTCCGATGAAACGGCGGCGGCTGATGTGGCGGGGGGCTTGGGTCATGGGCTTATCTGAGCACGAAGGCTTCGGGGGAGTTGAGGATGAGGTAAAGGGCCATGCGCACGCGGGAGGTTTGGCGTTCGTTGGTGGTGCCGAACCAGGAGGGCAGGGCGGCGTAGGCGTTGAGGATGTCCTGGCGGAGGGCCGGGGTCATGGTTCCGAAGAGAAAGAGTTCGTCGAGGCGGTCGAGAAGGAGATTCTGGGCCTGGAGGGGCGTAAGGCCGGGGCTGTTGAGGAGGGCGACCCAGGGGGTGTAGTCGAAACGGATGACGAGGTCGTTGCCGTTGGCGTCCTCTTCGGGAGTCCAGATGCCCCAGTGGATGGCGTTGTGGAGGAGGTTGGCCTGTCCGATGGCGGTGGTTTCGGAGAAGATCTGGAATTCGGGCGAAAGCAGACCGGCGCGGGCGATGGGTCCGGGGTTCGAATAGACGGGCTGGAAGAAGTTGAAGACGGAGGGGGAGAGCAGCGGGGCCTGTTCGGTCATGCCGTATTGGTAGTTGAGGAAATAGCGGGAGTCGCCGGCGCGGGGCGGGGCGGGCGTGAGGCCACGCAGGAGGCGGGTCATGCGGAGGACGGGTTCGGCGGGTTTGCCGCGGGCGATGCCTTCGCGGTAGGCGGGGTGGCGGGCTTCGGGATCGAGCAGGATGGCGCGGAGGGTGGCGCCGAGGTCGCCGCGGACGCCGGAGCCGTTGTCGGCGAACACGGCGGCGACGCGGGCGATGTAGCCGGGCGAAGGATTGGAGGTCACGAAGCGCTGGATGAGCTGGCGGGCGAGGAAGGGGCCGACGTTGGGGTGGTGGAAAAGGGTGTCGAGGGCGAGGGTCATGCGCTGGCGGCCGTCGAGGGTGCCGGGGATGAGGACTCCGCCGACGAGGGTGCGGTCTTCGGTGTCGTGGTATTCGGGGTAGAAGGACATGGGGCGCATTTCGTCGCGGCCCCACTGGAACCAGCCGGAGCGGTCGGCGATGGTTCCATTGTCCCAGCGCGGGGGATTGGTGTCGTCGTAGTGGGGGCCCCAGCCGGTGAAGATGTGGGCGAGGGCAACGGTGTCGGCCTGGCTGTAGGTGGGCAGGGGACGGCCTTCGGGGTCGAGCATCACGGAGCCGTCGGGGTGGAGGCGGACGAGGCCGATGGAGAAGAGCTGCATGATTTCGCGGGCGTAGTTTTCGTCGGGCTCGTGTCCGGTGAGTTCGTCGGGTTTGCGGTTGCGGATCATGCTGAGATAGACGCCCATGACGGGGCTGAGGGTGACGTCTTCGAGCAGGTCGCGGTAGTTGCCGAAGGCGTTTTCGAGGAGCATGTCGTAGTAGAGGGTGACGGCCTCGTGGCTGCCGTCGAGGGCCCCGAACTGGGAGATGACGAAGATTTGGCTAAGGGCGAAGGCCATGCGCTGGCGGAGTTGATCGGGCGCGGTAAGGGCGTGTTGCCAGAAGGCCTCCTGGCGCGGGCCTTGCCAGCCGTCGCTGCCGTCGCGGGCAAGGTATTCGGCGCGGCGGGCCTGGACGTAGGGGAGATGAAGTGTGGCGGGGAGGGCAATCTGCGCGTCGATCCAGTTGGCGTAGGGCGTGTTGCCGTAGGCGGCGACATCGGCGGGGCTGGGGCCGAAGGTGGCCTGGGCGAGGAAGCGGGCGGCTTCGGCGTTGAGAGCGGGCGTGCTGGGCGCGGGGAGGGGGGCGGAGGCGATGGGGGGCGTGCTGGCGTTGCCGAGACGTCCGATGAGGGAGCTGTTGACGCGGACCCAGAGGCGGCCCTGGTCGAGGGCGTCGAGGATGTCGCTGCGGGTGAGGGGCGGCAGGTCGTCGAAGGCCCAGGGGAGCCCGGAGAGTTGTCCGAGGGGCAAGGCAAGGGCGGGAGTGCCGCTGAGGCCATCGTCGGAGACGAGGAGTTCGGCGGAGAGCTGGGGGCTGTCGAGTCCGCTGAAGCTGAGGGAGAAGGTGGCGGAGAGGGAGTTTCCGGCGCGGCGGAGAACGGCGTGTCCGGAGGCCCCGCTGGTCTGGCCGGGCGGAGGGCGCAGGATCGCGGTGGTGACGATGTCGGGCGCGTCGTCGATCGTGACGCTGGCGCTCGTGGGCGCGTTGAGGATATAGGCGGGGTCTTCGAGCAGGGTGAGGGTGACGGATTCGGGGGGCTCGGTCATGCCGTCGGGGAGGGGAAACACGCGCACGAAGGCGGCGCGGGCCCCGCCGGGGAGCTGCACGCTGCCGGTGAGGGCTGTGTAATCGATGCCGGAGCTGGCAGTGCCGGAAACGCTGTAGTGGACGGTGACGGGGGCGATGCCGCCGCTGCGGAAGATGACGAATTCGGCGGCCTCGCCGGTGGATTCGTAGGCGCGGGCGGCACCGACGCCGAGACTGACGCTGTGGGGAGCGGCGAGAATGAGCAGGGCCTCGTCGCGGTCGTTGGTTCGGGGGGTGCTGGCGCTTTTGTCGGGGTTGAGGCCGATGAGGGATTCCTCGTAGTCGTTCACGCCGTCGCCATCGCTGTCGATGTGTCCGGCTTCGAGGCGGAAAAAGAGACGTCCGGCGTCGCCGAGAAGATCGTTGAGGGAGAGGCCGACGGTGGAGAGGGCGCTGCCGCCGATGATGTCGCGGGTGCCGGGAGCGCGGGAGGGGCGGGTCCAGGCGACGGAGAGGTGGTCGCCGCCATTGTATTCGCGGTGGAAGACTTCGAAGGCGTAGGGCTGGCCGGCGACGAGGTCGATGGGGCCGGACTGTTGCGAGGGGTAGCGGGTCCATTCGCGGAAGGAGGTCCACTGGGAGACGGAGGCGCGGAGGGCGAGGTTCGCGGACGAGGCATCGGAGGAGATCCAGAGTTCGCTCGAGTCGTCGCTGGCCAGCCAGAAGGTGTGGGGGCCGCTTTCGTCGGGAACGATCCAGCCGCGGATCCAGTGGCCCATGTTGTTTTCATCGGGCGAGCTGCTGCTGATTTCGAGCTGGGTGAGTTCGCGGGTGAGGGTGGGGGCGGGACTGCCGGAGCCGGCGTAGCCTTTGATCGTGTTTAGGTTGCCGCTGCTGACGTTGGACCACTTTGAGACCAGGGCGGTTCCGGTGCTGGCGGTGGCGTCGAGGGGGAAGGCGACATCTTCCATCCGACCAAAGCCGCGCAAGCGGGGGCCGATGGGATACCAGGAGGCGAGATCGGACGAGACGTAGAACTGATAGTGAACGCCGGCGGTGGTGGGGAAGCGGTTCCGAAGTTCGGAAGGGTCTTCCGAGCGAAGTTCCGAGACGCGGGGATGGTCTTGAGGATCGGTTGGGTCCGTGCCCGCCTGCGCTTCCTGGAAATTGCTGAATCCGTCATCGTCGTCGTCTCCGTCCGGATCGATGAGCGGGCCGTGGAGCTGTTCCCAGACGTCACTGACGCCGTTGCCGTTTTCATCGATCATGGCGGAGAGCGAAGAACAGCCGAGTGCAGCGATCATCAGGGCGCAGCGGAAATTCTTGAATGTAAGAAACGCAGGCAAGGTTTTGGCTCTGGGAGTAGGCTTTTGCGATGGGGGAAGGCTATATCTCCCTCAAAGCACAAGCCGTGCCAGAGATGGGGCGATGGCTATTTACGCCAGAAGCGGGGCGAGAACAGGACGAGCACGGTGAACAGCTCGAGACGTCCCAGCAACATGCAGAAGGTCAGCAGGATTTTGCCGCCGTCGGCGATCGCGGCGAAATTGCGCGTGGGACCGACCAGATTAAAGCCGGGCCCGACGTTGCTGATACAGGCGATCACGGCGGAAGCGGCTGACGTCAGATCGGGCAGGAACAACGTCATGATCAGCGTGCAGAGAAGAAAGAGCAGGAGATAAAACAGAAAAAAGCCGAGGATGGCCGAGACGACCGTGGCCGGAACGGTTTGTTGTCCCATGCGCACCTTGAGCACCGCGTGGGGCTGCATGAAGAGCTTGAGCTGCCGCAGACATTCTTTCACGACCACGACGACGCGGACAATTTTGAGTCCGCCGGAGGTGGACCCGGCGCAGGCCCCGCTGAACAAAAGTGCAAAAAGAATGGTTTTGCTCAGCAGGGGCCATTGGTCATAATCCGCGGTGGCAAAGCCGGTGGTGGTGATGATGGTGCTGACCTGGAAGAGGCTGTCCACCAGCGACTGCCCCAACGCCAGACCGCGCTGCGAGCAAAGATTCCAGGCGATGATTCCCGTACACCCCAAAACCACCAGCAGATAGGCCCGCATTTCGGAGGAGCGGAAATAGGCCAGTCCGTCGCCGCGCAGGAAACGGTAATGCAACGTGAAATTCGCTCCGGCCACGATCATAAAAAATGCGAGGATCAGATGAATCGCTGGCGATGGGAAATGGGCGATGCTGGCATTGTAGGGACTGAAGCCCCCGCTGGACAAGGTGCAGAAGGAATGGTTCACGGCGTCGAAAAGGTCCATGCCTGCAATTCTCAGGGCCACAATTTGCAGGCCGGTGAGCAGGACATACACGCCGTAAAGCAGTTTGGCGGTGTTGGCGATGCGGGGGGTGAGGCGGTCCTTGCTGGGGCCCGGCATTTCGGCGCGGTAAATCTGCATGCCGCCCACGCCCAGGAACGGCAGAATGGCCACGCAGAGCAACACGACCCCCATGCCGCCCAGCCATTGAGTGAGGCTGCGCCAGAACACAACGCCACGGGGCAGGATTTCAATGTCGGTCACCACCGTTGATCCGGTGGTGGTGAAGCCGCTGAGGGTTTCGAATACGGCATCCACCGGGTTGGGAATTGTGCCCGTCATCAGATAGGGAATCGCCCCCACAAAACCGATCACCAGCCAGCCGAAGGTGACGATGGCAAAACCGTCTTTGCGGGTGAGATCGACTTTTCCGCGCGTGGGCACCAGCATCAACACGCCGAGCGCCAGCACGATGCCGGCAGAGGCAAACATGTTGCGAACGTCCACACCGGCATCTCCGCAGCCAAGCCCCACCAGCGCGGCTGAGGCAATGGCCACCGCCATAAATATCACCACATAGGCAATCAGATGGAAAACGCTGCGGATGTTCATGTCGTTCCCTCAGCCCAGAATAACGTCGAGCTGTCGGATGGATTTTGGCAGACCGTAGAGCAGCACGCGGTCTCCGGGCTGCAGGCGCAGGTCCCCGGTGGCGACGATCAGGGTTTCCTTGCGCAACACCATGCTGATCATGCAGCCCCGGGGAATTTTCAGTTCCAACAGGGGTTTGTCCAGCCACACATGACCGGCGTCGATCGTGAATTCAACGACTTCACCGGGGATTTTTTGCAGCAGGCGGTCGCCCTGCACGCTGGAACCGCGCACAAAGTGATAAATGGAGTTGATGAGACTGCTGTGCGGGCTCACGGTGCGGTCCACCAGCGACAAGGAATCGAGAATGGGCCGGTAGGTGTTTTTGTCCACGCGGGCGATGGTGAAATGCGCGCCCAGTTTTTCGGCGACGAGACAGGACATGACATTGTTTTCGTCATCGCCTGTCACCGCCACAAAGGCGGTTTTGTTGTTGATGCCGAGTTCTCCGACGAGGTCCTGATCGAGGGCATTGCCGCAAATAACGAGGGCTTTGTCGAGACGTTCGGAGCAGTACTCGGCGCGGGCGGGGTTTTCCTCCACGAGCGTGACGTCCAGGGGGGTCGAGGCCAGGCGCGATGCCAGTTGCAGCCCCAGTTCGCCGCCGCCGGCGATGAGCACCCGGCTGTAGCCGCCTTCGCCGGGCAGGAGGAACTTGATGAACTTGCGGACCTTGTCCGGCTCCCCCACAAGATAAGCCATGTCGCCAATGCTGAATTGAGTTTCACCACGGGGGACTTTCAGTTTTCCACCGCGGGTGTAAGCCACAAAACGGATGGTGGAGAGGATGTCGCGGTGGGGACTGTCTTTCAGCGAGGTGTAAATCAGGGGACTGTCGGTGGAAATCAGGGCACCGACACAGAGGACGCGGCCATCGAGCAGATCCACGGCCTCCTGCACGCCGGGGATGCGCAGGATGTTGAAGAGGTCCTTGGCGCAGGCCAGTTGCTGGTTGATGACGAGATCGATGCCGAGCTGTTTGAGGTTGAAGTGACTTTCCTCGTCGGTGAAGGCGTCGTTGCTCACGCGGGCGACTTTGCGGGGAACGCCGGCGATATGGGCGAGGGCGCAGGTGAGAATGTTCAGGGACTCCTGATCGGTCACGGCGACGACCAGATCCGCCTTGGCGATGCCGGCGAGATCCAGCACGCGCGGGTCGGCGGCGTCCCCTTGGATCGTCAATAGATCCATGCGGGCCTCCACCTGCTCCAGAGCAAGAGGATCGCGGTCAACCAGCACCACGTCGTGTTGCTCTTCACAAAGCCGGGCGGCCAGCATTCGCCCGGAGGTTCCCGCCCCTAAAATTAAAATGCGCATGGGAGTGTGTTGATCATGAAAAAATGGCGGAGAGGATGGGATTCGAACCCACGGTACACGGTTAGGCGTACACCTGATTAGCAATCAAGCGCTTTCGACCACTCAGCCACCTCTCCGCAAAAAGAAGGTGTAAACGGATGAGCGAAGTGATGCCGTACATATCCCAGAAACAACCCCGTTGGCAAGCCTGAATTTTTCAGGTTGACCCTGTCTTTGGAGTGACACAGAGGTTTAGGCGGATTCGCCCTTGATCCGATTAAAAGAAACCCGGCCAAAACGATTGACGGTCTTCCGCGTGCACGCTGGTATCCGTGGAGTTTGCGTCGGGATTTTCAGAGCGTTTGAGGTGGATGGTTTCAATCCCTTCCGAATCGGTTGTGAAATGAACCCAGTGTCGGGAGACAAATCGACCGCCGATCAGGTGGGTGAGTTCGAAAGGGGGGTTATCGGTTTTCGGGGTATTGGCCTCTTGAAGGGGATAGTGAACCAGCACAAGTTCAGACACCTCCCGCAGCGCCTTTTCATCAAGGGGGGGCATCGCGGACCCGGCACCCGGCAGAGAACGGTATTCGGCGCAAAGCCGCCCCGCCTCGTCATAGCGCAACACCTGCCAGCGGGGAGAGTCCGACCGCCATATACGCACATGTTCCTTGCCGAAAGACGAAGGGTCGGCGGGGTCGCTGTGGTAATAAACGGCTTCGGGTTTCACCTGTTCTTCGCCGGACACGCGATTCCAAAGGTCTTGGAAATAATCTCTTTTGTGGGTGCGGAAATAGCGGTCACCGATCTCCGGGGCGTCCCGGACGGGCGCACTCCACGCAAACGGGTCGGAAGGTGGCGGAGGCGCTTCCGGATTCCCTTCGGGATCGAGTTCGGCAAAGCGGGAAGCGGGGTAGGAAGACGAGAAATGTTGTTGAAAAGAAAGGGACTTTATTCCCATATCCTGGATGCGCCTGGTGCGGCCCTTGTCCCGGTAAATCACACGCAGCGAATCATGGGGTGGAGATTTCCCCGGAAACCGGAAGACGGTGGATCGGATCGGGACCGCATTTTCCCGAATTTGGAAGAAACCCTTTTCGTCGCGTTCCTCCAGAAGGTCTTCCTCCCCGTACAAGTGCCACTCCAGACCTGTTTCTCCCAGATCCACCACATTCACCAACGCCCCGGACATGCGCAGTTGCCGCAGGCTTCCATCCGGATTGTTCAGGCGTGTATAGTCCCGGGATTCAGGGGTCGTCACGCTGCCGTCCGGGTGTTTCCATTCCAGAAATTTCCCGAAGCCATCCGGAACGTCCACCCGGGCGCTGTAGCGTATCCGTCCAAAGCGGGGAGATTCAAATTCCAGGACTGCGGGACGGGATTTATCCGGCTGGCCCTCATCGTTGATCAGGGATACGGTGATGGGCGTTTCACCGAAGGTGAACGACGCCTTCGTGGCATCCCCTTTGAACATGATTGTATCCGACACATAGCCCATGCCGGGGAAGGCGGCGACGATTTCGATAGTCAGCAGGTCCCTGGTTTTATGATTTATCTCATATCCCGTGGGAGAAATCCAGGACTCCGCCACATGAATGTCAGCCGGATGCAAAATTTTCGGATGCATGTGTGAAATGGACAGGTATAAATAAGGGGGTTTTCCCTGGTAAATGGTCGAGCCGGCACTCACATATTCAAGGAACATAACATACGCTCTTGCGGATTGCGAACATGCAAGAAGTGCCGCCAACATCAACATAAGTCGTTTCACGGGGAATCCTCCAGCCAGTACGTGCGATTGAAGTTGCTCCAAGGCTTCGCGGCCATGGGGTCCTTACACAAGAAAAAAATGATGTGACGCCCACAACCATCAATGTCGGACTCACTGAAGGCCTGCTCCGGTTTGCCATTGAAAAACGTTAAATGGTTACTGTTCAGCTTTACGGTCACATTCAGCCCCTTCGGGACACGGTCAAGGATCATGCCAAATGCACGGGTGTGGCTTCCGTCCAGACGGGAGTGGCTTGCCCAGACGCCTTTTGACATATGGATGTTATAGGCCTCCAAACGACGGGAGGACAACACGGGACCGGATCTCCCTGCGCGCGCCGCAAGGAAGTAGCGCCCGGGCTGTTTCACGGAAATTCCGTCTGAAACCTGCCGAACCAGCCGGGAATCCGCCTCCAGCGCAACGCCCTCGGCGTGGGCGGTCCACGGCCAGGTTTTCACGCCCATCTCATTCAGGATGGGCCTCATTTCCCCGGCGTCCAGCACCTGCAGGACGACCTGTTTTACGAGCACGTCCCCGTTGTGCTCCCAGGTCGCCTCCAGCGTGTATCGGCCCGGTTTTTCAAATTGTTTGACCAGAGGATCCCCCACATCCCTTTCTCCGGCGGAAACGCCGTCAAGGGTCAGTCTCATTTTCCCGGCGGGACGCTCGGGAGGATGCGCCGTAAGCCGCAGGGAATCGCCCGCCCGCAGGATCCGCAATTCCGTCGTCCAGAGATTGGTGATGGACCAGCGCACGGCGCTGCGTCTGTGAGCGCCGGTGGCGGTTTGACGGACGTCAACGATGGTCGCCTCCCCGTTTTCCGCCAGAGACACGTCCGCATACCAGCGTTCATCGGGCAACGGACGAATTTTCAGCGACCGCTCCTCCCCGTCTTTCGTGCGGTACAAAGCCTCCGCGAGAAAATCGGGAAAAGGGGTGTCCCCCTCCACACACGCCGGGGAAATGGGAGAGGATATTTCCGGGGCAAGTCTCAACGACCCTTCGCGCCAGCGCTCGGCCCATTGCGCCGCGCCGCCTGTCGCGACATCCTCGTCCGGGAAGCGCAGCACCTTCAACCCATGAAACGTCACATTCAACGTTTCCTCGTTGTTCTCGATTTGAAATTCAACCTCCTTCCATCCGGGTTCGGCCACCGGCAGCACAAACAGAAGCTGTCCCTGATTTCGCCGGCCATTCGCGAAGCGTTGGCGGGACACCGGACGATTGTCGATGCGCATTTCCACCCAGATCGCCCCTTTGGATTCCTTGGGATACGCCAATTCCAAATCCAAAGCCAGAATCAGAGCCTCGTTGCGGGAGGCCAACACGCTGTACGTTGCAGCGCCATTCGAGGCGTCGGTCGTGATCGAAGCGGAATCCTTCTGCGCTTCCCATAAACCCCGCCTGCGCACGGTCGCAGCCCCGGTGAGGGAAGCCAGCGTCACCATGCGGTCCATCGGCAGGGCGAGTGCGGGATCCAAACGCAGAATCCGCGCGGCGGTGAAATCGCCGACGCCGTCTCCGGAGCTGTCCGCGTTGTGGGGATTTGAACCCAGTCGGAATTCCTCGTGGTTTTGCAGACCATCGCCATCGGGATCTCCCCACGCCGACTCGGGGGCCAGGGGCAGCCGCTGTGCAAAACACCATGCATACGGAAGGAGCGGAGGGGAGGATCGGGACACACGCGGATCCAAATTCCAGGCCGCCTTTTCAAAATCGGAGATGCCATCCCCGGAGGTTGAAACCTTCGCGGGGTCCGATCCAATCACCGATTCCTCGTAATCGGAAAGTCCGTCGCCATCCGTGTCCAGGTTCAGAGGCAGATCCTTCGGAGGCGGCAAGAAACGTCCCGCGAGAATTGGAAGTTCTGTTCGTTTGTCCGGAAAGGTGACACCCAGCAACAGACGGCCTTTTTCCTTTCCGGTGCGGGTGACGAGTTCAAGTTTGTAGCGTGTGCCCTGTTGCAGATCCAGCACGCGGGTGCTGTGGGCCCGAACACGGTTTTGCTCCGCCTTCGCAGGGGGTTCGGGCAGGTCCAGAAGCTGTTCGGAAACCCCTTGCCAGTGTATGAACAATTGGGCCGGATGGTTGCTGTGCAGATGAAATTGATACTCCCCGGTATGCGGCGCGGTGAACCAGCCGGCGATACGCTGGCCTGCGGGCTCCTTGGGCAAATCCTCCAGATAAAGCGTTTGCCGCGCCCCCTCCAGCGCCCGTTGCTGATCGGGCTGCATACGCCCCTCCATCAACAAAGCCCCCATTCCCTCGCCGGGGATATCCCACCACTCCTCCACCAGCAGCGCGGCGGCATCGGGAGCGCGCGAAACGTCAACGGTTTCCGTCTGGGCGTGGACAAAACCCGACAAAAACGCAAAAACCAACCCGATCCAAAACACGCTTCGCCCGGAGAATACGCTTCGCGAAAATCGATGGGGGTTTGTGAAAAAAAGAATCCCGCGTTCGTGTGTGTTTTTCATCTCTCAATCCGTGCCTCCATGAATGTGCAGTGAGTGCGGACAGCGCCGCGTCGGTTGTTCCGGGCGAAAAGCCAGATCGCCGGGAACGCTGCGGAGTTATGTCCCATTTTCATCCGTTGCGCAATCCATTTTCCATGGCCGACGAGTTTTTCGCCACACGGGATTCGCCTCCCTTTTCACACAGACATCCGCAACCACACATCCTCCCCGAGACGGGTGACGTCCTGGAGCTGAAATTCTGGGGCGTTGGCGAGGGTCCAGCTTTGGGCGACGGCGGGGCGGGCGTTTTCGCCGAGGAGCTTGGGGGCGACGATCCACTGGAGTTCCTGCACGAGATTGGCGCGCAGCAGGGCGGCGGCGAGTTGTCCGCCGCCTTCGCAGAGGATGTGATGGATTCCCCTTTGCGCGAGTTGGCGGAACGTTAGCGTCCACTGGATGTGTTCCCTGCGGACGGGCACCTCGGTCCAGGCCACGCCGAGGGCATCGAGGCTGCGGCGGCGGGCGGCGGGGGCCTCGGGTCCGAGCAGACAGAGGGTGGGTCCGCCATCCGTGAAGACCTTGAGCGACAGAGTGAGGCGTCCACGCCGGTCGGGCACAAGGCGCAGCGGGGAACGTCCCTCGGCGGGGCGCGGGGTGAGGGAGCGCCGACGGTGTCCCCCGAAGCAGCGAAGCGCGAAGGAGGATCTCCGCATCGGCGGGGCGAAGGGGGCTGTTGGATAGGGGCTGAGACCGCCGGGAAGACTCGGGGTTCAGAGCAGAGCCTTTCGGGCTGGACGGGGTTGGTATTCTGTATGATGCTATCAGTAAATTGTTTAAGTCAATGTCAAAATGTGTGGGCTTCTCTGAAAGAAAAGAGCAAGCCCCTTTTTGAA
>CAZCFM010000011.1:0-41766 GCA_964497855.1 uncultured Verrucomicrobiota bacterium | reverse complement strand
TCCGCAGTTGTTTTGGGACAAAGCGGAAGAAAGCGGGCAAAAAGATCCAAGGCGGCTGGGAAGGGCTGCGGACATTGCGGCAGACGAAGTAAATGGGTGGGGTGCTCTATATTGTTCCTGTTGCAATAATACTTCAGACAATGTCCCTGTTACCTTTACGCGTACCCACTTCGTGGATGTGCACTTGCACGCATCCGCAGTTAGATCGGCTGCCGTCACCGGGTGGATTTGCCCTTGGATGGTTGGATGCGCTCCGATAAATCGGTGGTTTTTGTTTTGCGGAGACGGAGCTTTTTGCCGAAGGTCAGGAGGAGGATAAACGCCAGGACGAGGGCGGTGGGGAGATTGAGGAAGGGTTGCAGGGGGTTGGCGCGGGCAGGGGGCGGGGCTGGGGCTTCGGGCGCGGCGGTTGCAACGGCCTGTGGATCTTCGACAAGCGGCGGGGCGCTGGAGTCCAGCACCTGCACGGGAATCCAGCTCTCTCCAAGACTTCCGATGGAGGCGGCGATGATGTCACCGATGCGGTCGAAGGTCAGCGCCTCGCCTCCCGCGTCGTTGCCACCCGCGCCGGCGAGCATGGGCGTGAGGCCCACCTCCGTGAGGGGGCGTCCGCTCTGGCGGTAGATGGAACGATACAGATCGATGGCCCCGTCGTCACTGATTTCCACAATGCGCACGCGCAGGTCGGGATAGCGGCTGCGGTAGGTGTCGAGATAGGCCGCGACAACTTCGCATTCCTCACAGCCCGTGCTGTGGAAATAGATGAGCACGAGCGGCTCTTTCCGTTCGGCAAGGGTCGTGTCCTCGCCGGCGCTTGGTGGAAGAGTGGACGCAGTGACCGGGCGGGTTTTGCTCTTGAAACGACGGGCGATGTGCTCTGGCAGTTCGCCGCCGTGGGAAGCGGTCAGCCATTCGACGAGCGCTGTCTCCATGTCTCCGAGAGAATTGGCTTTTTCGGTGATAATGTTTTGGAAGAGTTCGGACAGTTCGGTTTCGACGGCGGGAGAGGGGAAATCGCGTTTCCAGGCTTCGGGGTCGCCGAGGTCTTTGTTGTGGGTGAAGAGGGCGAGTCCGGCGAGGAAACGGACTTCGGGCATGGTGTCGGCGCGTTGCGTTTCGAGCAGGGCGAAGTCTTCTTCGCCGGGGCGGAAGTTCCAGCGGTTGGAGACATCGTCGCTGTCCAGGGGCCAGGTTTCGGAGGCGTTGGGCTTGAGGGTGAAGCTTTTGTGCTCGCCGCGCAGGAAAAGAAATGCCGGAATCTGGCGCACGGCGGTGGCGGAATCCTTGCTCAGGCGTTGCAGATCGCCGGGAGGAAGGTTTCGCATCAGCACGGCCATGGCGGTCCAGGCGGCGGCGCGGAGATCGGGGTCGGTCGCGGCTTCGGCGTAGGCCCGGAGCGTGTCGCTGAGGGCGGTGTCGCGGGTTTTCATGAGCAGGAAAAGGGCGAGAGTCTGCCGGGCGCGGCGCGTGGGGGTCAGGACTTCAGTATCAGAAAGCCATTTTTGAATGAAGGGGCGCAGTTGAAGGGATTTCAATTCGCCCACGGCATAGGTGGCCTCGTAACGTCCGAGGGGAATGTCCTGGAAGGTGAGCGTGGACTCCGCCGTGTCGAGGCGATCGAGAATGGGCAGGAACTGCGTGAGGGGCTCATGCTGGGCCAGCCAGGCCACGGACATGCGCCGGACGGCGGGGCGGGAGTCTTTGATCAGGCTCTCGGCGAGTTTCAGTCCGGCACTGCCTCCGCGAAGGCTGCTGAAGACACGCTCCAGATCTTTTTCGGCGAGGGCGGCGGGATCGGCGAGAAGGGTGTCCAGTCCGCTTTCATCGCCGGAAGCGAGCAGGGCGCGGGCAATGCTCCGCCGCAGGTCCAGATTCTCGGTTTCGGACAGGAGGGAAAGAAGAACGCTTTTCAGGGAGGCGTTGGACGTGGAGGGCGTCGCGGCCTTGGGTTCGGCAAAGGCGTCCATGAGATCGTCGAGCGTGTTTTCCTCGACCGGGGTCACGGCGGGGGCAGGGGCATCCACAAAGGCCCCGAACAGCTCGTCCAGTTCCTCCGACTCCCCGGCGGGAATCACGGGCATGACTGCAGCTCTGCGAAGACGCTCGAAAGGATCGTTGCCGCGGGTCTGATTGGGCAGGTTGAGGTGGTTGGCGAGAATGACGCGCAGTTCATCCGGACTGTCGCGGAAGGCCTGTGCGAGCAGGTCCTCGGACTGTTTGACCTCCGCACGTTTGTTGCTGCGCAGTCCGGTGGCGGCGAGCAGGCGTAGCGCGGCGGCGGATACGTCAGCGTCGCTGTGCGCGGCGAGTTTGACGGCGACGGGAACGCGGCCCTGCTGGCAGTCTCCGAGCACGGCGATGAAATCCAGGATGGCCGGTTTGGGCTGGGCGAGGGCGTGGGTCAGCAGCTCATCCGGCAAGGGGAGATTGTTGCCGCAGGCCACGCGGACGATGAGCGAAAAATCTCTGGGGGAATCCTTCAGCCACGCAACGATCAAATCATTTTTCTGCTTGGAATTGTTGGAGAGGCCGAGGACGGCATTGAGAATGGAGCTGCGCGCAAAGGTGTCGGGGTCGTTTGTTTTCTGAAGAAGCACGGGGAGGGCTTCGTTGGCGCCGAGGGCGCGCAGGGTTTCAGCCGCCTCGGCGCGGATGCGCCAGCGGGTGTCGTCGAGAAGGGCGATGGCGTCGGGCTTGAGTTTGTCGTGTTTGCCCGCCTGCATGGCACCGAGGGCACCGAGCACGCGCTCCTCCTCGCCGGAGTTGAGCTGCGTGCCGATCCAGGCGGTGGCATCGGCGTTGGCGATCTTCGAGAGGGCGCGCATGGCGGCGAGGGCGATGTCGGGATTGGGCTCTTCGCGGAGGCGGAGGAGGACCTCAGGCAGGGCCTTGTCGCGGCCAGCCTGGAGCAGGCCTTCGATGACGGTTTCGCGGATGAGGATTTCGGGGTCTTCGAGGAAGGCGGCGAGGACAGGGATGGCGGCGGGGCCCTGGCGTGCGATTTCGCGGAGGAGATGCATGCGGGCGTCGAGGGGGCCGCGGCGGAGGCGGTAGGCGATGCCGGGGGCGTCGGCCCAACCCAGGGCGGCGACGCCGAGACTGAGGCGGATTTCGTTGAGGCGGCGGCGCTGGTTTTCGTCGAGGGTGTCGCCTGCGAGCAGTTCCTCGATGTGTGGACGCAGGGCGGGTCCGCCCGTTTCAATGGCGCGGGTGGCGCGTTGCACGTGTTCGGCGGAGTCGGAGGACAAATCGCGGACGGCGGCGAGGAGTTGATCGCGGGAAAGAGGAGCGAAGCGGGTTTCGGCCACAGGAGTTTTCGCGATCCAGTCACCCCACGCTGCCAGTGCGGCTTCGTTTTCGTTGGGTTTCCAGGGGTCGAAGCCGAAGGCATTGCCGGCACTTTCCTCGAGCAGTTCCAGGGCTCCGAGGCGGATGGCGAGGCGCTCGTGCGCGAGCAGTTCGCGCCAGAGCGCGTAGGGGGCGGGCTTGAGTTCGCGGAGGGCCGCGCGCAGGTTGGCACCGCCTTCGCGGCGGGGCAGGGCCTCCAAGACTTCGATCATGCGGGCGCGGTCGTTTGGCGTGGCCTTGAGTTCCTGAATGAGGCGGGCCTGTTCGGGGGGCAGACGCACGGCGCCGGGCGTGAAGAGGCGCTGAATGACGGCCAGCAGGTCGTCCACAGGAACGAAGCCGGTGGCCCGCTGCAGTTCGCGGCCTTCGGCATCGACCCAGAGCAGCGTGGGCGTGGAGCGCAGCCGGTATTGGAAGGCGAGTTCGGGGCGGCGCTCGGAGTCGACCTCCACCAGCGCAAAGCGGCGAAGCCGGTCCCAGACGCGGGGGTCGCTGAGGGTTTCAGTGCGCAGACGGCGGGAGAACTCGCAGTCCTCGCGCACAAAAAGAACCATGAGGATGCTGTTCTGGGCGGCGGCGATGTTCAGGCCCTGTTCGTAATCATCGAGCCATCGCGGGCCCTGCTCCGTACCGGTGGGGGTGCGAATGCGGAAGGCCGAAAGCGGATCACCCTCGATGGAACGTCGCAGGGGCACGGGCGCGGCCAGCGCCGCGCAGCCCAGCAGCAGGGCGAGTCCCATGTTCCAGCATCGAAATCGTACAGTCGTGCGCACGGAGTTCCCCTTGTTCAGTAGAGCAGCGAATAGACGAAGATGTTGACGAGAATCTGGGAGGCGTTGCGGATTTCATTGCCCCCGCAGCAGCAGCAGCCCTCCACGTTGCCGGTGTCGTTCAGTCCCTCGGGGGAGAACACGACAACCAGTTTGCCATTGCGTTCGAGTCCGGCCATGCGCACATCCCCTGCGGGGTTTTTGAGATCGATTTTTTCGATGTCGAATACCGTCTTCCAGAGCGCGTGGTCCATTTCGATGGGTCGGAGGCGGGATTCCTCCTCGTCAAACAGGCTGTTCAGCTCGCGGCGGAAGGATTCGTCCCATTCCTTGCTGCTGCAGCCGGCGGAGGCGAGAAGGAATCCGCCGCGGTCGAGATACTTCTTCAGGTTCTCGCGCTCGGTCTGGGTCAGGGCGAATTTCTTTTCGCCGGTCATCATGATGAAGGGGAATTCGAAGAGTTCCGGCGAATCGAGTTTGACGCTTTTGAAGCGGCGGTTGACGGGGATGCCGGTTTCGCGCTGGACGACGTTTAGGAAGTCGTCGCTGAAGCAACGGGAGGTTTGCGTGCCCGCATAGATGAGGTTGGCGCACTGGATGACGCCCTCTTTTTCCTGGGCGAAGCCGAGCAGGGGGACAAAGCAGGCGAGGAGGATAAGCTTGTTCATGGGGTGTTCTCCCGTGGGATGGCGTAGAAGCCGCGAATGGCATCGCGGTAGTTGGGGGGGGCTTGTTCGAGGATCAGTTCAACGGGGGCGGAGGGTGCGGCGGAGCGTCCGCCGGGTGCGCCGTCGGAGCGGGGGCCCTGACGGGAACCGCCGCCGCTGCCACCGCGCGAGACGCCGTCGACCTCCTGTCCGCGGGGCAGTTCGCTGCCGCCGCGGTTGGGTCCGCGCATGGGCATGTGCAGGGGCGACGAGCCCTGCGTGAAAAAGCCATCGTCGCTGAAACCGCCGATGCCGCCTCCGCTGCCGCCGGGCATGCGACCGTTGCCGGGGTAGGGGCGGTTGCGGAGGGCCTCGAGCAGTTGCTGGAGCGACTGTCCCAGGCCGGAGCCCTGGCCGGGCATGTTGCCGGGCTGGTTCCCCTGGCACATCTGGGCGAAGTCGTTTCCCTCAGTCTCTTCTTCCACGGCTTTGCGAAGGGCGTCGAGGGCGGCGCGGGCGAGACGCAGGGATTCGCGATTGTCCTCGTTGGCCGCCGAGGTTGCCGCGCCTTCCATGAGCTTGATCACTTCCGCGCGTTCAATGGCTTCGACCACCGCCTTGGCCTGTTCGCCCAATTCCACGAACTCCGAAGGGAGGGCGTCCGCGCGTTCGCGGGTTTTGGCCATCCAGGCCTCCAGTTCATCGCGGATGCCGGTTTGGATTTCGCCCAGACGGCGAAGGGCGGCGCGGCCTTCCGCCGGGAGGGCGTAGGCATAGCGCTCCAGAATGCGCACGAGCGTTTGCTGGCGCTCGACGATGCGCTGGAATTCCGTGGTCTGTTCGAGCATTTCGCCCAGACGCAGGAAGGCTTCGGATGCGGCCAGGTTGCCTTGGGCGTTTTCCATCTTTTCCTGGTTTGCGCCGGCGAGGGCGGCGACTTTCTCGGCGAGGGCCATGTCGTTGGGGTCGATGGCGGAGAGCGCGTCGGCCTGGGCGTTGAAGTGATCGCGCAGGTCGGTCAATCGCTGCTGGGCATCGGATTCGATGTCGTAGATGGGGAAGTCCTCCGCGAGTTTTTCGAAGTCCGCAGCGGCGGCGCGCTGTGCGTCGGCGGCTTTTTCGAGAGCGGCGGCAAGGGTGGGCAGATCGGGATCGCCGTCGACGGTTTTGCGGAGTTCGTCGAGCGCCTCGGAGGCCTGCTGCATGGCCTGGGTGGCGGCGTGGAAGCGCTCGCGGAAGCCTTCGAGATGTTCGGCGAGGCGCAGGTTGTGGGCGTATTCCTCGTCGGAGATGATCTGGATGCGGCTGAGGGGAGAGACGCCGCTGCGTCCGCCGTCGGGACGGAGGTCCTGGGCTTCGAGATAGATTTCGATCACCTGGCCTGGGACGACGCCGAGGGCGGCGAGATCGAGATGGTCCTCGAAATCTCGGCGGCGCTGGGAAGGTCCCGCATCCAGCAGGCGGGGGCGGTCGACAAAGCCCGGCATGCCGCGCACGAGGGTGAGGCGGGTGATGCCGATGTCGTCGGTGGCCGCGCCGCGCAGAGGGATGCGAATAGAGGGCGTGGCGAGCATGAAGGGCGGCGGTTCGGAGAGGCTGACCTCCGGCGCGGCGTCGGGAATCACCCGCTGCAGGCCGCGCAGGGGCTGGGCCAGCGAATGGCCGAGGGTGTCGGCGACGGTGACAGAAATTGCGGCGCTGTTTTCGAAGGTCCAGGTGAAGACGGCCTCGCCGTTGGCGTCGAGTTGGGCGGGAAGGACTTCGTCGGGGCGGCCATCGCGGAGGAGGGTCAGCTTTCCGCCGGAGAGGGGGCGGTTGCTGGTCAGGCGCAGTTCGGCGCGGGTGCCGGGGAGTCCTTCGAGCGGGCGTTCGCCGAAGGCGATGCTGCGGGTGGGGCGTCCGCTGTAGGCAGGAGGTTCGAGGCGGATGCGGGCGCTGCGCACCTGGGGCAGCCATTCGACGTCCACGCGGGTCCATTCGCTGCGGATGCGTCCGGTGCTGAAGGAGAATTCGAGGGGTTCGGTTACCTGTTCGAGGCGCTGGGAAAAACGCGTTTCGTCCTCGCGGAAACAGGGAGCCTCGCGTTCAACGCCGGCGATGCGGGTGCGCAGCAGCAAGGGATGTCGCAGCGTTCCGCCTTCGATGCGCACGGTGACGGGCAGGTCTTGACCATAGAGCACGCGGGGCGTTTCGGGGGAGACGATAAAACGAAGCCGGGTCCAGGGCGCGATGTCGGCCGAGGGATCGCGAAGGCGGGCGAGGACGGTGTGGGCGGCGTCGGGGAAAGCGCGGGCGAGGGCGAAGGCGCCGGCGGCGCCGAGGAGGGCGATGCCGGCGGCGAGGGCGAGGGCCGGGACAGGAATGACAGCCCGCAGGGGCAGCGAGTGGAGCTGGGTGACGGCGTCGGCGAGGGCGGAGCGCCGCATTTCGGCGTGAAGGGGGGAGGCGTCGGATTCGCGTTCGAGGTCCAGGGCGCAGGAGAGGGTGCGGCGGCGATCGTTGGCGAAGCAGTCGAGTCGCAGGGCGAGGGAGGCGAGGGGACCGGGCAGGCGCAGGCCCTGGGCGCAGGCGGCGGC
The DNA here is from genome assembly GCA_964497855.1 of uncultured Verrucomicrobiota bacterium. GTDB lineage: Bacteria > Verrucomicrobiota > Kiritimatiellia > SS1-B-03-39 > UBA6053 > CAYLNG01. The sequence continues at coordinate 34,425 of CAZCFM010000011.1, read as the reverse complement.
GAGAAGGATGGGCAGGAGCAGGTTCCAGGTCTGGCGCGTGGCCGGGGGCAGGGAGAGCAGCGCATCCGCAACGGCATAGAGGCAGAGCAGGGGGATGCCAAAGGCCAGCAGACGCAGCAGGAAAAGCGCAAGGGAAGCGAGGGATTCCATCACGCGCCAGCGGTGGAGATGAGGGGAGAGATTGTTTTTCATACCAGCCCCCTGCGACGGCGGAGGGTCCATTCTAGCGCGGGGAGGGCGATGAGGGCGAGCAGATAGATGGCGCGGGTCCAGTGCGGATACCAGATGGCATCGCCGGAATTGCTTTGCATCTGCGTTTCGGGAAGGCGGAAGACTTCGGGAATGTCCTCCGCTTGCAGCCAGCGTCCACCCGAGGTGTTGACGATGTCGAGCAGCGGCTGGTCCCGTGGGGTCAGTTCTTCGTGTTCGCCGGGCGGGGCGGGCAGGAGCAGATGACGAATCGTGGCCCCGTTGTTGACCGAGAGGGCGAAAAAGCCCGGAGTGGTCGGCTGCCAGCGCGTTTGCAATCCTCCTCCGACTACGCTGCGCAGGGGAAGAATATTTTCGTCACCATCTTCGTTGAGCAGGCGAAGTCGCAGTCCGCTCTGGGAGAGGTCGTGGCCGAGGCGGTGTTCGACGCGGAACTCGATTTCCTCGCCGGGCTGGGGACTGGATGGACTCCATTCGACGCTGTATTCCATGCCGGGCTGAAAACGCGCGGATTGCACGACCCAGAGCAGGAGCTGCGTCCAAAAGTGACCGTACCAGCGTTCGCCGGTTTCCATGCCGGGACGGAAGTCCCAGTGCCACATGCCCTCGCCGATGATGAGCAGCACGCGTCCGTTGCCGCTGCGTCGGCTGACGAGGGCGGGCCAGGGCTCGGAATCCTCAGTGCCATCCGTGGCTTCCATGAGCACGGAGGCGAGGCCATCGCTGACGCGGGCGCGCCGGAGGCCGCGGAGGGCGGGAAGATCGTCCCACACCGGATCGGCGGGGCCGGGAAGGAGGTCGCCAAAAAGACCGGAGCGCAGTCCCGCGCGGGCGGGGCGGGCGTGGTGGCCGGAGGAGGTTTCGTCGAGCCAGCGGACGGGAACGAGGGATTCGAGTCCGGGGTGGTCGCCGGTGACGGGGCGTCCACGGGTGAAGATGATCATGCCGCCGTGGTCGCGGACAAAGCGGTGGAGAGCGGCGGTGCTGCGGCTGGTGGCGAGGTAGTCGAGACCGCGTCCTATGAGAATGACGTCGAAGCTGCGGAAGTCCTCCTCTTCGCCGGGGAGGGCGTCCTGTCCGCCGGCAATGGGATCGGTTTCGCCGGGATCGACGCGGAACCAGCGGTTGTCGGCGAGGCGGTGGAGGGTGGTGAGTTCGACGCCCTTTTGGCCGCGCAGCCATTGCGCGAGAAATTTGCTGTCCCAGTGCGGCACACCTTCGAGGAGGAGGACGCGCAGGGAGACGTCGATGGCGTTGACGCGCACGCTGCGCTGGTTGTCGTCGGTGCGGGTCTCGGAGGGGTCGGCGGCGAGTTCGAGTCGGAGGCGGTGCAGGCCGAGGGGCAGGGGGCCGGTGCGCAGTTCGAAGGAGGTCTCGCTGTCGGCGGGGAGTTCGAGGGCCATCTCATGAAGGACTTGTCCCTTTTCATCGAGCAGGCGCAGGTTTTTGCGCAGGGGCGGGAGATGCGCGGAGAGGACGCGGCCCCGCAGCGGGCGGTCGGCGCCGGCGGTGACGGTGACGAATTCCTGCGAGAGTTGCAGGCTGAGGTTGGGGTCCCGGGGCGGCGTGCCGATGCGGTGGGCGGAAATGGGAATGCGGTGGGCGCGGGCGGCGAGTCCGAGGGCGCGGGCCTCGTCGGCATCGAGGGGGGCAATGCCGTCGCTGAGCACGAGCAGTCCGCGCGAGGGACTGGGATCGGCGAGGGCGAGGTCGAGCGCGCGGCGGAGGGCGGTGGACAATCCGGTGGCGGGAGCGTCGGGCTGGAGCTTGGCAAGATCCTTGGCCTCCACCGCATTTTCGAGGTCGGCGCCGAAGGGCGTGTATTTGATGCGCAGATTTTTGTCGTTTGGATCGGCGCTGGTGGCGAGGCGGACGGCTTCCTCCCAGCGGCTGGGACTGCCCGCAGCCATGGAGGCGCTGCGGTCGATGAGGACGGTGGCCGAGGCGTCGGTCTGGGTTTGACGCGGAGCGTAGCGACCGGGATTGAGGAGAAGAACGCCCATGGCGAGAAGGGTGCCCAGGCGCAGGAAGAGGGCGATGTAGCGTGCGGGCGCGTCGAGGGCGGAGAAGGTTTTGCGGCGCGTGCGCAGGAGCAGGAACAGCAGCGCCAGCATGAGGGGAATCCAGGCTTCCAGGGGAATGAGTGGATTCATGCGCGCTGCTCCCGCGAGGTGAAGAAATGTTCGGCGGCGGCGAAGGCAAAGGCGAGGGCGAGGAGCACGGGCCAGAGGGCGATGCCCTCGCTGACGGCACGCCAGTCGTCGGCGCGGGCGAGCAATCCGATGGGGGCCCCTTCGCTGGATTCGGGCGGCAGGAAACGCAGGTCGGACTCGGCGTCGGGAAGGTGCAGGGCGCGCCAGGTGAGAGGGGTTCCGGTGACGGCATCGCTCCAGGCGTAGAGGCCGGGATCGAGAGGTTGTTGGGCACGCACGAGTCCTTCGCTTTCCGTGAAGGGAATTTCCGTGCCGTCAAACGCGCGCAGGGAGAGGGTTTCGGCGGGGAGTTCGTCGCGGGGGACGGGAATCAGGTCCCCGGCGGCGGCGCTGAAGGCTTCCGAGCTTCGGAAAGCTTGGAGTAGACCTTCTCCGAACATCGGAACCCATTCGGACTGGGCGGCGATGTCGCTGTCGTCGGGATCGAGGGAGAGGTTCCAGTAGTACACGGCGGGGGCGCGGAGACAGCGTCCCCAGACGGTTTCGCCGTTTTCGAGACTGAGCACGGGTTCGAGAAGATCGTCCTGCACGGGGTTGGCGGCGTGGCGGCTGATGAGGCCGCGGGCGGGGGAGCCGTAGGTTCCGTTGCGGAAGAGACCGAGCAGCGGAGGCCAGGGATCGGGGACGCGCAGGCCGATGGGCGGGTCCATGCGTTCGGGGCGGAGGCTCGTGACGGGGAGGCCCAGCCATTCATTCATTTCGGGGCTGATTTCGGCGGGACGGAAGAGAAGGAGGCCGCCTTTTTCAGAAAAGGCCCGGATGCCGGGGAGGGCTTCGCCGCGCCAGCCGCTGAGGAGGAGGGCGTCGAGATCGTCGGGCAGGGCGGGGAGGTTTTGGATGTCGATGGCGCGGGTTTCGGGCAGGGCATCGAGGGTGCGGGTCCAGAGACGGGCGGTGGCGTCGTTGCCCCAGACGCCGATGCGGAGGGCGCGGTGGAAGGGGATGACCCGGTGGCGGCTGTCGTCGGCGGGGAAGTCGTCGTTTTCGAGGGTGGCGCTGGCGGTGACGAGGCCTTCGGCGTCGAGGCTGAGTTCGATGGCGGCGGGGACGGTGGCGCGGGGAGGGAGATCGAGGGTTGCGCTTTCGCGGCGTTCGCCGATGCGGAAGAGGAGGGTGGCGCGGCGGGGCTGGTCGCTGTGGTTGCGGACGGTCGCTTCGAGCACGAAGGGGCGTCCGCTGACCGGGCGTTCGGGGCGCGCGTGCAGGGCGGTGACGGCGAGGTTGGGCACGGTTTCGGAGGCGACGGAGAGGGTGCGCAGGACGATGTCGGTCGGGGCCTGCAGTTGCACGGGGACTTCGTCGCGCAGGGGCTGGAAGTCGGAGAGGACGACGATTTCGCGCTGACCGTCGAGGGGGGCGAGTTGTTCGGCGGCGAGGCGGACGGCGTCGGCCATGGAACCGCCTTCGAGGGAGCAGGGGCGGCGGCGGATTTCGTCGATCAGATAGTCGCGGTTGACAGCGGGTTCGGGGTAGAAGGATTCGGGGAGGGCGCGGGCGCGGATGACGTTGGCGCGGTCGCCGGGGTCGAGTTGGCGGAGGAGGGTGACGGCTTCGGCGACGGCCTGGGCGTAGCGCGATTGCGCACCTTCGCGGGCGCGGAGGGAGGCGGTGGCGTCGAGGACGATGACGAGACTGCGGCGTCCGGTGGCGGCCTCCGTGTGGCGCTGCGAGAACCAGCGTGGCTGGAAGAAGACGGCGAGGATGAGGGCGGTCCAGATCGTGCGGAGGATGAGCAGCAGCCAGTGGCGGGGGCGTTTGAGGCGGACGGATTCGCGCTGGGCGCGTTCGAGGAGCATGAGCGAGGGAAAACGCAGGCGGCGCGGGCGCGGGCGGGCGATGAGGTGGATGAGCAGGGGGAGGCCGACGAGCACGCCGAGAGGAAGCAGGCCGGGATTGTCAAAGCCGATGCTCATGCGGTCAGGCCCTCCAGGGCGGCGAAGAGGGGTTGGTCGGTGAAGACCATGTGGTGGCGGACGCCGCGGCGTATGGCGAGTTCGCGGAGGGCGCGGACGTGGTCGTCGAGGGCGGACTGGTAGCGGGCGCGGAGGGCGGTGGGATCGGTGCGGAGACGGGTGCCGGTTTCGAGGTCTTCGAAGGCGAGCATGACGGCGTCGGGAAGCTGGCGTTCCTGGGGATCGAGGATGTGCAGCAGGTGGACATCCATGCCGCGGTGGACAAAGGGATTGAGGGCGAGGAAAAGCGCGGCGGGGTCGCAGTAGAAATCGGAGGCGAGCACGAGGGTGCAGCGCCGTTGGAGCAGGCCGGCGAGTTTGTGCAGGGCCTCGGGAAGGTCGGCGCTGCCGTCGCCCTTGGCGCTGTTAAGGAGATGGAGGATGTTGTCGAGGTGGCGGGTGTTGCCGGCGGGAGGCAGCCACTCGTGGTGGTCGTTGGTATAGAGGAAAAGCCCGGTCTGGTCCTGGCTGTGGACGACGATGTGAGCGAGGCAGGCGGCGAGGCGCGCGGCGCAGCGGAGTTTGGTTTCGGGGGCTCCAAAGTCCATGGAGGCGCTGCGGTCGAGGAGGAGTACGCAGCCGGTTTGCGATTCCTGTTCGAAGGTGCGGATGACGTGTCGGTCGTTGCGGGCGAAGACGCGCCAATCGACGCGTGCGGGGTCGTCGCCCTGACTGTATTCGCGGTAGTCGCGGAATTCGGTGGAGGAGCCGCGCAGGGGCGATTTGTGGCGGCCCGCGTGGCGGCCTTCGACACGGTTGCGCGGAGCAAAGCGGACGTTGGCCAGCTCTCGCAGCAGTTCGGGAGTAAGGAGTGGGGACGACATGAAAGCGCCGCTTATCCCAGACGTTCCACGAGCTTGGCGATGATGTCGTCGACCTTCACGCCCTCGCCGACGGCGTTGTAGTTGGGGATGACGCGGTGGCGAAGGACGGGGGCGGCGACGGCGCGAACTTCCTCGGGCGAAGCGGCGGGTTTTCCGCGCAGGAGGGCGAGGGCGCGGGCGGCGCGGGCAAGGTTTTGCGAGGCGCGGGGACCGGCGCCCCAGGCGACGTAGTGCTTCACGTAGTCGTCGGCGGTGTCGCCGGCGGGGCGGGTGGCGTGCACGAGGTTGATGATGAGGTCTACGACCTGTTCGGGGAGCGGGGCCTGAGAAGCGGCGGCCTGGAGCTCCTGGAGGCCTCCGTCTTTCAAAACGGACTGAACGGTCGGGTTCTCGTCGCCAATGGTCGAAAGCACAATCTGTTTTTCCTCGGCGCGGCTGGGGTAGCCGACGTTGAGGCTGTAGAGGAAGCGGTCGAGCTGAGCCTCGGGCAGGGGATAGGTGCCTTCCTGTTCGATGGGGTTCTGGGTCGCGAAGACGATGAAGGGATGGGGCAGGGCGAGGGTTTTTCCTGCAACAGTGACCTGTTTTTCCTGCATGGCTTCAAGCAGAGCCGCCTGGGTTTTGGGCGGCGTGCGGTTGATCTCGTCGGCCAGAATCAGGTTGGCGAAAATGGGACCGGGGGAGAATTCGAATTCGCGGCGCATGCCGTCGCCGCGGGTTTGCAGAATTTCGCTGCCGAGAATGTCGGTGGGCATGAGGTCGGGGGTGAACTGGATGCGGTGAAAGCTGAGTCCGAGCACGCGGGCGAGGGTGTTCACGAGCAGGGTTTTTGCCAAACCGGGCACGCCGATGAGCAGGGCGTGGCCGCGGCAGAGCACGCAGGTGAGCAGTTCTTCGATGACGGCATCCTGGCCGATGATGACGCGGGCGACTTCGCTCCGGATGTCCTGAAGGGTGGCGCGGACGTTGTCCCATTCGGTGTTGTTGTGGGGTGTAGTGGACATGTTATTTCTCCGTGACGGTGGCGGCGGGATGGAAGGTGATCATGACGGTGAACTGTCCGCCCAGCGGAATGGGGGTTTTGATCATGCGGTGAAGGTTGCGGCTGAGATGCTCGGAGGACGGGGCTTGCTCTCCGCCGAAAAGGCCCATGAAATCCTCGGCGTCGGCGTCTGCGTCGCTCTTGCCGTCGTCGACGGGGGGACTGAGGTCCGGCGTTTCATCCAGGCGCAATTTTGCCGAATACCGCAGGTTTGGCGCACTGAGATTGATATTCACTTCCCCCTCGGAACTGTTGCGGTTGGGGCCATAAGCTTTATCCGTGGCATGAACACTGATCCCTCGCTGGAAGGGAATCGCGTTCAGCACGATGCTGCCGGTTTTGCCTGCCAGGGCCAGTTTCTGGGCCTCGGGTATCAACGTTTTCAACAGGTCGATGCTGTAACGTTGGCCTGAGGTCAGAGCCTTGTCGGCGGGCAATTGCCAGCTTTTTGCGTCGTGAATCACGTAGCGAAGGGTCAGGGTTTCGTTCTGGAAGTCTGCCCAGACCTCGTTCTCGCTGATGGCATCCTCTTGTGATTGGATCAGCATCACCATGCGTTCGGAAACGGTGGCGGACGCAAGCAGGTTGCGGATCGCCGCGCTGTCGTTGCCCGCGAGAATGCCTCTCAGTTCGTTGATTCGCTCCTCCGAGACACTTTCGATGGAGGGGAGGTCCTGCATCCATTCGTTGCCTTCCTCTGTGAGGGAACGCCGGGCCAGACTGAGAATGAGATTCAGAATGTCCGGGTCATGGATGCCGCCGACGCGTCGCAGGAGAATCGAGGATTCATCCATGTAATCCTGCAGGACAAACATGGCCACGATGAAGGCGTTCATTTTCGTGGCGTCAGTGTCGCCGGCCTCCAGAAGCGGAAGCCAGAGCTCGTTTTGTTTGGAATTCACCTCCACCACCGCATCCATCGTTTTCATCGTTTCCTCTTCATCCTTTTCCTCCTCGTCCTCACTCAACTCATCCGGATTCATGTAGAAGCGCAAGATGTGCGAATCATCTCCGTGACCGTACATCTGTTCCATCATCCCGCTTTCCTGCATTTTCAGCAGACCCAGGAGCGTTTGCGTCACCATGGGTTGATCCTGGGTGACTCTGCCAAGGATGTTTTTTTCAAGTTCCTCGGGGGACATGCTCTTGGCCGCAGTGCCCACCGCCATGCGCAGCTCCATGTCGTTGCCCTGTTCCGTGTTGGCCAAGAGAGAGTTCAGGGCCGCTTCGAAGTTGGGGGACTCTTCCGCCACGGCGACGTCCCGGATGCCCTGTGCCTCCTGGAGCTGTTTGTACATGCGGGCATAGTGGCTCTGTTTATTGTTCAGTTCGTCGGCGTACAACTCCTGCATTTTGTCGGAGAGACCCTTCAGGAGGGGTTTTCCCTCCTCGGGTTTGAGTTTGGCGAACCCAAGCGCCATGGAAAGGTACATTTCAGGACTTTCGCTCTCGAGCATGACGCGGAACGCGAGGGCAACGTCACTGGCTTCCTCGCTGGCAAGCAGGGTGTAGAGGGCTTCCTGTGGCGGAGAGTCTTCGCCTTTTTCTATAAAAATGCGCGCGAGTTCGACGCGGCTTTTGCCGGCAATCATCTGATGCCACTCCGCCAGTGCATCGGAAAGGCTGTCCAGGTCCTCCTCATCGATTTCCGCATCCGGGGGCAAGATTCCGGAGACGAACATCATCGCCATCTGGCGGTAGGTGGAGGGTTTGGCGATTTGCACGGCCTGTTCCTCGTCACCACCAAACGAGTGGTAGAACCTGCGCTGCCGGGACATTTCGTCCGCCGCCTCGATCAGGCGGGGGTCGGAAAGCATGGTCTGGAAGAGGGGGAGTGCGGCGGGGCCGAGTTTGTGAATGCGCAGGAGGAGGTTTTGGAAATCCTTGGCCATCGCCTCCGTGTCTTCCTCCCCATCCGGGTAGTAGTCAAACTGCCGCCTGACCAGGGAGGCGGGCATCAGCAGCCAATTTTCATCGGAGATGGCCTGCGCGAGAAGGGTCAGCCGTTTGGGATTGGATGCGAGATCGCGATAGAGAGCTTGCACGTCGGGCGGGAGGGTGAGGCCTTCGACCTCGGGGATGGCATCGGCGGGCAGGGCGAGGGCGGCTTTCCATTCCGCAATGGCTTCGGTGAGAGCGGGGGCGGCGTTCCACACCCGCTGGTTTTTGGCAAGAAGCGCTTCGGCATCTTTGATCAGCGCGGCGGTGTCCTTGTTTTCGTAGAAGCGTTCGAGGAGGAGGTTGTATTCCTCGTTGATGATGCCGCTCAGGCTCAGAATAAGGGCCGATTGTTTGCCGATTTTCTCGAAGAGATAAGCCGCGAGTTGATTGCCCTGCGAGGTGTATCCGGCCTCGTGCAGACGCGTGGCATGGAGGAACAAGGCGCCGGGGTCGCTCATGAGTTGCATCATCTCCCAATTCCCCTGTTCGTCCTCCGTCGAGGAGAGGGTTGTGAACATTTTGCGCAGGGAGGGCTCGATCGGCATGTGCTGCACCACATAGTCGAATTTCTTCGAATCCACGTTCATGTTCCAGCCGCGTCCTTTTTTCGAGGGCTCCAGGGCGTGAACGCTGCCCGTCAGGGTCTGGGTCAGGGAAACCAGAACCGTTTCCCCGGTTTCGTTTTTGCCCATCCAGTGGGTTGGGAAGCCGCTGTCCATGCCGCCCTGTTGGTTGTACTCGCCCTTGATGAAAATCAGCGTGACCGGGACGGCATTGGCGGGCAGCGCGGCCAAACGTTTGCGGAGAGCCGTGAAGCCGGCGCTGTTGTCGGGGGCCTCCGCCACCAGCACCGGAAAGTCGTCGGGAAGCGGGGGAACCTGTGCCCGCAAGCCTGGAATGGAGAAGAGGCTCAAACCGAGAAGGAGCAACCCTGTGTGCTTCGAAACGCTTTTCATAAAAACTCCCTGAGGCTGTGAATGTGAAGTGGAGGGTTGATTCCTATCGATGTCAGTAGCGCGGGCAATTCTAAAATGAGCAAGTATCTTGTTTTTCTGCACAGTTGCGGTCGGATCGGGGATACGCTACAGGAAAGACATGAAACCCAAACATTTGAAATTGTTGCGAGTGCCGTCGGAAGCGATGGAGGAGGCGATTGCGGTCTGCCGGGCCTGGTCGGATGAAGGCCTCGACGACCGTGAATTGTCCCCGGTGATCGGTCGTTGTGTGAAAGATCCGTTGGCGTATGCGGAGGATGCGAGGCTGGGAGCTCTGGCGCAAAAATTGATGGCACTGAAGGCGGAGGGCAATGAGGATTTTGATTTGCGGGAACCCGTGCCCTGGACGCAATGGGGATCGGACATCGAAAAGGACGCCCTCGATCAGATGCGCAATGCCGCGAGGCTGCCCGTTGCCGTGCGCGGGGCGCTGATGCCGGATGCGCATCCGGGTTACGGTCTACCCATTGGCGGGGTGCTGGCCACGCGCAACGCTGTCATCCCCTACGCCGTCGGCGTGGACATCGCCTGCCGCATGAAACTCACGGTCTTGGATCTGCCGGCGTCCACCATCAACCACAAACCCCAGCGCCTGATCGAGGCCATCGAGGCGGAGACTGCGTTTGGCATGGGGTCACATTTTAAAAATCGGAGGGGCCATCCGGTGATGGACGAGGACTGGTCGTTCTCCGGCGTCACTTCCGGCATGAAGGACAAGGCGGCATCGCAGTTGGGAAGCAGTGGCAGTGGCAATCATTTTGTGGAGTTTGGTGTGCTTACGCTGGATCAGCCGGATCTGGGACTTGCGGCGGGGGAATATCTTGCGCTGCTGAGCCACAGTGGAAGCCGGGGCGCGGGCGCGGCGGTGGCCGATCACTTCTGCCGTCTCGCGATCGAGCTGCATCCCGAACTGCCCAAGCCCCTGAAGCGCCTGGCCTGGCTGGACCTCGCTTCGGCGCCGGGTCAGGAGTACTGGGCCTGCATGGAGTTGATGGGACGGTATGCGGCGGCGAATCATGCTTGCATCCACCGCGCCATTGCCCGTCACCTGGGCGCGGAGGTGATGTTCGACCTTGAGAACCACCATAATTTCGCATGGAAGGAACAACACGACGGCGAAGAGCTGATCGTCCACCGCAAAGGAGCGACTCCAGCCGGGGCTGGCGTCCTGGGCGTGATTCCGGGCAGCATGGCGGACCCGGGGTTTGTGGTTCGCGGCAAGGGCGTGGCCGCGTCGTTGAACTCCGCCTCGCACGGCGCCGGTCGACGCATGAGCCGCAGCGATGCGCGGCGCATGTATCACAAACACGAACCCGTCAAGCTGCTGCGCGAACGCGGGGTGACGCTGTTGTCGGCCGGCGCCGATGAATTGCCGATGGTCTACAAGGATATCCGGCAGGTGATGGCCGACCAGGCGGATCTTGTGGAGGTCGTGGCCCGCTTCGATCCCCGCATCGTGAAAATGGCCCCCGCCGGAGAAAAGGCGGAAGATTGAGGGCTGGACAAGCCCCTTCCGGGCTTCTAGGCTGTGTCCATGCCTGCCCCTGTTGCGCTCGAAAGTACTGTCATCACCCACGGTCTTCCCCGTCCGGCGAATCTGGACATTGCCCGCGCGATGTGCGCGGCGGTGCGGGAGGGCGGGGGGGAGCCCAAATTGATCGCCATCCTCCGCGGCCGTCCCCGCGTCGGACTGACGGATCCCGAACTCGAGGAACTGGCCCTCCGCACGGACGCCCGCAAGTGCAGCCTGCGCGACCTGCCCCTGCTGGCCGTGACTGGCGAATCCGGCGGCACCACCGTTTCTTCAACCCTCCATCTCGCCCTCCGCGCGGGCATCCAGGTTTTTGCCACCGGTGGCATCGGCGGGGTGCATCGCGGGGACGACGCGGATATCAGCGCCGATCTGCCCGCGCTGGCCTCCTTGCCCGGCTGCGTCGTCTGCGCCGGCGCCAAATCGATTCTGGATCTGCCCCGCACCCGCGAACGGCTCGAAACCGACGGCGTGACGCTGCTGGGCTGGCGCTGCGACGAGATGCCGGCCTTCTACAGCCGCAGCAGTGGTCTTCCCGTCGACCAGCGCGTGGAAACGGCGGGAGAGGTCGCCCGCATCTTGCGCGAGCGCGACGCCCTGGGACTGCGTTCGGCGGTTCTGGTGACCGCGCCCTGTCCGGAGGAAACCGCCCTGCCCGCCGACGAAGTCGCCGACGCCATCGACGCCGCGCTGGCCGACGCCAAAGGCCTGGGCATTCAGGGCAAAGCCCTTACTCCGCATCTGCTCGGCTTCGTCGCCCGGCGTACCCAAGGACGCAGCATGGCCGCCAATCGCGCCCTCCTGCTCAACAATGCGCGCATTGCGGCGGACATCGCCAACGCTTTTGCCGAACTTTTGTCGTAAGCCTTTCCCGCACCAACCGTCTGAGGTACACATGAAAATTCTACTCGCTTCGTTTGCGCTCTTTTTCAGCTCCCTTTTTGCACAGGAAAACACCCGATTTTCCCTGATTTCGGAAACGGACACCTTTGTGCCCGGCGAAACGGTTTGGCTGGGGCTGCGCTTCGAAATCCAGCCCGAGTGGCACATCTACTGGATCAATCCGGGCGACTCGGGCATGCCGCCGGAGTTTACGTGGAAACTGCCGGAAGGTTTTTCAATCGGTGACCTTCAGTGGCCCGTGCCGATGCGCCTCGTCTCCTCCGGACTCGTCACCCTTGGCTACGATGGCGACACTGTGGTCCTGGTCCCTCTGACCACACCGCAGGATCTCGCGCCCGGCACGACCGTCACGCTGAACGTCGATTCCTCCTGGCTGGAATGCAAAGAACTCTGCGTCCCCGCTTCGGGTTCAGCCTCCCTGCAATTGACGGCTGTTGCCACGCCTTCCGGCATCAAGAATGCAGCGTTTGCTTCGTATCGTTCAGCTCTTCCCGAAGGCTCGCCCCTGTTGGCCACCCGCAGGAAGAACGAACTGAGTTTCCAGCTCCCTGACCGTTCGTGGCAGCCTCCCTTCAGCTATTTCCCCTTGGAAGAAGGGGCCTGGCAACTGGAGCCGCCTCCTCACGTTGTCGCCGAGGCCGGGGCGCTTCGTATCCGCCTCGTGCGCAATGAATCCAGCGATGAGCCCCCAGCTACCCTGCGTGGGCTGCTGGTCGATGCCAGCGGACGCGGCATCCACATTGAAACGGGCAACCCGATATCTCCCGTGCAACCCGTCGACGTCGCGGCATCGCCGAACATTGTTTGGCTGCTGGTGCTGGCCCTGTTCGCCGGGGTGATGCTGAACCTGATGCCCTGCATCTTTCCGGTGCTCGGTCTTAAAATTTCAAGTTTTGTGGAGCAGTCGAAAGGCGATCCCAAGGCAATGCGCATTCACGCGTGGGTGTTCGCGGCGGGCATTCTTGTGTCGCTCTGGATTCTGGGTGCGGCGGTAAGCGCCTTGGGCTCCGTGTGGGGGGCTCAGTTCCAGGATCCGCGCGTGGTGATTGCCCTGTTGTTGGTGCTTACGCTTTTCACCATGAACTTGTTCGGTGTCTTTGAAATGGGCCATGCGATGACCCGTGTGGGCGGGGATCTCACCCAAAAACAGGGCTATTCCGGGTCGTTTTTCCAAGGGGTTCTCCTCACCGTGATTGGAACGCCCTGCACCGGCCCCGTTATGGCCGCCGTGATCGGTCCGCTCCTGACGCAGCCACCCGCCATCGTGTTTTTAGCCTTTTCGGTGATGGGTCTTGGCCTCGCAGCTCCCTACGTCCTGCTGGCCTACCTGCCTAAACTTCTCGACAAACTGCCCCCGCCGGGCATGTGGATGGTCACCTTCAAACAAGGATCCGCCTTCATGATGGTTCTCTTCCTCTGGGGCATGCTGTATGTGCTCAAGGGACTGGAACCGCTCGCCCTCCTGCCCGTGCTGGGTGCCCTGATGCTTGTCTGTTTTGCCGCCTGGGTGCTGGGAACCTGGGGAGCACCGGAACGCAAAGACCGCGTGCGGCTCGTGGCCAAAATCATGGCCCTGTTGATTCTGCTGATGGCCACCGGACTCGCCTATTCGTACTCCAAACCTCTCGCGTCCGCCGACGACGCCCTGCGCACCCGCATTGCCGCCGGCGAACCCTTGCGCTGGAGCGATGTCAGTCCCGAACTCGCGGAGCAACTGCTCGCCGAAGGTGTCCCCGTGCACTACCGGCCTTTCAGTCCCGAACTCCTGGCCGAACTCCGCGCCGCCGGAACACCTGTCTTTGTGGACTTTACCGCCGACTGGTGTACGCAATGCAAAATCAACAAAATCACCACGCTTTACCGCGAGAACGTCATGCGGGCTTTCACGCAGGCGGGGGTTGTCACCCTCCGGGCCGACCTCACCAAACGCGACGACGCGCTGACCGCCCTGCTGGCCTCGCACGGACGCCGCGGGCTTCCCGTGTACATGCTCTTCACCGGGAAAGGCGGGGAAGACCTGCGTTTTCTTTCGGAAAAATTAAGTCCGGAGATTATTTTCGAAGCTCTTGACGCTTTGGGAAAGTGAAGGATAGTTACGCTCACTTCGTTAGCGGCACTCCGCCGCACAGCACACACACAACCCGCACTGGAGAATAAAACATGCTCAAAAAAATGATCAAACTGCTCGCACCCGCCCTGCTGGTGTTTGGAATGGCACAAGCCGCCGAAGCCCCTGCCTTCACCCTCAAAGACAGCAGCGGCAAAGAACATTCGCTTGCGGACTTCAAAGGTAAAACCGTCGTGTTGGAATGGTTCAACCATGGCTGTCCTTTCGTGAAAAAGCATTACGACAAAGGCCACATGCAGGCGCTGCAAAAAACCTACACCGAAAAAGGGGTCATTTGGCTCGCCATCTGTTCATCCGCTCCGGGACAACAAGGCAATGACACAGCGGAAGGACACGCAGCCACCGCCAAGGAGAAAGGCACCAGCGCCACCGCCATTCTGATGGATGAAGACGGCACAGTTGGAAAAGCCTATGCTGCAAAAACCACGCCGCACATGTTCGTGATCAACGGCGAAGGCAAGATTGTCTATCAAGGTGCGATTGACGACAAGCGTTCCGCCAACACCGCCGACATCGAAGGCGCCCGCAACTATGTCCGCGAGGCCTTGGATGCGCTGGCAGAAGGCAAGGAAATCGCCGTCGCCACGACAACTCCCTACGGATGCAGCGTGAAATACGCCAAATAACAGGTTTCCTCCCCTGTATGGAACAACGCCCCGGTCTCGAAGGCCGGGGCGTTTTTCTGTTTGCCCAGAACTCTTCCCTTGCTCTTTGTTCATGATTCCTTTACCGTTTTGGTGGTCGGCTCCCGACTGAAAAAGCTCTGCCCGTCCCCACCCTCATGAAAATACGTTTTCTAATGTTTGCGGTCTTAATCATAGGTCTTTCACTTATTGTGGGGCTTGATCATTACCACCGCGACCGACAACAATTGGAAAAACAATTGCGACTGGAAAGCGTCCTTGAAAATTCCGCGCGCTATGTCCTCTCTGGTTTGCGGGAAAGAAGGCTGGTGGTCGATCAACTGGCAGTATTTCTGGCTAACAGTGACAGCATTCCATCCGAGGAATCGTTTAACCGTTATGCCACTGCCAGTATGGTTTTAAGCCCCTTCATGAGGGCCTTGCAGTTTGTGGATGCGGACCGACACATCCGCTATATCTATCCGCTGAAGGGAAACGAGGCCGCCCTGAACCTTGATCTGCGCACGCGTCCCCTGGCCAGCGCCTGGGTCGAGCGCTCTTTCCTGGAGAAGCGCAGCTTCGTCGCCGACCCGCAGCGCACGATTCAAGACTCTTTTTCGGTGGTCATCCGTTCCCCGATTCTCGTCGGGGATGAGGTTCGAGGCTTGGCGCAAGGTGTTGTGGATATCGATACGCTGCTCAAGGATTTGCCGGGACTCCTCCCGGAGGGAATCGCCCTGCACATTCAGGATTCCAGCGGAGTGACCTTTTGGAAATCCGGGGATGTTCACGATGTGAAGCTCACACGACAGGTTGGAGAGTGGACCCTGCAGCTGTCTTCGGAGATGGCTACAGCTTCACGCATCCCCGATTTCACGCTGTGGGTGTTGTGGTCCTTGGGTCTTGCCCTGATCGCTTGTCTTCTTTTTATCCTGAACAGGGTGGGGCAGGGGATGCAACAGCTACACACGACCGTCGTTAAAACGCACGAAGATCTGCAAGCCAGTGATCAACGCTTTCGCGTGCTGATTGAAGGGGCCGCCGAGGGTATCGTGGTGGCGGACCGCGACAGCGGACGTTTTCTCTACGCCAATGATGCCATGTGTCGCTTTCTGGGATATACACGGGAGGAGTTTATGGCACTGTCCATCAAACAAATTCATCCCCCCGACCATTTTTCCGCATTGCGCAGGGAGTTTGATGCCGTGGGAGCAACCAAATCCCACACCCTGGAGGTCCCCTGCCGCACCTCCGATGGCGGATGTGTCTATGCGGACATCAGCGCTTCGTTGATCACCTTCGACGGTATTCACTGCAATCTCGGTTTTTTTATGGACGTCACGGAACGGGTGCGAATGCGTGAGGACAATCAGGCCTTGGAGGCCCATCTCCGGCAGGCCCAGAAAATGGAGAGTATCGGCACCTTTGCCGCCGGGGTCGCGCATGAAATCAACAACCCCATCCTAGCCATTTCCAGTCTGGCCGATCTGATCGAGGACGAACTGCCCGGAAACAGCTGCACCTTGGAAATGACCGGGTCGATCAAAAAAGAGATCATGCGGATTCATGACATCGTCAAAAATCTGCTTGGGTTCGCACGCATCGAAACAAACACCACCGCCCAGCCCGAAGACATCTGCGCCATCATCCGCTCCACCGTTTCACTTACCTTTGCCCTGATGAAACACGATCACATTCAACTGGACGTGGAGATTCCATCCTCTTTGCCGGAGGTGCTTTGTTTGCGGCAACACATTCAGCAAGTCTTGATGAATCTGCTTACCAATGCGCGCGATGCCCTGAACGATACCTTTCCCCAGTCCGATCCCCGCAAGCGGATTCGCCTCAGTGCCGCCCTCAAACACAGTGGTGAGGAACGTTGGATTCGCATCGGGGTTGAAGACTGGGGCCCCGGCATCCCCGACCAGCTCCGCGAGAAAATTTTTGACCCCTTCTTCACTACCAAACCACACGACAAGGGGACGGGTCTGGGATTATGGATTGTCTACGGAATCCTCAAAGAACACGGTGCCAGAATTGAGCTGGAATCAGAAGTTGGACGATTCACCCGGTTTTGGGTGGACCTCCCCGTCAGAGTCGAAGCCCCCTGGGTTCCAGAGTAAAGAGCGACGTGCTGATGGTGAAGGCCTGTTCGATGGGCATCCGCTTCAGTTCGTGCCCCTTTCCCCACGAATCGCTGAAGATGATTTCGCGTTTTGTCGCATTGTACCCGATGATCATGCGCAGATGCCCCCCGGTGCCCGAATACGCAGGCGTTTCCGGAAAGAATCCAAGGGTGACGCCCCAGGCGAGAGGGCAACCGCCATCGATCGCCTTTTGAATCCGTTCTTGGAAACGGCCCAGTCCGGCCTTGTCCTCCAGCTTGCTTTGCTGGAACGTGGCGGCGTCCATTTTCGCATACACATCCCCGATCTGGATAACTCCTGTGGTTTGAAGTTCAATCTCAGCCTTGCCCGCGCGTTTTGCGTTTTTGTTGTAGCGGTCGATTTCTTTTTTAAAGTCCTTGAAATCCCAGGCGAGGTGGGTGTTGACCGTGAACCCGTACTGCCGTCCCACCGCCTGGAGGGCGTTACGCAGAGCCTCGAAATTTGTTCCCCCGGCAGAGGTTGTGTTCGCAATTTGCGCAACCTGATGCTGGTCTACATCCTGACCAAAAAAACGCAGAATGCGCTCCGCCGTCGCGGCTGCGCAATAGCCTTTCGGACCTTGGTCCACCATGGGAACGCCCTCCAGCCACACATCGCCACTCACCGCGTCCCGTTTGATTTTTTCGCGTACGGCGTAAGGGTTTATGCGTGTACTGGCGCTTGCAGGCATGTCACCGGGTTTGAATTTCTTGACCTGGAGTTGAATGAATTCCGCGCGGAAAGGCCCATCCCTCCGTTGGGGTGTGAACGAAAAAGCCAGTTCGTAGCGCAGTTCGGTCAGTTGCCATACCCAGCGGTCATCGCGAACCATTGCGATGCGGGAGTTGCCGGTGCCGGGAGTAGGTTGAACACCCAGTGCCGCGGTAAGTGTGGCCATTAAACGGCGAACCTGATCTTGGAATTCAGCCTCTGTGGGATTCTGGTCGGAATCGCCCCGATTGAAAAAGGAAACGTTTACAGTGTCGGGCACGTCATCCGCAAAACGGACAACGACCTCGAAGGCCGGCTGGCCCCAGAAAGTGCCTTTTGGGGGAGCGGCCCTCGCACCTTCACCGGCGGCGCCCAGCGAGCGGAAACCGGCCTCCCGGGTTTCGCGGGCAAAGGCCTCAGACGTCCAAGACCAGAACGGTGCATCCTGTTTCAGCCAGGCCTCCAGCGCGGGGCCCGAAGCTGCCGGAACAGGGGCTGCCCCCTGCGGGACATGTTGGGCCGCCAGAAATCCTGATAGCGGAAAGAGAAGCGAAATCAGCAAATAGTGTTTGAACATGGAACTACTCCGGGTTGAGTGAAAGGGTTAGACCCCGCAGACAAAAATGTCAAGAGCCCACTGCCCAATCACCCCCAATCAACCCTCAGGAAATAGAATGCAAAAACACTTGCCAAAGTAAAACCAAACGGAGTATAGTACCCGCCCATCACATTGCGGGGTGGAGCAGCCAGGTAGCTCGTCAGGCTCATAACCTGAAGGCCGTAGGTTCAAATCCTACCCCCGCTACCATTTTAAACCCTTGTAAATCACCAGTTTACAAGGGTTTTTCTTTTTCAGAGATGTGGCTCTGGCAGCATGAAAACAGGGGGATTTTGGCGGAATAAAGGGGAAAAAATAGGGGAATTCTCACACACAAACGCACCCACATGCTTCGTTGAAATCATGCCATCTCCTGCGCATCTACAGCCCAGAACGTTGCATTGTCGATGCCTTCCGCCACCGGAACAAACTCGGACTCGACACCGCCCTTGAAGCCCTCCGCCTCTACCGCGAACGTCTTCCCCTCCAAACGGACACCCTTCTTCGACTTGCCTGGGTCTGCCGGGTCGAATCCATCCTCACTCCCTACCTCCAGAGCACGTTGTAAGAACTGTTCGTAAATCGTTCTACTCCCCGCGCCAACCAATCAACTGAAGCCCTTTCACCCGTCCAAAATGCTTTCGATTATCCGTAACCAGCGTCACGGACAGGGCCAAGGCATGCCCCGCAATCTGTGAATCAAAATCTCCAATGGACAGGCCCTCCCATCGGTCAGACTCCGGCGCGAACGCCTGAAAACGTTGGAGGAGGCCGGTCCGGAAATTCCCCGCCCCAATCCGCGCAACAACGCGCCACATCTTCCAACGTTGCCGGCTTCGTCGTCATTACAATCATATTGCCGTGACGCTCCAAACGAACGTTCCGAACATCCTGCACCCAGGACTTCGGAATCCGGACGGTCATGCCGTCCTCGTCTTCACGTAAATCAGTGTCCAACGTGTCCATTGGAGAAAGGTGCTGCACTTCCTCCCCCATTGCAACCTCAAAGCAAACTTCGGTGTTCGAAAGCCTGTCCGCCGAAGCAAGGGGATAGGGGGGCGTAGGCGGATTACCGCGCATCCAGCGAAAAATGGTCAAAGTCGATCAGCAGGCCGGCGAAATTCACACCCGAAGCCTCCACCCCAAACGCCGACACCATGGCCTCGCAGGCCTCCGCATCCACCACCTGGACAACGCCCGAAGCCGCATGAGGGAACACCCCCAGCGGCGCCACATGATACCACCCGTCCTCCGGCAACGAAAACGACTCCCGATTCAAAATCAATGCATTCATCTACCCCAGCAAGGAAATCAACGTTTAAGGTAACTGGCGCGCGTCAGCGCGTCCAGTTGACCGCCTTGTTAGCCACACTGCCTGTAATTCAAGATTATCCATATGTTCTCCATAATGGCTATCAAATCCAAAGGCATAGTGCCACCATACATCTGCCTCTGATTGCAATTTCTCGAGCTTTTCTGTTTCATCGAGATCCATCAAGATGTCTGCACAATCATCAATTGAGTCATGCATATCCCCATCAATCTCAATGAATCCTTGGTGGTCGACTGTTTCGCTGACAATCTGACGAGCCTCTGCGTAATCCATCCGCAATCCATCTGGATCATCCTCATCAATTACATCGGCCCTAGAACGATTAGCCTCAATTTCTGCCCTTATGGACGGAAACAGTGCGATCAGTTCCAGAATGGTGCGCTTGGGACCATGCCGGAGAGCCTTTAGTAAATGTTTGTATTCTTGCGGGTACATTGATTTGGGTTTGGTGGCTAACGGCTTCCATGATCGGACGGAGTTTACGACGTTCGATCAATGGTCTTGTTGTGAACTCGCATTGCACTGAGCTCGAAACCCTTGAGAAACTGATTCAAAGGGTTTGACATCTAAGAGTTGGATTGTTTTCGATTCAACTTCATGATGTTAGTGCCTTAATGTAGTTGCGGAGACTACTTCTGTTTTTGGTGATTTCCTCGAGTCTTATCACCTTGCTTGTTATCAATACGAAACAACCAAGTGAGGATCCCGCAAAACAAAAGCCCAGCTATCCCGCTAGGCAGGTTCATAATCCAATCCCAAATTGTTACTTTAGGTTTCTTCATTTCTGAGTTATCACAACGTCTCAGTCCACCGGACCCGACGGAGGAGGGTTCGGTGAGACTGGTTGTTGTGAAAGGGGGTTCTGAGTTTTGTGGATAAATTTTCGGTCAATCATGATTAACGGAGCGAAGAAATATCCAAGTATATTCCCCCTGTATGACTTTTCACCGTGGGCATTGATGAATCCAGCCTGAAACCAACATCCCTTCGGCCTCCATTCTGCTATATCGAATAAACTCAATCCTGTAAGTTCATAACGAATTTTTCCTGATTGAGTCATCATATAGCTTCCTTGGTAAGACAGCACCATATAAACTCCTGTGTATAGGACCAGGAATATTCCCGTGCCAATCAATGCCATTCGTTTCATAGACATTCTCATTGGTTTCACAACGTTTAGCTGAGCGGACCGAGTACTCTCGGTTCGCTCAAGATTATTGTTGAACTAGTCTTCATTTGGTTTTACGGGCCGTCCTAAGAATGGAGTCAGCTTTTGCTCAAGAATGGAAAGCAGTATTGGGTCCATAAAGTCAAAGTCGTCTGGGATATCCAAACAAGTAACTCGGGTGTTTCCTAGATGTTCACTGAATCGTTTCGACAAGCGATTCCGGTGGTTAGTTTCCATCACAAAAACCCTGTCACTCCATTCGAGTAATTCAGCAGAAACTCGATTAGTCGCATCATTATTCAAACCAGCAGATGCAACAACTAGTCCAGGGGTGCAACTGTAAAGCTGCTCTGCCGTTGGGCTTCTCAAGCGATTCTGGCTACAGATAAAAAGGACATTCATAAATTCTGGTGTTCAACAGCGTGCCTCTCCGGCGCGCGTAGCGCGTACGGAGCAGGCACTGGTTATGCTCCGTTCTTCAGTCCGGAGAATGCCTTGTATCGAAAGGTCCTGAATTCTCCTTTATGTGCCCACTCCTTTTCTGATTCAGCTTTCTTGTTGAAGTGTTCGTCTGTCTCTTTCTCTTTCAGGTTGTAGTGTCGTTTGTTTAAGAATCCTACGTTCAGCAATGATGGGTGCTTGAGCAAAGGTGTCAGATCACCGTCAACCACATTGGTGTTCACAAAGCGAAAGTCGATAAGTTCGGGGAAGTGATTCAGGAACTGTAGGTTCTCAAGAGGGGCACAGTGACCGAGGCATAGCACTTTCAACTTTGTGAGACTGAAGAGCTCATCACTCGGCGCAAACTTCGTAGATTGGTCTATGTGTAGCCACTCAATCATTTCCTTGAGTTCGGCCAACCCCTTATCGCTTTCGAGTTTCCTGCAGTAATTGAGTTCAAGACGTTTTATCGGGCCAAGCCTTGAGATGCCTTGAAAAGATCGAACATTTGAGAGGTCCAACTGTAGAAAGACTGCGGTTGTGATGGCTGGGTAGTTCTGGAAAGTTCTGTCCTTCGGCTTGAAATCACGCACCGCGAAATACGAGCCAGGAATGGGTTCAGTGAGGTTGGCTTTGGTGTTTGTACACTGCACACGCCGGAACTCACCTGCAGGCAATTGCTCAGTCCAAATTGTGTTGTAGGTCCAGTTCATTCTTCCTCTGAGCATAACATCATATTAAGCAACACGTTGTTTTTAACTCCACGTCCGTTTAGGGGTGGATTGCGACAGCTAGCCGTGTAAAACCCAGCTTTCTGAGCATTTTGGTGTTGTTTAATACGCTTGGTTACAAGTGGATCTTAAACAACACCCGTCGAGCCAGCCCACCAACTGTGGGCCAGCCCGTTTGGGTTGTCCCTCGGCAAGTGCGCCAACTCTACACAGGCATTTTTTGCAGGACTCCCAGTCCCTGTCCACTACTTTCGATAGAATTTTCCACGTTTCTCATTGGCCGTCCGACCCAAACCCCACACCGTCCCTCCGTGCCTCTGTGCCTCCGTGAGAACCTCCCCACACTCCGCATTCCGCACTCCGCACTTCCCCCACTCGTCATTCAACACTCGTCACTCGTCACTCCCCGTCCCCGCCTCCGGCGCGAACGCATACCCCGTCTTCTCGCTCAAAACCTCCGCATCCATCCGATACCCCGCCCGCGCCAGACGCACCGCGTCCTCCACCACACGGGCCGACTCCGCCGACGCCCCGGGAGCGAACTCAAAGTACGCCTGCACCGGCTGACCCGGAAAGAACTCCGCCAGCAACGGCACATCAATCCCCCGCTGCAACACCCCGCTCAACACCACCGCATCCGAACGTGCGATCTGCTGGAACGTCTCCGCGTGCGCGTTCCCCGCCAGCGTCCCCGAACCCGCCTGCGACAGCATTGTCAGCAGACCCCCCGTCGCCGTCAGCGTGATTTTCTGGAACCACTGCAAGTCCGCATACTGCCCCCGTTCCCCCGCCTCCAACAGCGACACCAGCCGCGGAAGACCCAGCCCCCGAAGCGGATTATACCCATCGCGCCAGCGATGATCCTTCGCCTGATAAATCGAAACCATACCCAAGCCAGGAAATCAACTTTCCCACACAGGCGTGCCGATCTCCGTATCGGCTCTTCCCGACGACAAATTCCCTGCATACCGATTACATTAGCCTGCGCGGCTACGGGCTTTTGCCGGGCTCATCCCGATCTGGCGCTAGGCGTTTCAAATCTTCCTGAATGTAATGGCGATTGGAAGAATCATCCTCTGCGTCCAATGCGGCTTGAAGCCACCCCAGGTCTGATTCCGTGCATAATTCGTTAATATGCAGATGCGCGGCAAAGCGCACGTCCTCGATCGGGTCTCGAATCAACCGTTTCAAGTGTTCCCGCGCGACCTCCCGTGGAAGCCCATCTATGAAATAAGCCGCGCCGTTCCGAATCCTTCCATTCGGATGCTCCAGTCCCCGTATCAGTAGATCTCTGGGCAGATCCGTGCCATGAACAAGGCTGGAGAAAAGATTCTGGACTTCGGTTGGGTTCACATCCTCCTTCTCCTCCAACTTCATCAAGTGGATCAGCCGGCGCTGCACAAACGGGGTCAATTCCGGATGATCATATTGATCTAGAACCCAGCGGGTACTGAAGTGTGGAAGTGTCATGTCCCGTGACCTTTCAGCGATCAGGGCTACTGCCTTTGGGTCTTTCACACCGACGGCAGCGAGGCTTCCGAGTACCCAGGCCCAAGCTCCGTAAGCGTCTCCGACCGCATTCGGGGCTTGTTCATGAAACATGCTCAGTATTAACGCCACGTCCTCCTGCGGCAGTTTTGGAAACTGCCCCTCATCAAGGGCATCGGTGAGGTTTCTCCACTCGGAAAGGGTGTCCTGCAGCCATAGGTCACTTCCCCGGGGTTCCGGCACGTTTTCCACCGTCGTCCAGTCGGCCTCCAGTTGCCGGAGTTTTCCGTTTTCCAGTGGCAACGCGAAGCTCCACACCTGTCGGCGTCCCTCCCAGTTTTTCTCTTCGGTCCTATAGAGAAGCCTCCCGGGCTCCTGCCGAAACGGGTCTCCGAGCACCGCAAGCACGTTCTCCTTGGGCATACCGGGTTTCAGCCAACCCAATCCGCCCCGGAAGCCTCGTTTCTCTTTGCTCAAGGCCATCCACTCCTCCCGGCTCCGCTCTGAGGCCGGTTTCAGTCGTATGGAGGCGCCAATGCGGACATAGGCCTCCTGAGTGATCACAGAGTGTGTCCATTCAAACAAGATCGCCCGCAGACTCCCGTTCAGCACCTGAAACTTCTTTACCTGGCCGCCTGGCAGTAGACTCATTTCGATCAGGTTCCCTTGCGCATGCACGAAGCTGAGCATGTGTATGGGGCCGCAGAAGCAAATGCCCTCATCGAACCACTCGGCATCTGTCACAAAAATCAGGCCATAGGGGGCTCCATCACTAAAGGTCATGCGGTAGACGCGATGGAAGGAGGTGTCGGTGTTGCCAACCCGTCCTCCCACAAAGGAAAGCCGCGGCTGGTCGCCGGGTTCGAGCATCTCCACTTTTAACAAGGGGTGGTCCGGGATCTGGAAGGAAATCACATCATCGGCGTATTCTTTCCATTTACCGGTTTCATCCATCTTCAGCAGCGCCTGTTCGTCGTCAGTGAGTTTGCGCCCCAACTGGCGCTGTAGATCGGCCGGAATCGGTTCATAGTACGGGCTCTCCGCCTCTGGAAGAAGGCCCAGGGAGGCCTGTGGAAGTTTCCAGTGCTCAGAATTTTCCGCCAGGGCCATTGTGCAAATCACGCTGAAAAAAAGAACAAGAGATTTTTTGTCAATAGGATGCATTTAAAATTACTTAAACTGGAAAGGGTGAATTTCCAGCTTTTTCATAATTCCACTACCCCAGCAAAACGCCAACACGTCCCCGGCCGCGCCCCAACCCACGCCTTTCCCCCTTATCCAGCGAGCCCAGCGAGCGATTATCCCTTATCCCTTCTTCGTGCCCGGAGGGCGCAATCCTCCACATCCTCCCAACCCCCTCCCGATCCCATCTCCCATGGTTCGCCAGGGCCAGGGCCATCACACAATCGGACGAAACAACCGCAGCATCCCCAAGCAGGTTTTGCATCGAAGGGCCATACTACCCCAATACATGAGTCAATCCTTGCGACAGTTAACCCTGCAAGACTTCACATGGACACCCTCCTGCCGACTAAGGCTTGCATCGTGTGGGCTGTGCTCTAGGGTGGAAACATGTTTCCTTTGACCGATCCCGTGCTTGTGTTTACCGTCCTGATCTCCGTGATCCTCGCGGCGCTGTTGCTGGCCCCGCGTGTGCGCGTCCCGGACCTGGTGTTGCTGCTTCTGGCGGGTGCCCTGCTGGGCGAACATGGATTTGCCGTGCTGGAACGCAGCGAGGCCATCAAACTGTTTGGCGCCGTCGGTTTAATTTACATCATGTTTTTGGCGGGTCTGGAGATCGACCTCTACCAGTTTGCCCGCACCCGCAACCGCAGCATTGGGTTCGGTTTGATCACTTTTCTCATTCCGCAGGTCTTTGGCACGCTCGCCGCATGGGCTCTGCTGGGGCTTTCCTGGCCCGCCGCGCTGCTCATGGCCAGCATGTTCGCGTCGCACACCCTGCTCGCGTATCCCGTGGCCAGCCGACTGGGCATTCACCGCAGCGAAGCGGTCACCGTCACGGTGGGTGCGACCATCATCACCGACACCCTGGCGCTGCTGGTGTTGGCCGTGGTCGTGGATGCCTCCAAGGGCATTGTCATGGATCTGAACTTCTGGCTGATGCTCAGTGCGGCGATGTCGCTGTTGGTGGCGACCATCACGCTGCTGATTCCGAGATTGGCGCGCTGGTTTTTCCGCAATGTCACCGAGTCTGGCGGTGCGCAGTTTCTTTTTGTGCTCTCGGTGGTGTGCGCCTGTGCCTACCTGTCGCACTTCGCCCGCATGGAACCGATCATCGGCGCGTTTCTGGCCGGGGCCGCGTTCAACCGACTGGTGCCCGAACACAGTCCGCTCATGAACCGCCTTGTGTTTGCGGGCGAAACGCTGTTCATCCCGATTTTCCTGATCTCGGTGGGCATGCTCGTCGATCCCTCCGCGCTCGTCGGAAGTGTCCGCACCTGGCAGGTGATGGGCCTGATGGTGGCTGCGGTGGTGATCACCAAATTCCTCGCCGCGCAGATTGCCGGAAGGCTGTTCCGCTACAGCCGCCCGGAAAAACAGGTGATGTTTGGTCTGAGCGTGGTGCAGGCGGCGGCAACCCTTGCCGCCGTGCTGGTGGGGTTTCAGGCGGGCATTCTCGACAAAGACGCGCTGAACGGGGCCATCGCCATGATCCTCGTGACGGTGCCGCTGGGTTCCTGGATGGTGGAACGGAATGGCCGCCGCATGGCCTTGCAGCAGACTGCACCGCGCCGCACGTCACGCGCCACGGAACAGCGCCTGCTCATCCCCGTGGCCCATCCCTCCAGCGCCGCGCGCATGATGGAACTGGCGTTTTTGCTGCGCGACAAAGCCGTGGCGGGTGCGTTGTTTCCGCTGACCATCGTGCGGGACGAGGGCGGCGCGGAAGAAGCCATCACCCGCGGTGAAAAACTTCTCGCGAAATGCATGACCCACGCCTCCGCCGCCGACATGAATGTTGAGCCGCATGTGCGTGTGGACCTCAACCCGGCGGACGGCATCTGCCGGGCCGCACGCGAACTGAGGGCCAGCACAGTGCTGGTCGGCTGGGGCGAAGAAGCCACACGCGCGGCACGCCTCTTCGGATCGGTCAATCAGAACCTCAGCGAAATCTGCCCCTGCCGACTGCTCATCTGCCGCATCCAGCGCCCGCCGGCGACCAACAAGGTGCTGCGGGTTCCTTTTCCGCCCTTGTCCGAACACCGCGAGGATTTGCTGCAACTGCTGCGCGAAATCCGCCTGCTGGCACGTCAAATGGGCGTCGATCTGCATGTGTATCTCGCCGGCAAAGCGTCCGACGGCCTTCGCAAAGCCATCGAGAACGCGCAACCCAGTGGGAAAACGCAGTTTCATGTGGCGGAAACCTGGGCCGGGGCGCGACAGCTTCTCTTTGATCATCTCGGCGTGAATGATTTCCTGCTGTTGCCTCAAATCCGCCGCAACACGCTGTTGTGGACCCCGACCCTCGACCGCCTGCCGGCGCTGATTGCCCAACGCTTTGCCGATATCAACTTCATCGTCGCCTATCCCGCGATACCTTCCGACGATGAAAGTGCGTCCGCGCCGATCGTGGTGTCGTCCGACGGCGGATTTCCGTCTCTGCGCGCGGTGGATTTTCCGGGGGCCCTCACGGCGGAAGCCAGCATTCAGTTTCTGTTGCGAAACGGCATGTCCGACGATCCCGGAATGGCCCTTGCGGCAGCCCCGGCGCTTCTGGATTCCGCGCGTTTCAATCCGGTGGAACTCGCCCCCGGTGTCATCCTCCTGCACGCGCACAGCGGGGATCGCGAAAGTCCTGTGCTGCTGGTTGGCTGTGGCAAAGGGCAGGGGCGGTTTTTCGAGCTGCCGGAATGTCCGCGGGTGTTGATGGCCCTCATTAGTCCCAAAGGCGACGCGCCGGAAATCCATTTGCGCAGTCTGGCCGCCGTGGCCCGCCGCTTCCGCAAACCCGAAACCGCCGCCGCGATTGCCGACGCGGACTCCGCTGAAACGCTGTGTTCCCTGCTGACAGCGCCCGCAGAACCAAAAGTGCCGTCTGGTTTTGACAAGCCGCTTTGAACCCGTAAAACGGTATTCACATCTCCTCCGCCCCCAACCCTTGGCCTTCCATGACAGCTCCCGCGATTCCTCTCCGTTTCCAACCCGTCTATCAAACCTATCTCTGGGGCGGCGACCGCTTGCGCCGCCATCTCGGACGCCAGGACACGCCGGAGGGCATCGTTGCCGAGTCCTGGGAAATCACAGACCGTCCCGACGGCATGAGTGTGGTTTCCGGCGGCCCGCTGCTGGGCAAAACCTTCCGTGAACTGATCAGCGCCGATCCCGTCGGGATGTTGGGCCACCGCTGCCGCGGCGACCGTTTTCCGCTGCTGATCAAGGTGCTCGACGCCGCGCAGACGCTCAGTGTGCAGGTGCATCCCAACGACGAAACCGCGGCGCGCTTCGGAGGCGAGGCCAAAACCGAAACCTGGTACATCCTGGAGGCATCGCCCGATGCCGCTGTTTACTGCGGTCTGACGGAAGGCGTCACGCCGGAGACCTTCCGCAGCGCCATTGCGGAAAACCGTCTGGACCCCCTGTTGAAAAAAATTCCCGTCAAGGCGGGCGATGCGATTTTTGTGCCCGGCGGACGCGTTCATGCGATTGCGTCGGGCTGTTTGTTGCTCGAAGTCCAGCAGAACTCGAACACCACCTACCGCATCTACGATTGGGGACGGGTGGATGCCCGTGGCAAGAGCCGCGAGCTGCACGTGGACCAGGCGTTGCAGGTGACGCTCTGGCAGGATGCGGCCTCCGCGCTCACGCCTGCGGAAGCCCTGCCGCCGCTCAACGGAATCCCCCGCGAACGCATCATGGAGTCGCCCTATTTCCGCCTCGAGCGACTGCATCCCGGTGGTCGCGCTGTCATTTCGGGAGACGCCGGAAGTTTTCAGGTGTTGTTTGCCATCGACGCCGACATGACGGTCGAGGCTGGCGGCGTGGAGGTCGCGGTCCCGCGTGGCGCATCCGTGTTTCTTCCCGCCAAAACGCCCCATGCGCAGGTGGACAGCGCGGGCGCGGTGATGCGCATCACGCTTCCGTGAGCCCTGAACACCCGTAGGTGGTCACGTGTTTGGGATAGCGGGTGGTGGCTTCCAATCCGGCGGCGCGGAGAAGCGTTTCGACGCGCGCGGCGGTGCTCTCGCCGTCGACAATGTGATACGTCGCGACGCAGGTGTGGGGCTGGTGACGGCGGAGGGTTTCGGCGGCGCCGGCGAGGGCCTGGAGTTCGGCGCCTTCGATGTCCATTTTGAGGACATCCACGCGGGGGATGCCCAGGCGCTGTACTTCGTCGTCGAGGCGTGCCACGTCGATCCTCTCTCCGCCGTTCTGCTGGACACTGGAGGCGAGGCCATTGGGGGTGAGGCGAAGGGTGGCCGTTTCATTCCACAGGCCTTTGGGAATGACGCTGATGTTCGTGACCTTTGCGAGGCGGATGTTTCGTTCGAGCACGCGGCGGTTGGCGGCGCTGGGTTCGAAGGCGTAGACGTGGCCGCCAGGTCCAACACGCCGGGCGGCGAAGAGGGCGTAATCGCCGGGAAAGGCGCCGGCATCGATCACGTGATCGCCGGGCTGTAGTTTCCGAAGAAGTTCGTAGCCTTTGAGCGGGGAGTAGTCCTGGATGCGGGCGGGCACGAGCGGGCTGAACGCGAGCCAGCGGCGGAGACGGTTTTTCCAGGCGAACTCTGGGACGCCGATAAACGCGGATATCCAGGGGTTGGGGTGAATCATGTGGGGGCCTTGCCTTGTTCAGGAAGGGTTGGCGGGAGGGTTTTCGTAGAGGCGGAGAACGGCAACAGGAATGGGTTCGCTGAGGGCGCTGGCGTCGGGGGGGAAGGCGTTTTCGCGACGCTGAAGAAGGGCCTGGTCGGAGGAGCAGTCGCCGCCTTCGCGGAGTCCGGGGCGATGTGGATTGAAGGCGAGGCATCCGTAGGGTTTGTGGGTGGGGGGCAGGGTGCAGCCGAGACGATCGCCCGAGAAAAAGGGGCAGGTGTAGCTGCGGCGCAGGACGCGGCGACCGTCGCCGAGTTCCTGATCGAGACGGAAACGGCGGATGGTTTCGCGGAGGCGTTCGGCGAGGGCGTCGTTCCAGCGTTGTTCGGCAAGGAGCGCGTCGCGGATGTCCAACGCCTCCTGTGGGGAGATGCGCATGGAGTTGGCAAGGGAGGTGCAGCACAGCCCGCTGCAGTGCAGGCAGGTTTTTCCTTCTTCCGCCAATCTGCGCATGTCCTCCAGAAGCAGGACACGACGGGCCGCAGCAGCGGGGGGGGTGTTCGTAGAGTCATCGCTTGGAGAGTGAGCCATGATCGTTTTAATCATCGAAAGCAGAAGCTTTGTCAATCTTTCAGCAGTTCAGCCAAAAGAAAGAAGGGTGAGGTAGATGGGGTAGGGGCATAACGTTTAAGAAGAAAGATCCTCTGTAGCAAGAAATTGGATTGAAGATTGGATGAGCGTGTGGCATACATCCAGGGTGCCACCAAAGAAGCTGTAATCCTTCTTTGTTTTGAAATGTTTTGATTAAATCAAACCGTCACATCTTCCCAAAAACACCCCTGCAATGAAAACACTCCTATATATAATATGGATCTTGTCTGGCGTCGCGCAGGCCGGTATCGTATCTTTTAACTTCAGGATGGTGAGGATCGAATCAGGAATCGAAACTCCGATTGATTTGGATGCTGGGAAATTTCAAGCGTATACCTTTACAAAAAGAACGCTTGATGGCTGGCAACCGACTGTAAATATACACATTATCCCTAGTCAAAACGAAAACTTTGCCCTCAGAGGACGCTTCGAAGGTGAGCCGGGGTTGTATCGGATTTTCAAGAAACCCACAGCGATTAGCCCCTACGGTTGTGATCTGGAGTTGGATATTGGACCGGAAATGAACGGGAAAATCATCTCCATTCCGAATCGTGTGGTGGATGTCAAACGCGGTTCCATTCACGTTGTCACGTCAAAAGGAGTGCCGCACAAAAATGTCAAGATTCGGTCTGTACACCCCAATGTAGGTTTTCTTCAAAAGGTTGGCGTTTCACATGCTCCAAACAACGAGGCGTTCACGGATGACCATGGCGTTCTCCAATTCAATTTCATAGAGGATGACTCTCCGTACATTTTCAGGATCCGGAATGAACGTATTCATGACAACTTCAGTCCCATTTTCCGTGAATTTGCGGCTGAAACATTGAGTAAAGGTGAGGTCTGGAGGCTGGAGGAGGTTCCTGTACAGGCCGTTTTTGATATTTACCTTCGGAAAGGTGGTGCTCTGAAAAAGATATCGGTCAGCGAGGCGGAATCACTGTTTGGTGACATATTGCTTCCTGTGTACGTTCAGGATCCTGTAACAAAAACCTATCGGCTTGGTCCAAATGCTTCGCACTACTCGGAGGAGCTGGGTGGCCTTGTTTTCAGAGGGGCGCTACCGGTGGATCGGAAGTTGTATTTGGGAAAAAACATCGAGACATCCAAGGGCAATTTTGTGTTGGACAATCAAAAATCAGGGCATTTCCAGATCGGAACCGATGATGTGTTCAAAGGTGCCATGTATATTCTTGGCCCGGTGTCCGGAAAAGTCCCCTTTACATATGTGACCATTGAAGTGGAAGACCACGATCAACAACCACTCTCTGGAGCGACCTTCGGGGTCCATTCCATCGAGAATTCAGGATTGATTCAAAGCGGACAAACGGATGAGAATGGAATATTCGATTTGCATGTACATCCTGGGAAATATGAGATTCGAATCGACCACATCCAGCAAAAGCCTTTTGTGACTGTGATCGAAGTACAGTCGGACGCAGCGTTTAAATTTAGTTTGAAATCCATCGATTATATACAACTTCAACTCAACTGGATAGATGCTTCCTTAAAACGTCCGGGAAAGTTGTTTTTATTTGGTCTGGATCAAATCAATCCACCCGTTTCAATGGATGTCGTCGAAGAGGAATCCATTAGGCTCCCTCTGCGATCCGAGGGCCCTCAATTAATTATTTTTCAATCCGAAACAGTGGCGGAAGATGGTGGAATTCCTACCAGTGGGGAGTACATGGGCCTTCTGGAAGTTGACAAAAGAGATTCGAATCAATTCGTTCTGAATATTTCGAAAGCCGCGAGCCCCACGCTGGTCATGGGGAAGACGAAGCAGAAGAACGGGCGGGTCCTGATGTACAAGAAATGGGGAAAACGCTTGATTCCTGTGGGACATGGTCAATGGTCCGCCGACCTTCCCCATTCAGGTGTTGTTCGTTTTCCGGGAAAAGGAACCTACAAACCTTTGTTGATTTACGAAGGAAACCGTTCCGAACGCACCCCAGAACGTGCCTGTTGGGGTGATGAATTGGTGGTGGATCCGGTGCTTGAGAAAATCCTCATATCACCTGATTTTTCAACAGAACACCCCTTTTTCTCCCCGTACGGGTATCCAGCAGACTAATCGCCCCTCCTGCCTGTGGTTCAACGCCGGTTTTGGGCGGCTTTGTAGGCTTCGTATTCGGCGAGGGTGCCGGGATAATCGACAATCATGCCGTCGCGGATTTCGAAAATGCGGGTGGCGATACTGCGGACAAATTCGCGGTCATGGCTGACGAAAATGACGGTGTTGGGGAAGAGGCTGAGGGCGTAGTTCAGGGATTCGATGCTTTCGAGGTCCAGATGGTTGGTGGGCTCGTCGAGGGCGATCACGTTGGCCTGCTGCATGATCATGGCGGCGAGGATGAGCCGGGCTTTTTCACCGCCGGAGAGGACCTCGCAGGGTTTGAAAACCGCTTCGCCTTTGAAGAGCATTCGTCCCATCGCCGAACGGATTTCGGTTTCTTTCTGCTGCTCGTCGCTGCAGAATTTCGACAGCCAGTCGATGGCGGTCTGGCCGGCGACGAGGCGGCTCATCGGTTCCTGGGGGAAGACGGCGAGTTCGACGGTGTCGCCGCGGATGACGCGTCCGGAATCGGGGGCCAGATCTCCGCAGAGGAGGCGGAGCAGGGTGGTTTTGCCCACGCCGTTGTTGCCGATGATGGCGATTTTCTCCGCCGGCCCGATGATGGCGTTGAAATTGGAATACAGCGGAAATTCGTAGGTTTTGGCAATCGTTTCGGCCTCCAGAACCTTGTCGCCGAGGCGGGTTTTGGGTTCAAAGCGGATGTAGGGCGACACGCGGGTGGAGGGTTTGATTTTGTCCACTTCGATTTTGCCCAGTTCCTTTTGACGGGAGGTGGCCTGACGGGCTTTGCTGGCGTTGGCGGCGAAGCGGTTGATGAAGCTGCGGAGTTCCTCGATGCGTTTTTCCTTTGTGGCATTTTCGCGCTGCCGTTTTTCCATGAGCATGGCGTTGGTGGTCATGAAGTCGTCGTAGTTGCCAACGAACATGCGGACCTGCTGATAATCCAAGTCGGCGATGTGGGTGGAGACGGCGTTGAGGAAATAGCGGTCGTGGGAAATGACGATCACGGTGCCGATGTATTGCTGAAGGAAACCTTCGAGCCAGTCGCGGCTGGTCATATCGAGATGGTTGGTCGGTTCGTCGAGGAGCAGAACGTCGGGATGGCCGAAGAGCACGCGGGCGAGCAGGACGCGCAGGCGGAGGCCGGCGGGGAGGGACTCCATGCCGCCGGCGTGTTTTTCTTCGGGAATGCCGAGGCCGTCCAGCAGTTTGGCGGCGTCGGTTTCCATGGTGTAGCCGCCGGCTTCGCCGAATTCGTCCTCGATATGGCCGATACGTTCCTCTTCGGCGGGGCTCAGATCGGTGGCCGTGTAGAGGTGTTCGCGCTCGAGATGGAGGCTCCAGAGTTTTTCATTTCCCTGATAGACGGTGTCCAGCACGCTTTGGTGGTCAAAGGCGTTGTGGTCCTGGCGGAGGTACCCCATGGTGCAGCCGGTATCCAGGGCAACCTCGCCAGAAGAGGGCTCCAACTGGTTGGAGAGAATTTTCATGAAGGTCGATTTGCCGGAGCCGTTCGCGCCGATCAGGCCATAGCGGTTGCCAGGACGGAATTTGACGCTGACGTTCTCAAAGAGAATTTTTTCGCCAAAGCGCATGGTGAGGGAAACAGCGGAGATCATGGGCAGATACCAGGAAAAGGGTTGAAAAGTTGGCCGCGCTTGTGTCAGGAGGATCGCCCGCTGGCAATCTTTTTCTCGAATTCCCGCCTGTGGGGCCTTTCTATACACCAATAAAAGTCACCGATTTCCCATTTTGTTTTTGCCTTTGCAGTCATTTTCGCTATGTTTTTCACGTTTTAAAAAAACAAAACACGGAGAGGGATGAAACGGTTTGCCGAATTTTTTAAAAAGGTCCTATGGTTCCCGGTGGACCTTGCGCGCTTGACCCTTGATTCCTGGCGGCTTACGTGGGGCATGTGGGGCCGCAACCGGAATCCCCACAAGGAGCAGTTCTGCACGTTTTGCCGGGGTTGTGACACGGGTCGTTCGCCCCGTCCCTTGCCGGACAGACTGATGGCGTACAAAAATTTCTGGATGGTGCGGTGGATGCTTCCGTGTGTGGGGGGCATGGTCACGCGGCGCCGGCGCAGAATGATCTACGGGTGTCATCAAGAGGGCGCCTACATTGTGGTTCCGAAGCGTGTGCCTGTTTGCGCCATCATTCTGCTGCTCATGTGGATGTGGGTGTTTTACCAAGCCCTGGGCTATCTCTAAGATTGCGTCAGGAGAAGATGCGTGTTAGTTTTCAGGCATGATGTTCCTCCGCTGGATTCTCCTGACGATTCTTGTGCTGCTTGGCGCTGAGCCTGCGTGTGCAGGCAAGTGGACCCGCCTCGACAAGGTGGCCTATGTTCAGAACGAGGCCAACGATGCCGATAGTTTTCACGCCAAACGCAATCGCAGCACCTATCTGTTCCGTTTGTATTTTGTGGATGCCCCGGAGAAGGATCAGCGCTATCCGGACCGGGTGAAAGAGCAGGCGGCGTATTTTGGGGTGACGCCTGAACAGGCCCTGAAAGGTGCAACGGAAGCGGCGGAGTTCGTTCGGAAAAAACTGGAGGGCAAGGATCTGGAGGTTTTTACCCAGTATGTCGATGCGCGGGGGGCCAGTGATAAAAACCGCTATTACGCGATGGTGAAAGTGGAAGGGCGCTGGCTCAGTGAACTCCTGGTCGAGAATGGCTATGCCCGCATCCATGGGATCGGGGCTGAACTTCCCGACGGCGTTTCCGAACGCCGCTATTGGTCACGACTGAGGACCTTGGAACGGGAAGCCAAAAAGGCGAAACGAGGGCTTTGGGGCGTTGCGGGCGCCGGGAAATAGGCGGTTACACTTTGCTCTGTTTCTTCTTTTTCCGGGTTTCACTGAGTTTCTGCCCTTTGCGGAAAATCTCCAGTATTTCGGGCGTTGAGCGTGCGAGGAGGAGGTTTGTGCGGATTTCGGGAA